>JAOTYY010000002.1 GCA_029861595.1 Gammaproteobacteria bacterium
AGAATTTCTTAATAATATTTGTTGCGCCTGGAGGCCAATCGATGAATATCCGTGCGTATTGCAAGCAGTTCGGTGTAGCGACGCTAGTGCTAGGGCTGGCAGCGGGTTGTGCACAACAACAAGCTACCGTAAGCGAAGCGCCGCCGCCTGAAGACGAATGTCAGATGAGCGCTGCGGCCCGCAACGCGATCGATGCCGCAAAAGCCGCCGCTGCGGAGGCGCAGGCCGTCGCCTATGCCTGGCGCGATACGGAAAAGCTGATCAAGCAGGCGGAAGCGGCCGCGAAAGAGCCCGATTGCGACAACGACAAGGCGATAGCGCTCGCCAACCAGGCGCGGCGGCAGGCGGAGAACGCCCTGCGTCAGTACCAGGCCGAGAACGCCAAGTTCATGCCTTCGGCCCCGCCCGCCCCGATGGCGGCGGCACCGATGGAAGAAAAGGTTGGCCGCTATGAAGTCGAGTCCGGCGATTCGCTGTGGGCCATCTCCGGCATGGATTTCGTCTATGGCGATCCCTACCGGTGGCCGCTGATCTTTCGCGAAAATACCGCCATCATCGAAGACGCGGACCTGATCTTCCCGGGGCAGTGGCTGGAGTTCCGGCATAGTCCCAGTCAGTCGGAAGTGGATACGGCAGTCAATCACGCACGTAACCGCGGCGCCTGGGCACTGGGTGCGGTCGAAGCCAGCGATCTGGAGTATCTCTCAAACAACTAGCGGATCGTGAGGCGCGCCGTGGCGCGTCGATGTCACACCAAAGAGGCCCCCAGGGGGCCTCTTTGCGTTGCTACCGGCGGTAACGCTGGACGGCTTGTCCGAGATCAACTTGCCGCGCCCCGGCAGAGGCGAGAAATCCGCCCGAAGTCCCTGCGGACGACTCTCGAATTGGTCAACCTCGCTCTCGAGCGCGGGTATTCGTCGGCGCCTCGGCCGGCATCGAGATTCCGTGATACCGGTCCCGGTAAGCACGATGGTTAAACGTGACAATGGCGCGCGCTGTGTACTTTGCGTGGTGCGTGGACGCGTTCAAGGCGTGGCTTTTCGTGCCGCCACCCTGGCGATGGCACAAGGGTTGCACATTACCGGCTGGGTGAGAAACCGCCGTGACGGTGCGGTGGAAACGCTGGCCTGCGGCGATGCCGCGGCGCTGCACTCTTTTCAGCAATGGTTGCATCAGGGTCCGAGGTACGCCATCGTGAGCGAGGTGAACTGTACGTCGCAGCCCTGGGTAGATTTCTCGGAGTTTCGTATCAAAGTATGAATCCGGTTCTGGCAGATACCAAGTTCGAAGGCCGCCTGCCGGTCGGCGAGATTGTCGACGACCTCGTCAATGAAGGTCTGTTGGAGGCCGATGACGCACGCCTCACGAAAGCCGTGGCGAAGGGCGCCGAACACCGCGACAAGCATGCCCTGATGTTTATTGCCGAGCGCAGTATTGCCGGCAATTCGGAGCAGACACTGACCGTGGATTTTCTCACTCAGTGGTATGCCGACAAATCGGGGTTGCCTTATCACCGTATCGATCCGTTAAAAGTCGATGTGCCGTCTGTGACCGCGGTCGTGTCTTACGCGTACGCTGCGCGTTTCCACATTTTGCCGATCGATGTGACAGAGAAGGCGGTGACGTTCGCGGTTGCGGAACCGTACGTACGCGAGTGGGAGCAGGAGCTAGAAACCATACTGCGCAAGGAAATCGTGCGGGTTTTCGCCAGCCCCGACCAGATTCAGCGTTACCTCACCGAATTCTATTCGCTGTCACGCTCGGTGCGCAGTGCCAGCGAGGATGATGCCAACGCGGCGCCATCCGGTGTCCAGAACCTCGAACAGTTGGTGGAACTGGGTCGTGCCGGCCGGCTGGACGCCAACGATCAGCACGTCGTCAACATTGTCGACTGGTTGCTGCAGTACGCCTTTGACCAACGCGCCAGCGATATCCATCTGGAACCGCGGCGCGAACACGGTTCGGTGCGCTTCCGCATCGACGGGGTGCTGCACAACGTCTACGAGATCCCCGCGGCGGTGATGGCGGCGGTAACCAGCCGCATCAAGATCGTCGGGCGCATGGATGTCGCGGAAAAACGCCGCCCGCAGGACGGCCGGTTGAAAACGCGTGATCAGGAGGGGCGTGAAGTCGAACTGCGACTGTCTACCATGCCGACTGCGTTCGGCGAAAAACTGGTGATGCGAATTTTCAACCCGGACGTGCTCGTCAAGACTGCTACGCAACTCGGATTCAGCCGTGCCGAGAACGACGTCTGGCAGGAACTGATCGACAACCCTCACGGTATCGTGCTGGTAACCGGGCCCACCGGCTCAGGCAAGACGACGACGTTGTATTCGACGTTGAAGCAGATCGCCGTGCCGGAAATCAACGTCTCCACGATCGAAGATCCGATCGAACTGGTGATGAGCGAATTCAACCAGATGCAGGTCCAGCCCAACATCGGCCTGGACTTCGCATCCGGGGTGCGCACCCTGCTGCGCCAGGATCCCGACGTGGTGATGGTGGGCGAGATTCGGGACCTGGAAACCGCGGAGATGGCGACCCAGGCGGCGCTGACCGGGCATCTGGTGCTGTCCACGTTGCATACCAACGATGCGCCCTCGGCAATCACGCGCCTGCTGGAACTGGGCGTGCCGTCTTACCTGATCAACGCCACGCTGCTTGGCGTTGTCGCGCAGCGGCTCTCGCGCACGCTGTGTCCGCATTGCCGTGAGCCGACCGCGCTGGATGCGAACGTCTGGCGGGATCTGGTGCGTCCCTGGTCCTCCAAGGCGCCAGCCCAGATAAACAAGGCGGACGGGTGCCTCGAATGCCGTAACACCGGCTACATGGGACGCACGGGAATTTACGAGATCTTCAAGGTCTCACCGTTGATCCGTGGCCTTATATCGGAATCTTCGGACATCGCGGACATTCGCCGCGCGGCGGTGCAGGAAGGCATGAAACCCCTGCGCCTGAGCGGGGCACAGAAAGTAGCCGCCGGCCAGACCAGCGTGGAAGAGGTGTTTCGCGTCACACCGCCGCCCTCGGGGGCGTAGTTCACCAGCGGCAGATGTTGCGCGAGAATTCCGCCGTGGCGGTTCCTTTCAATGAAATACGTCCTGTACAATTGTGACCGAGCGCCGTGTCAGTAGTTCCCTGGCCAACAGGCAGCTTGTCATCCGTCAGGGCCGTCGACGCAACAGTCCTGTAGACGACATTTTTTGCCTTCCTCATAGCCCCAAAAGCCCAGGTGTGCGGGCCAGCCGTATGCAGGTCCCAGTCGATAGTGCCCGTTAGAAAGCCTACGCGGTGTTGTTTGTCGGTTGCCGGTGCGGGCAGCGCGATCGACGCGATCAGAAGCACAGCATTGTTGATGCGTTAACTTTGGTGATCATGGCGACACCTTTCCCTTTACGGTGTGTTGCTGATTCTTGCAGGGTGCGCGAGCGGGGGAAATAGGACTGAGGTGCTAGCCCGCATGTCGCACGAAGGCGGCCAGAAATTGTCGAGTTCCCAAGCTGATTCAAGACGACAGGTGCGAAGTTACCCCCGGCGGCGAAGTTACACGCCGTGCCTGTTCACTTTCAGGAAAAATCTGGCGTCGGATATCGAACGATCCCCCTTGAACCATAGCTACGGCTGTGCTTGTGTACGCGATCGTCCGATCTCCTTAGCCTGATTTTCCCTGAGAAGCGAACCCTTCGCGCGACATGCAGGCTAGCCCTAAAGGTCAGTGACAACGGTTTAGGGGCGGTGCCTAGACCCTGACAGGCGGCGGCCCCTCACCCCCGGCCCCTCCCAGGGGGAGAGGGGGAAAGAGCCTCACTCCGAGGGTCCCTCTCCCGAGTAGACCTTTGCGTAATTCGCTATTCCCTCTCCCCTCCAGGGAGAGGGGAGTACGGGCAGGACATTAGCGGCTTGAGGTGAACTCCGCCCGTGCGGCTTGTTTCAGCCGGCGCTTCGCCTGCACTTCAGCCAGCGGATGCCACTGGTACTTGGTGTCTTCGCTGATTCGGGACCAGAATAGGCGGCCGGAATTGCGCCAGGGATCCAACACGATGCCGGTTTCCATGGATTCGCCGCGCACTGTGATGATGGCCGTGCTGTGTTCGATGAGGAAGGCGGCTTCGGAATTGGCCACGCCCCAGTGTGTTTTCAATGTGCTCAGGCGCAGCTCGCGCAACCGCACCAGCAGATCCCGGGTCCAGTCAACGCATAACCCGCGTGGTTTGATGCCCAGATTGACTAAAGTGTTGTGCCACAGCGGTGGGGTAGTCAGCTCATATTGTTCGGCCAGTTTGAGCGGGTAGCGCACCGCGACTTCGGCGGCTTGAAGCGCTTCGGCGGGATCGACCCGGTCTCCCAACGCGGTGATTGCCGCGCTTAACTCTGCAATTTTTTGTTCGTTTCCATAAGCATGCGCGGGCGCTGCAAATTGCTGCGCATCGCGCATTCCGGTGCACCCTGCCAGCAGCACGATCAGCATCGGTAAAAGGAGTCTGATCATGTCATTGTGCAATGCGTTCGCGAAGCGAAGACGCGAGTTCCGCCAATGGAATATCCTCGGTGGCGTCGCCGCCGCGTGCCTTGTATTCCACCGTGCCGGCGTCCAGGCCTTTTTCGCCGAGCACCAGGCGATGTGGAATGCCGATCAGATCCATCTCGGCAAACATCACCCCGGGACGCAGCGGCCGGTCGTCCAGCAACACCTCGTAACCATCGTTCATGAGACTCTCGTACAGCGCCTCGACGGCTTCGCGCACGCGCTGCGACTTGCGCATATTGATCGGCACCAGGGCGATTTGAAACGGCGCGATAGGGTCCGGCCAGATAATCCCGTGCTCGTCGTGATTCTGCTCGATAGCGGCTGCGACGATGCGCGTGACACCGATTCCGTAACAACCCATCTGCATCATCACCGGCTTGCCGTCTTCATCTAGGACACTCGCCTGCATGCTCTGGCTGTATTTGTCGCCGAGCTGAAAGATGTGACCGACCTCGATGCCGCGCGCAATTTGCAAGGTGCCTTTACCGTCGGGGCTCGGGTCACCGGCCGCGGTGTTGCGGATATCCGCGACCTGCGGCTCCTCCAGATCGCGTCCCCAGTTGACGCCCGTGTAGTGGTAGCCGTCGCGATTGGCACCGCACACCGCGTCGGCTACCTCGGCGGCTGCGTAATCGGCAATCACCGGGATCTGCAACCCGACCGGGCCAACGGAACCGGGACTTGCACCGGTGGCGGCGCGGATCGCCGCCTCGTCAGCCATACGCAAGGGACTTGCAACCTCGGCCAGTCGCTCCGCCTTGATCGGATTCAGTTCGTGGTCGCCGCGCAGCACCAGGGCAACTACAGGCTCCTCGCTGCCCTGCACCAGCAACGTCTTCAGGCATGATTCGGCACTTACGTCCAGGAACTCGGTCAGTGCCTTGATGGTGTGCTGCTCCGGTGTCGCGACCTCGTTCAGCTGCCGGCTGGCCGCGGGCCGTACCTGCCCGGGGCCGGTTGGCGAGCGTTCGACATTGGCCGCGTAATCGCTTTCGCTGGAGAACGCAATGGCATCCTCGCCGCTGTCCGCCAGCACGTGGAATTCGTGCGAGGTGCTGCCACCGATCGCACCGGAATCCGCTTCCACCGCGCGATAGTGCAGTCCCAGGCGAGTGAAGATGCGGCTGTACGCCTCGTACATTACCTCGTAAGTCTGCTGCAGCGACGCTGCGCTGGCGTGGAACGAATAGGCGTCTTTCATGACGAATTCGCGCGCGCGCATGACGCCGAAGCGTGGGCGGATCTCGTCGCGGAACTTGGTCTGGATCTGGTAGTAGTTGACCGGCAACTGCCGGTAGCTCTTGAGGTCGCGGCGGGCGATGTCGGTAATTACTTCCTCGTGCGTCGGGCCGAAGCAGAAATCGCGCTCATGCCGGTCGCGAAACCGCAGCAACTCCGGACCGAAGTGGTCCCAGCGTCCCGACTCCTGCCACAGTTCCGCCGGCTGTACCGCGGGCATGATCATCTCGAGCGCGCCGGCGCGGTCCATCTCCTCGCGTACCACTCGCTCGACTTTCCGTACCACGCGATAACCGAGCGGTAACCAGGAATACAATCCGGAAGCCAGACGGTGAATCATGCCGGCGCGAATCATCAACTGGTGACTGACGATTTCCGCGTCCGCGGGCGTTTCCTTCAGGGTGATCAGGTGGAAGGCTTGAGCGCGCATGCCGGGTCTTTACTAGCGAGTGAGAGTGGGATGTTACACCAGGTGGGCGGGCCGTGGTGCGGACAGCTGCTAGATGTCTGAGCAATGTTCCTGCAACTGCTGCTTGGCAAGCGCGATCCTTTCCTGGCGGCGTTCTTCGGTCATGCGTATGCGTGTGCCGTCTTCGCTTTCTTCCATCAGACGCGGATTGTTGCTCACCACCGCGAGCTGCTCGCGAATGCGCTTGCAGTCCGCGGCGAGCTGTTCGCGATCCGCGCGTTGCGCCTCGGTTTCCTGTTCTGACCGCAACTCTTCTTCCTGCCGCTTGTTTAAAGCCTCAAGACGGTCCTGCAGGTCTCGGAGTTGCTCGGCAGGCGGGGCGCTGGGCGCCGCAGGCACGTTGACTTCCGTGGCACTGCCCTTGGGCGGCGGTTGCTGGGTGTACTGGGTGATACCGTTCTCGTCCACCCATTTGTAGATTTTCGCCTGCGCGATGCCGCTCGTTACCGCAAATAGCACAGCCAGGACGAGCGATCCGATCAGGTTCATACGCATAGTAAAACCGATATTAGGCGATAAATTGTCATGCAAGCGCGAACCGTATAGCAAAAACGGGCGATAAAAAAGAGGTGAACCGGGAATCATCCGGAATGCCGGCCTGATGATGCCTACAGCGCGATAGGGTACGGGCACCGGCCTCCAGAGCGGTGACGCTCAATGCATGGTCGCGGTCGTCTGATCCGCCCATTGCAGCGCTTCGAGGTACAGCTGCGAAACACGGTCGGACGACATAGTGCGAAAATGAGCACCGCTGGGTGCACCCAACTCCAGTTCCTGGGCGCATAAAAGCGCTTCGCCGCGCTCGCCCGTGTGCTGCAACAGCGCTTTTTCCATCTCGTCGGAAAACGGCAGCGAATCGAGCAGCGACTCGGTAGTCACGCCCATCATCGCATCGACCAGCGAGAACATGCCGACCGTGAAAAATGAGTCTTTGCCGTCGAGATGGCATTCGCTGGCCAGACTCTCGCACAGCTTGGCGCGGACGAACGCCGTAGTCACCAGCTCCGGGATGACGTCGTCGAGATTGGCGATCGTCAATAACATCACCCAGTTCTTGATGATGTTCCGGCCGAGGAAGACCACCGCCTGGTGAATCGAATCGACTTCTCTGACCAGACCGCTGAGCGGTGAGTTCACGAAGCGCAGCACGCGCAGACTGAGCGATGCGTCCAGACTGATGAGCTTTTCCAGCTCTTCGATGTCGGTCGCGGGATCGCTGATTTTTGCGAGTAACTGCAGAATCGCCATCTTGTTGGTCGGCAGGCGTTTGGCGCTCATCACTTTCGCGCTTGCCAGATAGTGACCCTGGAAGTAGTCACAGCCGAATTCCTCCAGCTGCAAGCGCTGCTCGGTCGTCTCCACCCGTTTCGCCATCACCATCACGTCCTGTCCGGCGAGTTTGTCCAGTTCGGCACGCAGCGTGGCCTCGTCAAGTGCGTGGGCATCAAGCTTTACGATGTCGGTGAAAGGATAGAGCGGTGCGTGGGGCGCGGCGCTGTGGTAACCGTCCAGTGCAATGGTGTAACCCAGGACCTTGAGCCGGCTTACCGCGGCGCGGATTTCATCGTCGGCGCCGGCCTCCTCGGGGATTTCCAGGACCACCTGCTCCGGCGGAAAACACATCAACTCGGGCGTCAGCAGGAACTGGCGGGTCATGTTAATGAACGCGAGCCGATGCCCGACAATGTTTTCCAGGCCAATCTCGACGAACGCGTTCATGATCACCTGCGATGTGGCCACGTCGAGATCGATGTCGCCGGCGCTGTCTGTCTCGTGGCTGCGGTACAACAGCTCGTAGGCATAAACCTCGTCTTTGCGATTGAAAATTGGTTGTCGTCCGATAAAACAATCAGCCACGGCGAGTCTCCAGCACAGTTACGGTGATATCCGTTAATCGGCATGGAGGTGTGCTCCTTTAGACTGTTTTGCGCTATAAGAATTGTTTATGTCCAGGCATCGAACTGGTACCATTTTCGAATCGTATCCGGATCAAACATATGTCCGATCGGCGCATTCAAGTGTTCCACGCGGTGGCTCGTCTGCTGAGTTTCACCAAGGCTGCGGAAGCATTGAATATGACGCAGCCGGCGGTCACCTTTCAGATCCGGCAGCTGGAAGAGGATTTCAACACACGCTTGTTCGATCGCGGGCACAATAGAATAAGTCTCACCGAAGCCGGCCAGCGGGTGTTCGAATTTTCCGCTCGCATAATTGCGCTCTATGAGGAAATGGAAGAATCCGTGCGCGAACTGACGGGTGAGATAACCGGAGCGCTGACAGTCGGTGCGAGCACCACGATTGCCGAGTATCTGCTCCCCAGCCTGCTTGGCAGTTTCAAGGAGCGCTATCCGGAAATGAATATTCGCCTTACGGTGACCAACACCGAAGGCGTCGTGCATCTGGTGGAGGAAAACGAAATCGATCTGGGCGTCGTCGAAGGCGGCGTCAGCAACAAGCAGCTGCTGGTCGAAACCTGCCTCATTGACGAACTTGTGGTAATTGCACCTCCGGCCCACGAATTCGCGGCATATACGTCGATAACGACCGAGCAACTCATCGGGCAGCCCTTCGTGTTTCGTGAAGCGGGCTCGGGAACCCGCGAAGTCGTGGCAAATTTTTTCGCCGCCCAGGGGCTGAGCGAGCGCGACCTGAACAAGTCGCTGGAGTTGGGCAGTCCGGAAGCCATCAAGGGCGCCGTCGAGGCGGGCATGGGCGTTTCCATCGTGTCGCACGCCATTATCGGCAAAGAGCTGAAACTTGGGACCTTGCTGGCGCGCAGCCTGGAGCCGCCGCTGCCGCGCCCGTTTTCGTTCGTCAGGCAACGGCAGAAATTTCGCCACGGCGTGATGGAGGAGTTTCTCGAGTTCGCGCGCCATTATTGCCAGGCTCAGGAACGCGCGAGCGCCAGCAGGTAAACGTGCTCGAGATCCTCAAATCCTGGTACCGCCGGAATTTTTCCGACCCGCAGGCCGTTATTCTGGTGATTTTTCTCGTCGTGCTGTTTGCGATCGTGCTGCTGCTCGGAGACATTCTCGCGCCGGTACTGATCGCGATTCTGTTCGCTTATCTGCTCGACGGCGTGGTCAGCGTATTCGAGGGATGGCGCGTTCCGCGCACGCTGGCCACCAGCGTTGTGGTGCTGCTGTTCCTGCTTCTGTGCCTGTTTCTGTTTCTCGGCCTGGTGCCTTTGTTGTCGCAGCAGGTTACGCAGCTGATTTTTCAGATCCCCGAGATGGCCGCGCGTTTCCAGGAAGCGCTGCTCAAGCTGCCGGAGCTGTACCCTTCGCTGATCACCGAACCGCAGATACACGATATATTCGCCCAGATTCGTCTGCGTATAACGTCGCTGGGTCAGGCGATCGTTTCATTCTCCCTGACACACGCGGTCAATGTGTTCACCATCGCGATCTATGTGATCCTGATTCCGATACTGGTGTTCTTCTCACTCAAGGACAAACACCGCATTGTCGATTGGATGACGCAGTTCCTGCCCCACGAACGCGAGCGCGAACTGTCCTTTCAGGTGTGGGTGGAAGTGGACCAGAAAATCGCCAACTACATACGCGGTAAGTTCATCGAGATCGCGATCGTGTGGGCGGTGACCTATGTGACCTTCGCGCTGATGGGATTAAATTTTTCCCTGCTGCTGAGCTTTCTGGTCGGCATCTCGGTGATCATCCCGTTCGTCGGCGCGATTGCCGTCACCTTGCCGGTTGCGCTGATCGCCTACTTTCAGTGGGGCCTTGCCGCCCAGTTCTGGTATCTGCTGCTGGCTTATCAGATCATTCAGGTCCTCGATGGCAACGCGCTCGTGCCGATTCTGTTTTCCGAAGTCGTCAATCTCCACCCGGTGGCGATCATCGTTGCAGTGCTGTTCTTCGGCGGGCTGTGGGGTGTGTGGGGTGTGTTCTTTGCCATCCCTCTGGCGACGCTGGTGCAGGCCGTGCTCAATGCCTGGCCCAGGGATGACGACTTCGAGGAAACGCAGCCTCCCGGATGATTCCATGCCGCGCCGACGATCAGGCGCTTTACAGACTGAACGACAACACCTGGGCGGCTTCTGTGCTGCCGACCGTCATACCCGCAACATTTTCGATGGGCGGACAGGCAAGTGGCTGCAACTGGTGCCATTCGTCGTCGTGCAGCGCATCGATCCGCCGCAGCACCGTTGCGATGGCACAATCGGCGGCACGCCTGTTGCCGTCGTCTATTTTCAGGGCAATACCGAGGCCGCTTGCTGGAACCGCGCCCGCGTAGACACCCTCGGCGCCGGTTTTGATCAGTGCACGCCCCTGTGTCAGGTGTATGGTTTCGGTACACAATCGGCCGGTGCCGGCCATCATCAGCGGTTCCGCCGTCAGTGCCTGCTGAATGCGCACCACCGCCTCGCTGCGCACCGGGCCCAGGCCGCGCGGATCGGCGAACCGTGCCATCGCCAGCGCCATACTGCGCAACGGTATGCCGATAACCGGTATCCCGCAGCCGTCGACGCCGCGCGGGCGCACGCTCAGGTCATCGTCTGCCAGCTCGCGCAGCGTGTCGCGCCACGCCAGTTGCGCGGCGTGATCGCGTTCGATATAGCCGTCGATGGCCGCACCGAAATGTCTGGTCAGCGTCAGGAAACCGGCGTGCTTGCCGGAGCAATTGTTGTGCAGCGCGGTCGCCGATCGGCCTTGTGCGAGCAGCGCTGCCGCGGCCGGCGCATACAGAGGGGTGTGGGCGCCGCAGGCCAGATCGCTGCTGTCGAGGGAGAGGCTATGCAGCCAGTCCTGGACAGCCAGCACGTGCATCGGTTCGCCGCCGTGCGAGGCACAGGCGAGAGAAATCTGCGCGTCATCCAAAGCGAATCGGTGCGCCGCACCGCTTTCCACCAAAGGAATCGCCTGCAACGGTTTTATGGCGGAGCGCGGGTAGATTGCCCGGTCCGTGTCGCCCAGCGCGACCAGCGTTTCGCCTGCACTGTTGAGCACTGCCAGCGCGCCGCGGTGCCAGCTTTCAATCGCGTCGCCGCGACGAATTTCGACAAGTACGGGATTAGTCATCAGTGACCGTGACTGCGAACTGTGTGCTCAGCGCAATCTTTCGATCTGCGGGGTGCATAGTGCGGCAAGCCGCGGAGTATCTGCGCGGCAACGCTCAGAATATCTGGTCTTCCAGCGTCGCGGTGTGCGCGGACAGAATAACCAGTCCACTGTCGTCGAACGTGCGCCGGGCGCGATCGAAATAATTCTGCGCCTGCTCTTTGGCAATGTTCGAGTTGTAAAGCACCGCGAGCACATCCGGCTGGCGGTGGTACATGGCGCGTTTGGAGGCTTTGGCAAGGGACTGCCCCGCCAGCAGGCGCAGCTTCCAGGCGCGCCGCTCATCGCCCTTGGCAAGGTAGTGGTGGTACAGCCGTTGGTAGTCGCGGGCGCGTTCGATCTGTTCGACGTTGTTCTGGAATTCGCTGTAGTTACGTTCGATGTCCTCCTCGATCGCTGCCACCCGCCATTGTTCAATGCCAGCCAGGTTGTCCAGCAGTTCGCGTGCCCGATCCGGTTGACCCGATGAAGCATAGAGACTCGCTGCCTGCATAACCGCCCGTTCGGCCTCGTACGTCGCGCCGGTTGCCGTGTGCAGACGGGCCAGCGTGTCGTAGGCGCTGGCGGCGGCACCGAAGCGGTTGATCGACAGGCTGTCTTCGATCACTTGGTGCAGGTTCTCCGCCGCACTCCCGTAATCCTGTTTGCTGAGCTGCCAGCGTGCCACCAGCAACCGGTCGTACGCGACGCCGGCCGTGCGTGCCATCTGTCGGGATTTCAGATGCACGCGCCCCAGCTGCATGTATACCTGCGCGGTACTGACCTCATCACCTTCGCTCTGCAGTACGTCCAGCGATTCGAACAGGTACACCTCCGCGGTATCCAGATCCTGTTCCTCGATGGCAACTTGACCGAGCAGCGACAGGACGCCGCCCAGCAGCACACGATCGCCGGATTCGACCGCATCGGCGGCGTACTGCAGTAAGCGTTCGCGCACCAGGCCGAACTCACCGAGTCGCATCAGTCCGGCGAGTTCCACGTCGATCTGCTCGATAGAAAGCAGCGTATCGCCGCGCAGCGATTGCTCGATGCTCTGGAGTTTGGCGGGATCGGGAAACGGCGCTAGGCCAAGCTCGGCACGCGCGCGTTCGAATTCCTCCTCGGCGGTAGAGGGAGTCGGTTCCGGAGTGAAGGTTACGGACGGTTCCGGCGGATCGGTGAGCCAAACCTGGTAGCCCAGGAACGCCAGCGACAGCACGATCGCAATCGTATAGTTGCGTGTCGAACGTCTCATAGCCGAAACCCCGCAGACCGGCTGTTAGCTGTAGGAAACCATGAGCGCAGCAGGCGCCGATGTCAACCGCCGTGGTCGGAGTTTGCGGTGTCAACGGTGTCTTGCCCCTCACCGCGGCCCTCTCCCGAGAGGGAGAGGGAGCAAGATAAGGAGGGGCTGCGGAGAGCCTTTTTCACCCCTCTCCCTTGAGGGAGAGGGTTAGGGTGTAAGGTATTGATTAGATTCCCCCTCGCCCTGGCCCTCTCCCCCAGGGGAGAGGGGACAATTGATTTATGCAACGGTCTCCTTTGGGAGAGGGGCCAGGGAGTGAGGGTCTAGTGCCGCAGAATCTGGCTCAGGAACAGCTTGGTGCGGTCGTGCTGCGGATTCTCGAAGAATTCCCTGGGCTCGTTCTGCTCGATGATCTCGCCGCCATCCATGAATATGACCCGGTTGGCGACCGCGGTCGCGAAGCCCATCTCGTGCGTGACGCACAGCATGGTCATACCGCTTTCGGCGAGCTCGATCATCACGTCCAGCACTTCCTTGATCATCTCGGGATCCAGCGCCGAGGTCGGCTCGTCGAACAACATGATATTGGGCGACATGCACAGCGAGCGCGCGATGGCCACGCGTTGCTGCTGCCCGCCCGAGAGCTGGCCGGGAAACTTTGCCGCCTGCTCCGGGATCTTGACCCGCTCCAGGTATTGCATGGCGACTTCCGTGGCCTCGGCCTTGGGCATTTTGCGTACCCAGATCGGACCCAGGGTGCAGTTCTCCAGCACCGTCAGATGCGGAAACAGGTTGAAGTGCTGGAATACCATGCCGACTTCCGAGCGGATGATTTCGATGTGTTTCAGGTCACCCGTCAACTCAGTGCCGTCGACGGAAATCAGCCCCTGCTGATGCTCCTCGAGCCGGTTGATGCAGCGGATTAGCGTCGATTTGCCGGACCCGGACGGGCCGCAGATGACGATGCGCTCGCCGCTGGCCACTTCCAGGTTGATGTTTTTGAGCACGTGGAAAGCGCCGTACCACTTGTGCATATCCTTGATGACGATGACCGGTGGTTTTGAGGAATCCACGCCTGGCGCGCCGGTCGTGGAGGTACCTTGTTCTGTTGCTTCTGTCATGGTGGGAACCCCTTTGCGGCCTCGAGTTTTCTCAATAGCCGGTGTGCAGCTTGCGCTCGAGGTAGAGCGAATACCTCGACATCGAAAAGCAGCATATGAAAAAGAACAGCGCGACGAACAGGTAGACCTCTCTTGCCAGGCCTGCCCAGCTAGCGTCGGCCAGTGCCGCTTTGCCGATGCCCAGCGGGTCGAGCAAGCCGATGATGAGAACCAGCGTCGTGTCCTTGAACAGCCCGATGAAGGTGTTGACGATGCCAGGAATGGAGATTTTCAATGCCTGCGGCAGCACGATCAGGCGCTGCGTTTTCCAGTAGGTCAGGCCGATCGCGTCGGCTGCTTCATGCTGGCCCGTGGCCACGGCCTGCAACCCGCCACGCACGACTTCCGCAACGTAGGCGGCGGAGAACAGTGTCACCATGATCAGCACCCGCATCAGCAGGTCGAACGTGGTGCCCGGCGGCAGGAAGTAATTGAGCATCGTCGAGGCGACGAACAGCAGTGCGATCAGCGGCACGCCACGAATGAACTCGATGAAAGTGACGCACAGTATGCGCATCACCGGCATGCGCGACTGGCGTCCCAGCGCCAGCAGTATGCCGATCGGCAGTGAGAACGCAATGCCGGTTACGCCGATGACCAGCGTCAGCAGGATGCCACCGATTTGATCGGTATCCACCGGCGTAAGCCCGAATCCGCCGACCAGCAGCCAGCCTGCTATCAGCGGGAACGCCGCCGAATACACCATGCCGTACTTGCGGTACGGGGTCTTGTCGTAGAGCACCGGCACGAGGGCAGCGATCAGCATCAGGAAAGCCAGATTCGGGCGCCAGCGCAACTCTTCCGGGTAGAAGCCGTAAGTGAACAGCTCCAAGCGGCTTTGAACGAACGCCCAGCAGGCGGCGCCTTCCGGTTCGGCCATCTGGGCCCAGCAATCGTTGCGGTCCTCGGCGCTCCAGACCGAGTCGAACACCATCCACTCGAGCATGGGCGGAATGATGGTCCAGAGAAACCAGATCGCCACCACGGTCAGTATGATGTTCAGCGGCGAAGAGAGGAGATTCGTCCTCACCCAGCCCACCACGCCGGTGGTAATTATCGGTGCCGGAAGATCGGGGTAAGTCCCGGGTGCATGTTCTTTGGTAGTGGTTTCGTTCATTTGTCTATCCCCCTACCGTTCCACGAGTTTCATGCGTTTGTTGAACCAGTTCATGAAGGCCGAGATCGACAGCGAAAACGTCAGGTAGACGCCAATCACGATGATCATGGACTCCATTTCTTTACCGGTCTGCATCAGCGAGATGCCACCGATGGTCGCCACCACGTCCATGTAGCCGATCGCGATCGCCAGCGAGGAATTCTTTGTCAGGTTCAGATATTGGCTGGCCAGCGGCGGCACGATGACTCGCAGCGCCTGCGGGACGATGATCAGCTGCAGAACACGATTGGTGCGCAGCCCGAGCGCGGAAGCCGCTTCGGTTTGACCGTGGCTGACCGCGAGGATGCCGGCCCGCACGATCTCCGCGATGAAACACGCCGTGTAGTAGGACAGTGCCAGCCACAGCGCGATGAACTCCGGTCTAACGGATAACCCGCCTTTGAAATTGAATCCCTTGAGCGCCGGCACCTCCCAGGTTAACGGCATGCCGGTCAACAGAAACATCAGCCCGGTAGCACCGACGATGACGCCCAGCGAAATCAAGAACACCGGGTAAATCTTGCCGGTCTCATCCTGAACTTTGTGCGCCCAGCGGCGGAAAAAGATCACCGCCACGACGGCCACGATGAAAGTCGCGAAGACCAGACCGAAACCGCTCTCGAACACCGGCGAGGGAATGAAAAAGCCGCGGTTGGAGATAAAAAAGGTGTCGCTGATATTGACCGCGCTCCTGGTCGGAGGCATCGTGGTCACGATGACCCCGTGGATCAGCAGAATGTGCAGCAGCACAGGCACGTTACGCGTGAATTCCAGGAACACGTACACCATGCGGTTGATCAGCCAGTTCTTGGACAGGCGCATGACGCCCATCAGGAAGCCCAGGATCGACGCCAGGATTATGCCGCAGACCGCTACCAGCGCAGTATTCATGATGCCGACGGCGGCCGCGCGCAAATGGGTGTCGCGCGAGGTGTATTCGATAAAGGGCGAAAACGTAATGTCGTAGGCGGCCGTCGAGCCAAGGTAGTCGAAGCTGAATTCCTTGCCGATCGCTTCGAGATTGATGGCCACGTTGCGGGCGATCATTGCGACGGCGAGAAACAGCGCCGCCATGGTGAGTATCTGGATGATGACCGAGCGGGTCTCCTGATTTCGCCACAGGCGCAGCAGCAGATTACCGGCCTCAGATTGTTGAGCGGTGGGTACAGCAGCCATTCGAGAACCCCCCCAGGTTTGGAACGACAGTGCCGGGAAGAGGCGGGCTGCACATCGGCGCGATGGCAGCACGCCTTTCCCGGGCTATTTGTGTGTCACATCTACGTTTCTATCGACGCAGTTGACGGCTTGCGGCTTAGCGGAACGGCGGCGAATACTGCAATCCGCCGTTGGTCCACAGGGCGTTCAGGCCGCGCTCCAGACCGATCGGGGTGTTCACGCCGATGTTGCGTTCGAAGATGTCCGCGTAGTTGCCGACCTGCTTTATGATCTGATAGGCCCAGTCTTTCGGCAGTCCAAGTTCTTCACCCTGATTGCCCTCGACACCGAGCAGGCGCAGGATTTCGGGATCCTTGGAGCTCTTCATTTTGTCTACGTTGGCTTGAGTGACGCCCTTCTCCTCGGCCGTGACCGTGGCGTAGTAGACCCAGGTGATGACATCCGACCACTGGTCATCGCCGTGACGGGTTGCGGGGCCCAGGCTCCTTGGAGATGATCTCAGGCAGAATCGCGTGTGCCGATGGATCCGGAAATGTCGAGCGGGTCGCGGCCAGTCCCGATGCATCCGTGGTGTACACGTCGCAACGGCCGGCAAGGTAGTTTTGCCGCGCCTCGTCATTGGTCTCGATCGGCACCGCCTCGTATTTGATGTTATTGGCGAAGAAAAAATCTGCCAGGTTGAGCTCGGTGGTAGTGCCAGTCTGGATGCACACTGATGCGCCGTCGAGTTCTTTGGCGCTCTTTACGCCCAGCGCGTTGGGAACCATGAAACCCTGGCCGTCATAGTAGTTGACGCCGTGGAAGCGCAGCTTGACGCCGACATCGCGCGAAAAAGTGATTGTGGTGTTGCGCCACAGCACATCGCCCTCGCCGGAGTTGAGCAGGGTGAAACGTGTCTTACCCGTGGAAGTTACAGCCTTGATCTTGCTCGCATCGCCAAGTACCGCGGCGGCGGTCGCTCGACAGAAATCGACATCGAAGCCGCGCCACTCACCCTTGTCGTCTGCATAGGCGAACCCGGCGACACCGGTACTGACTACGCAGTTCAGCGTGCCGCGCGCCTTCACGTCGTCCACAGTGCCCGCCTGGGCGCCGGCGGTCAGGCCGATCGCCAATGCGGCGGCGGACACGGTTAATGTGGTTTTGACAGTCATCTCGTCTCCTCGCTTTAATCTTCAGTTGTTGTTCAATGGTGATGGGGTTCGCGGATCCCGCTACGCCATCTGCAGCAGAGTATAACGTAGTGACATAGCTATCACGCAACGGCAATTCGCCTGCCACGGGCCCCGCGGAGCGCCGTTTTTCAGCCCAGGACCAGCAGTTTCCGGTGGCGCTGCAGCCAGAGACCCTGAGCAGGCACCTCCGGCACGCTCGCCCCACGCGCTGCCGAAATCTCGGCGAAGGCCTCGGCAGGGGTGAAACCGCAGGCCACCAGTACACTTGCCGCCAGCAATCCCGAGCGGCCGATGCCGGCGCGGCAATGGATGGCGATTCCGGTGCCGGCCAGCAGCCGATCTTTCAGGGCGAGCGCAAGCTTCGCGAACGCCTCGCTGTCGGTGGGCACCTGCAGGTCTTCGACCGGATGGGAGAGGTACTCGATACCCTGCCGGGCGCACAGGTGTCCGGTGTCGGCCAGGCCCAGGCTGTCGCGCTCGTGCGTTTGCAGCAGCGACACCAGCACGGCAACGCCGCGGCGACGCAACCCCGCTACCTGCTCGGGCAGCTGTGCAGCGTCCGGGTGGGGCATCACAGCCAGGTAGCCCTGGCTTTCCCTGCGCACAATGTAGAACTGCATCGGCGCTATGCGGCTCCGGGAACCGGTCAGTCGCGGCGCGCAGGGAGAATTTCGCGCAGCCTGGCGCTCCAGTCCCGCAGCGAGGTCTGGGTCGTCGGCCAGTCGATGCAGGCATCCGTCACCGAGACACCGTACTGGAGCTGCGAAAGATCCTCCGGGATCAATTGATTGCCCCAGTTTAGGTGGCTTTCCAGCATCAGGCCGATAATGGAGCGGTTGCCCTCCAGGATCTGATTGACGCAGTTTTCGCCGACCAGGGTCTGCAAGGCAGGGTCCTTGTTGGAATTGCCATGGCTGCAGTCGACCACGATGTTGCTGGCCAGGCCGGCTTTTTCCAGTGCCTGCTCGCACAGAGCCACGTTCACCGAGTCATAGTTGGGTCGACCCCCACCGCCGCGCAGAATTACGTGTCCGTACGCATTACCCCGCGTGCGTAACACGCTGATCTTGCCCTCCTGGTCGATGCCCAGAAAATGGTGCGGCTGCGAGACCGACTGCAGCGCGTTGATCGCCACATCCAGCGAACCGTCGGTACCGTTCTTGAAACCGGCCGGCATCGACAGACCGCTGGCCATTTCGCGGTGCGTCTGCGACTCGGTGGTGCGTGCGCCGATCGCCGCCCAGGTGAGCAGGTCGGACATGTACTGCGTCGAGATCGGGTCGAGGGCTTCCGTGGCCGTCGGCAGGCCCAGCTCGGCCAGCTCCAGCAGCAATTCGCGGGCGACGTACAGGCCCTTTTCGATGTGGAACGAATCGTCCATGAAGGGATCGTTGATCAGGCCTTTCCAACCGACTGTGGTACGCGGCTTCTCGAAATAAACGCGCATGATCAGCAACAGTGTGTCGCTCACTTCGTCGGCCAGTTCCTTCAGTTTCCGAGCGTACTCGCGCGCCGCCTTCGGATCATGGATCGAGCACGGACCGACAACGATCAGGATGCGGTGGTCCTTACGATCGAGAATGTTATGCACGGACTTGCGCCCGGCAAGCACCGTGTTCCCGGCCGCCGGCGAGTTCGGTAAATCCTGTTTGACCTGCTGCGGTGTGGGCAGCAGCTCCTGCTTGACGACATTGACGTTTTCGAGTTGCATGTTGATGTCCGATTTGTGCCAATTCACCGCGTTGCTCCGGGTAAAACGCTGCGCGCCGTCGACCACGCGCACCACGACCACCCGCGGCGGCACGGCCAGTACTTCTCAAGCCCGGTTCCCGCGCTCGAGCGCGGGAACCGGATAGTGTACCTGGGAAAAGACGCTCACGCCGGTCCACCTGTTCCGCGCCGGCAGTGCCCTCACCGGGATGCCGGAAATACCCGGCGCAGTGCCGGGTGCCGAACGGGGTAACAGCAGCTGTCACGGCCGCGTTCCGGGGCGGCGGCGGGGTGCTTGGCAAGCTGTTGCCGAGCGGCCATACTGCAACGATGCGTTTCCTGGTGTTGCTGTTTTCATTGCTGTTTGGGCCGCTCGGTACGGCCCTGTCCGATCAGAAAGACGAGCGGCTGGACGGGTTGTTTGCGCAACTGCATGCCACCGCAGACGCGCAGTTAGCGCAGGGCATCACCCGGCAGATCTGGGAGATCTGGTATCAGACGGACGACGTCAGAGGGCGCGAAATCTTCGTGCGCGGCGAGCAGCATATGCAGGAAGGCCGTTTCGACCAGGCGTTGACCGCGTTTGACGAGCTGGTGAAGCTGACGCCCGGGTTTGCCGAAGCCTGGAACCGTCGCGCGACGTTGCTGTATCTGATGGGCGAGCACTCCGCGTCTATAGACGATATCAAGCACACGCTGGTGCTGGAACCGCGACATTTCGGTGCGCTGTCCGGATTGGGGCTGATCTACCTGCACAGCGAGCAGTGGGACGCTGCAATCAGCGCGTTCCGCAAAGCACTGGAAGTCAACCCGCACCTGCCGGGGCCGAAGCTGAACATAGAGATGATCGAACAACACACACGAGGCAGCACGATTTAAGACTATGGCTGTTGCGATCACACAGGTAGTAGATATCGATCCCACGCTGGAGCGTCTGGGCGCTTTGCTGGGCGATAGAATCACCACGTCGGCGGCGGTTTGCGAACGTCATGGCCGCGACGAGTCGTATCATGAAGGTGCGCCACCGCAGGCGGTGGTCTATCCGCAAAGTACCGAGGAAGTGGCCGAGATCGTCTCGATTTGCGCAGCGGCAAAGGTGCCGATGATCCCCTACGGAACCGGCACGTCCCTTGAGGGACATGTGGCGGCTCTGGCCGGCGGTGTGTGCATCGATATGATGCAGATGAATCAGATCATGCGGGTCAATGCCGAGGATCTCGACGTGGTGGTGCAACCGGGTGTCACGCGCAAGGAACTTAACAATTATTTGCGCGATACGGGTTTGTTCTTCCCCATGGATCCCGGTGCCGACGCCTCGGTGGGCGGCATGACTGCGACACGGGCGTCCGGTACCAACGCCGTGCGTTACGGCACCATGCGCGAAGCGGTGATTGCGCTGACCGTGGTGCTTGCCGACGGGCGGATCATCAAAACTGGACGCCGTGCGCGTAAATCGGCTGCCGGCTACGACCTGACCCGCTTGTTCGTCGGCTCCGAAGGCACGCTGGGCGTCATCACCGAGATCACCCTGCGTGTATACGGCATTCCGGAGGCGATCTCGTCTGCGGTGTGCACTTTCGACACCCTGGCCGGCGCCGTCGACACGGTGATAATGACTATCCAGATGGGCGTGCCAGTAGCACGCATCGAGTTGCTGGACGAGCTGCAGATCGACGCGGTCAACAAGTACTCGGATCTTTCGCTGACGGTTGCGCCGACGCTGTTCCTGGAGTTTCACGGCAGCGAGGCGTCGGTCGCCGAGCAGGCACAAACGGTTGGCGAGATCGCCGCCGGCGAAGGCGGCAAGGATTTCGCTTGGACCACTAACACCGAAGAGCGCAACAAGCTCTGGCAGGCGCGCCACGATGCGGCCTACGCCAATAAAGCCGCACGCCCGGGCGCGCAGCTCTGGGCCACGGACGTATGCGTGCCGATTTCGCGGCTCGCGGAATGCATTCTGGAAACGCGCCGCGACATCGACGAAAGCAATCTGTTTGCGCCGATCGTCGGCCATGTCGGCGATGGCAATTTTCACCTGAGCCTGGTTATCGATCCTCGAGATGCCGATGAGCTCGCGCGGGCCGAGGCGTTGAACGAGCGTCTGGTAGCACGCGCGCTGGCGATGGAGGGGACCTGTACCGGCGAGCACGGCATCGGCTGCGGCAAGCTGCAGTTCCTGCACGATGAACTTGGCGATGCCGTGGATGTGATGCGCGCCGTCAAAAAGGCGCTGGACCCCTATAACCTAATGAATCCTGGCAAGATCGTCAGTCTTTGACGCGCGTCTGAGTGCCCCCATCTCGATCCTTCTCCACCAAGGGGAAAAGGGCTTTGATTGTTCCCTCTCGTTCTGCTCTGGGAGAGCGGCAGGGAGTGAGGGTTCCATTTGGTCAAGAATTGCACCCGCCTGCCGATCTGTTGGTGGAACGTTTGACCGTAAGCACAGGTCAAACTACAGTAGCGCCGCACCGCCCCAAAAGGGCAAGGCGCGCTACGTCAACCAACCCCTTGCAGTGATCCTGCTGTGGAGAAACCGATGATCGATTCATCGTCCACCTCCGGCCGGCGTCGCCGTTGCGCTGCACACAACGAACTCTAGTAGACAGGCCCGTGCCGTTCCAAGCCGAGCATCGGTCTGACCGTCGCGAAACGGCAGACAACCGGCACTGGCGCGAATTCTGCAATTCCTTTTAACGGCCACGGCAGCGTGGGAGGTTTGCATCATGAACGTTTTTGCGCACGCAGAATTCGACGCTCACGAGCAGGTGTGTTTCTGCCACGACCAGGCATCCGGGCTGCGGGCTATTATCGCCATTCATAATACCGCCCTGGGACCCGCGCTGGGCGGTGTGCGCATGTGGCCCTATGCCGACGAGGCGGCTGCGCTGGCCGATGTCTTGCGACTGTCGCGTGGCATGACGTACAAATCGGCTCTCGCCGGTCTGCAACTGGGTGGTGGTAAATCGGTCATTATCGGTGATCCAGCCCGGGACAAGTCCCGTGCACTGATGATCGCCATGGGCGAGGCCGTGAACGGTTTGGGCGGCCGCTACATTGCCGCGGAGGATTCCGGCACCACGGTCGAGGATCTCAAGGCGATGCGCGACGTGACCCGCCATGTTGCCGGCATCGCCGATAAACCGACAGCGCAGGGTGGCATGCGCACGGGAGACCCATCGCCAGCCACCGCTTACGGCGTGTACGCAGGCATCCGTGCCGCCGTTGCCTTTCGTTTGCAACGCGACGAACTCGATGGCGTGCGCGTGGCTGTGCAGGGTGTCGGCAGCGTCGGCTTCAAACTGGCGAAGCGTCTCGCCGCGCAAGGTGCCCGGTTGTGGCTGACCGATATAGATACGGACCGTGCGCGTCTGGCGTGTGGTGAAGTCAACGCGAAGCTGGTGACACCGGAAGAAATTTTCGCTCTGGACGTCGATGTGTTCGCGCCGTGTGCGATGGGCGCGGTGATCAATGACGACACCGCCGCAACGTTGCGGGCGCGCATCGTCGCCGGCGCCGCCAATAATCAGCTGGCGCAGCCCCGGCATGCAGACGCACTCGCGGAGCGCGGCATACTTTACGCGCCCGACTACGTGATCAATGCTGGCGGTGTGATTGACGTTGCGCTGGAACTCGAGTCGTTCGATGTCGATGCCGTGAACGAGCGCGTCGCGGGCATCGGTGCCACCCTCACGGAGATTTTTGAGCGTGCCGAGCGCGAGGGACGCAACACCAGCGAGGTCGCTGATCGGCTGGCCCGGGAAAAGTTACAGGGCAAACGTGATATGCGTGAGAGCGCGCGATAATGGGCACGAAAGCTCGCTACAACCAGTGCGCCATCAGCACGCGGTCCTCGATTTCATAGTCGAGCGAACGGTAAAAGTCGACGACGGCGTGGTTGTCGGGCCTCAACATGAGCATGACTTTGCCGACACCGCGCTCCGCCAGCCAGTTCTCGGCGGCCCGTACTACCTGCTGCCCGACGCCATGGCGTTGTAGATCCGGCGCCACAGCCAGATAGTACAACCAGCCGCGATGGCCGTCGCTGCCCAGCATTACGCTGGCGCCGAGCCCTTTGCGTTCGGGATGTTCTCTGACGAGAATCGTGCTCGACGGGTTCTCAAGGCAGCGGTCGATGTCTTTCTGCGGGTCGTTCCAGGGTCGCAGCAGATCGCAATCGGACCAGAGCGTGGCCAGCGCCGCGAAATCGTTCGCGCCATACTCGCGCACCGACAGATCCTCTGTCATGTCCGGTAAGCACCTGCAACGGTCCTGCCGCGATAGCCACTGCGTCTTTTTGCCAGCACGGGCCGCATAAATTCTCTCCCGGTTGGAAATGAGCGAGGGATGGTACACCACGCCACGGGGTTCCCCGCGTGGCAGGCGCGCGCCGGTGGACATATACTACGGGTTTCGGCGCGAACCGGTGAGAAGATATGTTCAAAGGTAGTATGGTTGCCATGGCGACGCCCATGCACGCAGACGGGTCGCTGGACGAGGATTCACTGGCACGCCTGGTGGAGTTCCATATAGAGAACGACACTGACGCGATCATCGCGGTCGGCACCACCGGCGAATCGGCGACGCTGGATATTCCCGAGCACAGCTACGTCATAAAACGTGTTGTCGACCTAGTCGCCAGACGCATCCCGGTCATCGGCGGCACCGGTGCCAATTCCACCAGCGAGGCGATCGAACTGACACAAAACGCCAAGAATGCGGGTGTCGACGCCTGCCTGCTGGTCACGCCGTACTACAACAAACCTACTCAGGAGGGTCTGTACCTGCACTTCAAGGCAGTTGCCGAGGCGGTCTCGATAGACCAGATTCTCTACAACGTCCCCGGCCGCACTGCGGTCGACATGCTGCCCGATACCGTGGCCCGTCTTTCCGTGGTGGACAACATCATCGGCGTGAAGGAAGCCACCGGCAGCGTGGAGCGCGCCAGCGAGATCATTGCCAGTTGCGATGACAATTTCGGCGTCTATTCGGGCGAAGACCACAATGCGATGGAAGTGATTCTCGCTGGCGGTCATGGCGTTATTTCAGTGACCGCGAATGTGGCGCCTAGGTTGATGCATGACATGTGCGATGCGGCGCTGGCGGCTGACCGTGCTGCGGCAACCAAGATCAACGACAAACTGATACCACTGCATCGCGAGTTGTTTTGCGAATCGAATCCGATACCCGCCAAGTGGGCGCTGCAGCAGATGGGCTTGATCGAAAAGGGCATTCGCCTGCCGCTGACCTGGCTTTCCGAGGCCAGGCATCAAAACGTGAGAGCAGCGTTAGAAACCGCTGGCGTGCTTTGAGGCAGACCGCTTTCAAGACAGTCTGCCGTACGCTGGCGGCCGGTGGCATTGCCCTCGGCGTTACATCCTGTGGCATGTTAGGAAAGCACAGTGACGACCCGACGGTTGCCTACGTCTCCGCAGAGGAACGCGCGCTCCTGGAAATTCCACCGGATCTTTCCAGCAATGCGCGCGAGGCGCTGTTGCGACTTCCGGAGAGCGGCAAGAGTAAAATTGCTCACAGTACCTTGTTGCCCAGTCCCGAATCCGTGCGTCTGGTCCGCGATGGGTCCGCACGCTGGCTGGAACTGGATGCGGACGCGCGCGAGCTATGGCCGTCGCTGAAGGACTTTCTCACCCACCATGGCTACCAGATAGCCCGTGACGAACCGTTGCTGGGCGTGATCGAAACGGAGTGGCGGAACGTGACCGAGGAGAGTTCGAGCGGCATCGGTGGCGCCGTCGCGGATCTCTTCTCCGGTCCTGCGGACAAACCCAGAGAACGTTTTCGGCTGCGCGTGGAGCGCATCTCCGACGCCGACAAAACCGTGCGGCTGTTCGTCACCCAGCGGCGTATCGTACCGGCGGTTGTGGCCGACGCCCGCGGCCGGCCGACCGACGAGGGTGTTCTGATCAAGCGTCCACCGCAGAGCGAGCAGGAAACGGAAATGTTATTGCGCCTGCTGGTGTTTCTTGGCGTGCAGGAGCAGGTCGCCAGGGGCGTGCTCACGTCCGACGAAGTGGAGCAGCTGGCGGCGCGCGCGTACCTCGAAGAAAAGAGCGGCGAGTTGACATTGGTGGTGGCGGAAACGCATCACCGGGTATGGCCGCTGGCGGGCGAGGCGATCGAAGAGATCGGGCTGGACATCGAAAACACGGTCAAATCGGAATCCCGATACGAGGTGCTGTTCGAGGGTGTTCCGCCTGCTGACGACACTGCGCAGGCCACGCAAGACGCCGGGGACAACGAGCAGCAGGGATTCTTCTTCGGGCTGTTCGGCGATGAGCAAAAGATCGAACAATACTATCAGGTGTACGTTCTGGAAGAGCCGGGCAAGACGCGAATCACGATTACTGATGCCACCGGGTCTTCCAAGCTGCCCGCGCTGGAGAAACAGATCCTGCAGCGCTTGCACGAGAAACTGCGTTGAACTGTCGTTGCCGGCCACGAGACGCTACCTACTGCCCCTGGATAGACATCCCCATGATGCTTGCCGCCCGGATGTCGGAGGAAAAGCGGCGGAGCGGCTGATCGACTGAGCCGGGTTGTGCTTGGCAAGCGACCCTTGGAACATTTCAAAACAGCGAATGGAACGATCGCGCCGACGCAGTCTGTGGACCGCTGGGACGAAGGGAAGGGTGCCCGGCGTTATCCTTTCCAACCGTGGGGCGTGTATCAAGGGGGATCAATCGTGCGTTTTGCTTCACTGGGCAGTGGCAGTGCGGGCAATGCCACGTTGATCGCTGCGGCCGATACCTGCCTGCTGCTGGACTGCGGGTTCACGATCAAGGAAACGGTCAGGCGCCTGGCCAATCTCGGCGTCAGTCCGGAGTCGCTGACGGGCATCGCGGTGACGCACGAACACGCCGATCATGCGGGCGGCGTAGGGCCGCTGGCGCGGCGTTTCGATTTACCCGTCTGGGCTACCTACGGAACGCTTGCTATGCTTCGCGACAGCGACCTGCCGCGGATCACTCCGATCCACGCACATCGCAGTCTGCAGATTGGTGACCTGGAAGTGCACCCGTTTCCGGTACCGCACGATGCGGCCGAGCCCTGTCAGTTCGTGTTCGCCTGCCGCGACGCACGTCTGGGGGTGCTCACCGACACAGGGTCCATCACCGCTCATATCGTGAGTCATCTGCGTGGGTGCCGCAGCTTGATCCTGGAGTGCAATCACGATGCCGACATGTTGCGCGCGGGGCCTTACCCACCTGCAGTGCAGGCGCGGGTAGCCAGCCCTTATGGTCATCTGGGCAATCACCAGGCGGCCGAATTGCTGCAAAAGCTCGCTACCGATGAGCTGGATACGTTGCTGCTCGCGCACATCAGCGGCAATAACAATACTCCCGAGGAAGCATTGCGCTGCGTCAGCGCGGCGCTTGGCTGCGCGCCGGACTGGCCAGGTGTGCTGCGGCAGGAAAGCGAATCCGACTGGTTCGAGGTGTAACCGCGTTACCGGGCTATGGGGACATTCTTCTTTTCCGCAGTCCTCAACAAGTGGTGTTTCTTCGCGTCGAAGAAAAAAGAATGTCCCTTTATTTGCCTTATTTCCCGCCGGCGTCATCCACCTCGATCATCGCGTAAGCGGAATGATTGTGAATGGCTTCGAAGTTCTCCACTTCCAGCGTGTAGGCATGGATGCGCGGCTCCATGTTCAATTGTGCGGCCACATCGCGAATCACGTCTTCGACGAACTTGGGATTGTCGTACGCCTGCTCGGTGACGAATTTCTCGTCGTGGCGCTTCAAGAACGCATACAACTCGCTGGATGCCTGATCTTCCACCAGATCGATCAGGTCCTCGATCCACATGCTCGGCTCCACTCTGGCATTGACGGTTACGTGCGAGCGCTGATTGTGCGCGCCGTAGTCGCTGATTTCCTTTGAGCAGGGGCACAGGCTGGTAATCGGGATTACCGTTGTGACAGTCAGATCGAAGCGCTGTTCGGTCACCGACGCGGCCAATGTGACAGAGTAGTCCATCAGGCTTTCTACCCCGGACACAGGTGCCTGCTTGCGCAGGAAATAGGGGAAGGTCAGTTCGATATGCCCGGCCCGCGCGTGCAACCGCTCGTTCATCATTTCTACCAGCGTCTGCAATCCGCGAATCGACAACGGTTCACGGCTTTCGTTCAGCAACTCGACGAATCGTGACATGTGCGTACCCTTGTATTCCTTGGGCAGGTGCACCGTCATGCTGGCGTGGGCCACTGTATTGACCGGCGTGCCGCTGCGGTCGACAAACGCCAGCGGATGGCGTAAGTCTTTGATGCCGACGCGCTGGATGTCGATTTCACGCACGTCCGTACTTGCCTGTACGTCCGGGATGTCGTGACGGTCGGGCGGCAGTGCAGCGACTTGGGATTGAGGTCGGCTGAGTTTCATGGCCTGCGCTGGATAAATATCCGACTAAAGAAGTCGGATATTAGCAGCCGCGGAGCGGCAGGTCGATTGCGTGTGACGGTAGTACCCTGTTGG
The DNA here is from genome assembly GCA_029861595.1 of Gammaproteobacteria bacterium. GTDB lineage: Bacteria > Pseudomonadota > Gammaproteobacteria > JAHELT01 > JAHELT01 > JAHELT01. The sequence continues at coordinate 27,412 of JAOTYY010000002.1, forward strand.
ACAGGACACTAGCTGGAGGCCGACAAGGCGCTCAACGGCGTGGCGCTCTCGAGATCGTGCAGCAGCTGCTGTACGCTGGCGAGCAGGCCGGCGCGATCAAGGCCGCACTCTGCCAGCATTTCCTCGCGTGAGGCGTGTTCGACGAATCGGTCGGGTAGGCCGAGGTTGTGCACGGGCACGGCGATGTTGTGCCGCATCAGGCTTTCGTTGACGGCACTGCCAGCGCCACCGGCGACCGCGTTGTCTTCTATAGTCACCAGCAGTGCATGTTCGCGTGCCGCCTGCAGGATTGCCGCTTCGTCCAGCGGTTTTATGAAGCGCATATTGATCAATGTTGCATCAAGTTGCTCAGCGACCGCGTGGGCGTCGGGAACCACTGCACCGAATCCCAGCAGCGCTACCCGGCGACCGTGTCGCCGTACCTGGGCGCGGCCAATCGGTACGCCCGTCATCGGCGCCTGCACCGTCACACCCGGGCCGCAGCCGCGCGGGTAGCGAACCGATGCCGGGCCCGGATGCTGAAACCCTGTGTAAAGCATCTGCCGGCATTCGTTCTCATCGGCCGGCGCCATGATTACGATCCCGGGTAGGCAGCGCATGAAGCTGAAATCAAAACTGCCCGCATGGGTGGGTCCATCGGGACCGACCACGCCGGCCCGGTCGATGGCGAACAGGACGTCCAGGTCCTGTAGCACGACGTCATGCACCAGTTGATCGTAAGCGCGCTGCAGGAACGTGGAATAGATTGCCACCACCGGCTTGGCGCCATCTACCGCCAGGCCAGCGGCCAGGGTAACCGCGTGCTGCTCGGCAATGCCGACGTCGAAATAACGGTCCGGGTAGGCGCCCGAGAAATCGACCAGTCCCGAACCTTCGCGCATCGCCGGTGTGATACCGATCAATCGCTCATCGCGAGCGGCCATGTCGCACAGCCATTCGCCAAATACCTGCGTGTAACTGGGGCCGGAGGGTTTGCTGGTCGCGAGAGTCTTGCCGGTTTTCGGGTCCAGCGGACTGATGGCATGCAGGCGCAACGGGTTTTCTTCTGCCAGTTTGTAGCCCTTGCCTTTCTGCGTGACCACGTGCAGCAAACGCGGCCCGCGCAACTGGCGAAGATTTTTCAACATTTTCAGCAGATTCGGCAGGTCGTGACCATCCACCGGCCCGTAGTAGTTGAAACCGAGTTCCTCGAACAGGGTGCCTGGCACTACCATGCCTTTCATGTGCTCTTCGACGCGCCGCGCCAGCTCCCACATGGGCGGCATCTTGGAGAGTACTTTTTTGCTGCCTTCACGGGCACTGGAATACAGTCGCCCGGACAGGATGCGTGCCAGGTACTTGCGCAGTGCGCCGACGTTGGGCGAAATCGACATGTCGTTGTCGTTCAGAATCACCAGCATGTCGGCTTCCGCGTCGCCGGCGTGATTGAGTGCCTCAAAAGCAAGCCCGGCGGTCATCGCGCCATCGCCGATCACCGCCACCACCTCACGCCGTTCGGCGGTTCGCTGCGCGGCTATCGCCATACCCAGCGCGGCACTGATGGACGTGCTGGAATGGCCCACGCCGAAGGTGTCGTACTCGCTTTCCGAGCGTTTGGGGAACGGTGCCAACCCGCCCTTGCGACGTATCGTCGCCAGTCGATCGCGGCGCCCGGTGAGTACCTTGTGGGGGTAGGTCTGATGGCCGACATCCCAGACCAGGCGGTCATGGGGCGTGTCGAACACTGCGTGCAGCGCCACTGTCAATTCCACCGCGCCCAATCCCGCGCCGAGATGGCCGCCGCTGCGGGCCACCGATTCGATCACGTACTCGCGAAGTTCATCCGCCAAGGCTACCAGCTTGGCTTCGCTGAACTCGCGCAGCTGTGCCGGCGAGTCCAGGTCGGACAGCAAGGGGAATTTGGTTTCAGTGCTCATGGTTGTTGTGTCGACTGCGCTCCGTCATCCACCATTCGCCGCGGTGTGTCCGCAGTGGCGACGGGATAACGTCCAGATTATCGGACCGGTTGCACCTGCGCAACACACGCTACACATCCAGCTCGTGTCCGTGCACTGCCAGTCTCGCGACGGGGAACAGGCAGCTAGTAATCCCGATGCACGATATAGGCGGATAGCTGGCGAAGTACGTCGAACTTCTCACCTAGGCCGTGCAGGGAGTCCAGTGCCTCATGGTGCATCTGCAAGGCGTGATGCCGCGCGCCAGCCAGTGTCAGGATCGAGGGATAGGTGGGTTTGTTCAGCGTGCTGTCGGCGCCCGTCGTTTTGCCCAGGGTCTTGGTATCGCCGGTCACGTCGAGAATGTCGTCGGCGATTTGGAAAGCCAGACCGATGGCTGCGGCATATCGGTCGAGGCGCTTCAGCAGATCGTCACTCAACTGTGGGTGGCTGTAGGCGGCAAAGGCAACGCAGGCACGAAACAGCGCGCCCGTCTTTCTGCGATGCATGTCTTCCAGTGCCTGCAGATCAAGCAGTTTGCCGACTGAATCCAGGTCGATCGCCTGACCGCCGGCCATGCCCTCGGAACCGCTGGCATGCGCCAGCGTTGCGATCATGCGCGCGCGCACCGCGTGCTCGTCCGAGATTGCCGGATGTTGAGATAGAACCTGGTAGGCGAGGGCCTGCAGCGCGTCCCCGGCAAGGATGGCGGTGGCCTCATCGAAGCGCTTGTGGCAGGTGGGTTGTCCGCGGCGCAGATCGTCGTCGTCCATGGCCGGCAGGTCGTCGTGCACCAGCGAATACGCGTGCATGAACTCGACCGCGACCGCCGCGGCGTCCAGCCGCTCCAGATCGATGTCCAGGGATTCGCCGGTCGCGTAAATCAGTACCGGTCTGACTCGTTTCCCGCCACCCATAACGGCGTAACGCATAGCCCTGTGCAGGCGCGAGGGTTCCTCCTCGGCACTCGGCAGCCAACGCTCGAGCTCAGCGTCGACGCGCTCGCGATAACTGCCCACACGATCCTGCAGAGCGCGCGTTTCAGCGGTGGTCAAACGTGCTTCTTGGTTCAATGCGGCTGTATGTGCAGTCTGGCGCCCTGCTAATCTTGTCGTTCGTCGCTGACCAGGTCATCCAGCACCTGCTGCCCGTTTTGTTCCATCAGCACCTGGATTTTGTTTTCCGCATCACGCAGCGCGGCCTGGCAGTGGCGAGCAAGCTCGACGCCGCGTTCGAACATGCGCAGCGACTCCTCGAGACTGACATCGCCGCGTTCCATGTTTTCGACCAGCTTCTCGAGTTCCCCGAGCGCGGTTTCGAACGCCGGGGGCTGGGCGGCTTCGGCGTCTTTATCTTTCATTTCTCGTGCCGTTTAGTGAATTCTAAGGGGTCAGAGTACTTGAAACGGCCAATGTTTTTGCAAGTGCCCTGACACCTGAGATCTCCAAGAGTACCGACTAAGGATGCTACCGGCAATGAAGGCTAGAGCGCTTCGATCACGTCGGCGAGACGCTCGGCGGCGAGGATTTCGAGTCTCCCCGTATGCTTGCGAGGGGCGTTTGCGGCTGGCAGGATCGCGCGCGTAAAGCCGTGCTTGCCGGCTTCGTAGAGGCGTTCCTCGCCGAACGGCACGGGTCGGATTTCGCCGGCTAGCCCTACCTCGCCGAAAATCGCTGTCTGCGACTGGATCGGCTGGTCACGGAAAGAGGAGTAGACGGCGCACACTATGGCCAGGTCCGCAGCGGTCTCGCTGACGCGCACCCCACCGACGACGTTGACGAAAACATCCTGATCGTACATCGCGATACCCGCGTGTCGGTGCAGCACCGCGAGCAGCATCGACAAGCGGTTCTGCTCCAACCCCAGCGTAACCCTGCGGGGGTTGCTCAAGTGGCTGCTGTCGACCAGGGCCTGCGCCTCTACCAGCAGCGGTCGCGTACCGTGCCGGGTAACCATTATGGCGCTACCCGGTACCGGCTGTGAGTGCTGCGAGAGAAACAACGCTGAAGGGTTGCTGACCTGCTGCAGGCCGCGTTCGCCCATCGCAAACACACCCAGCTCGTTGACCGTGCCGAAACGGTTCTTTACCGCCCGGATGACCCGAAAGCGGCTGCTCGGGTCGCCTTCGAAATACAGTACTGTGTCGACCATATGCTCCAGCACGCGTGGACCAGCAAGGGTGCCTTCCTTGGTCACGTGGCCGACCAGGAACAAGGCAGTCTGGGTCTGCTTGGCAAACCTGACCAACTGCGCGGCACATTCGCGCACCTGGCTGACCGATCCGGGGGCAGACTGCAGGCTTTCCGAATACAGGGTCTGAATCGAATCTATGACCAGCGCCTGCGGGCGGTCGCTGCGGCACGTATCAAGTATCTGTTCGACACAGGTCTCACTCAACAGACGCAGCGTGTCGACCGCCAGCCCCAGTCTCTTGGCCCGCAACGTCACCTGTTGTAACGACTCCTCGCCGGTGAGGTACAGTGTTTTCATTCCGGCCGACAAGCTAGCCAGCGTCTGGATCAGCAGGGTCGATTTGCCGATTCCCGGATCGCCGCCCAGCAGCACGACCGATCCGTGCACCAGACCGCCGCCCAGCACCCGGTCGAGTTCGGCGATGCCAGTGGCGGTGCGCGGTTCGCTGGCCAGTACCACGTCAGCGGCGATCTCGATGCTGTTGCCGGCGTTACGCGAGACGCGCATCGTGGTCTTGCTTACCAGTGTTTCCTGTAACGTATTCCAGGCGCCACAATCGGCGCACTGGCCGCTCCACTTGGCGGCAAGCGCGCCACAGTCAGTGCACTGATAGCTGGTTTTCTGTCCGGCTTTCTGCATGGTGTGCGCGGCAGCCTACGAATCGCTAGGCGACGGCGATTCTTCCGCAGCTTCCGCCGTATGCCCGGCGCGTGGGCGCACTGCCGGGTGTATGCGCACCGATTTTACGGCGTTGTCCTTGGTCTGCAGGATCTCCACCGGGTGATTCTGCAGTAAGAAAGTGGTGCCGGATTCGGGGATGATCTCGAGGTGCTCCAGAATCAGCCCGTTCAGGGTGCGCGGACCCGTGGTGGGCAGACTCCACGTGAACGCTCGATTCAGTTCACGCACCTGGGTGCCGCCGTCTACGATATAAGTACCGTCGTCCTGCGGGTGAATGTCGCGCGAGGTGGTGACCCGCACCGTGGTGAACTCGCCGACGATCTCCTCCAGGATGTCTTCCAGCGCCGCCAGTCCCTGGATGTCGCCATACTCGTCGACCACCAGGCCGATGCGCTCCTTGTGCTGCTGGAAGTTCAGCAGCTGACGTGTCAGCGACGTGCCTTCGGGAATGAAATACGGCTCGCGGATATGCTGTTCGAGGTTTTGTGGCTGCAGTTCGTCGTGCAGGGCGGCGTCTACCAGACGGCGCAGATGCAGGATCCCGACCACGTTACCGATATCGTCGCGAAACACCGGGATGCGGCCGTGGGCACTGGTGCTGATCTGCGCGATGATCTCGTCCCAGTCGTCGTCCAGGTCGATGCCGACGATTTCGTTGCGCGGCACCATGATGTCGTTAACGGTGATTTTTTCCAGGTCGAGAATATTGACGAGCATGCGCTGATGACCCTTGGGGATCAGCACACCGGTTTCATTGACCAGGGTACGAAACTCCTCGGCCTCGAGACTGTCGTTCGGACCACGCACACCGCCCTGGCCGAACAGGCGCAATACACCGTGTGCCAGCACGTTGGCCAGCCATACCAGCGGGTACAAGACCTGGAGCAGCGGCTCGTAGACAAATGCAGCAGGGAAAGCGATGCGCTCCGGGTGCCGTGCTGCCAACGTCTTGGGCGCGACCTCCGCGAATATCAGTATTACCAGTGTCAACAGGCCGGTGGCAATGGCGATGCCCGCTTCGCCGTACAGCCGCAACGTCATGACTGTGGCGAGCGCCGAGGCCGAGATGTTGACGAAATTGTTCCCCAACAGGATCAATCCTATCAGTCGATCGGGCCGTTCCAGCAGGCGTGCGGAGCGTGCCGCGCCACGGTTCCCGGTTTTTACCAGGTGCCGCAGCCGATACCGGTTCAGCGACATCAACGCGGTTTCCGAGCCCGAGAAGAAGGCGGAAAGTAGGATCAACACACACAGCGCGCCGCTCAGCGCGCTTAGCGGGATTTCGCTCAAATGTGGCTACCGAGTCGGCCCGATCTGGGTGCCGCACGACGCCGCGGCAGGGGTTGGATCATGAGAAGGTTTTACGATCATCAATAACTAGCCCGTGAGGTTTCCCCTGTCAAGTCTGCAACAGCAATTCAAGCACGAATTTGCTGCCGAAGTAAGCCAGCAACAGAAACACCAGGCCGGCGAGCGTCCAACGTACCGCGCGCAGGCCACGCCACCCCCAGACGTAGCGGCCAAGCAGCACCACGCCGAAAACCGTCCACGCGACCAGCGACAGCACGGTTTTGTGCACCAGATGCTGGGCAAACATATCGTGCAGATACATAAACCCGCTGAGCAGGGCGATCGACAGCAGGGCGAAACCGATTGCCAGCAGTTGAAACAGCAGTTCCTCCATGCGGTTCAACGGTGGCAGGGCGCGCACAAATCCACCCGGTTGGTGGGTGCGCAGAAGGTGTGCCTGAATCCCTACCAGGATGGCCTGCATGGCACCGACGCTGAGCACCCCGTAGGCGAGCAGCGAGCTGATCACGTGAAACTGCAGTTCGCCGCGCAACGGCATGCTGGCGAGGGAATCGCCCAGTAGCTCTCCCGCGATAACGCTGACGGCGGCGATCGGTAACAGGCCGATCCCCAGCATTTCAACCGGCTTCAGCGCCGAAAACAGCAACAGCAGCAGGACGATGGCAAAGGCAGCCAGCGACAGGGCGTTGAAGAAACTGATATCCAGGCCGCTGGATTGCGACACCAGGGCAAGCATCAACCCACCGTGCAGCACGAACCCCAGCACTGCCGGCGACAGGCGTCGCCATTTGCCGATTCGTGAATAGCTGGGGGCGCGCCACAGTTCGCCTGCCAGCAGGGCTGCGGAGACGGCGTACAACAACGTGACCGAGATATTGACGGAAGTGCCGAGCATCTGCGGATCATCATGACATACCCATCGGTGGGCTTGAAGTGCGTGCGTGCGAGTAGAGCCAAACAGCGGCCGCGTGGTAGCATGCGCCCACCTCGCCGACCTCCTCACCCGACTGTCTATGCGCGCAGATATACCGAGCCTTGCCACTCCAGTTGCCTACACGTCACCTGGGAGGCACTGACAGTGCAGGTCCGGGTGCTGGGCTGCAGTGGTGGAATTGGCGCCGATCGGCATACCACGTCATTTCTGCTCGACGACTGGCTGCTGCTGGATGCCGGCACCGGCACGGCACGCTTGACACTGCAGGAAATGCAGCCGCTGCAGCATGTGCTGCTGACCCACTCGCACATGGACCACATCGCCGCTCTGCCGCTGCTGCTGGATACGGTGTTCGGGACGCGTGAATCGCCGCTGCAGGTGCACGCCAGCGGCGCGGTATTGCAGATACTGCGTCAGCACATTTTCAACTGGCGGGTATGGCCGGATTTCTCCGAGCTGCCCGACGCTCGGCGTCCGGTGGTGCGCTTTGCCGAGCACAGTCCGCGGGCGGCCTTCGAATTGGGCGGCCATCGCATCACCGGCGTCGAGGTCAACCACGTGGTGCCGTGCTGCGCGTACATCATCGAGACGGACGACGGCGTCTTTTGCTTCAGCGGCGACACCACGACTACCGACGACTTGTGGGCAGCGCTGAATCGCCTGCCACGGCTCGATCTGTTGTTCGTGGAGTGTGCTTTCTCCGATCGCGAGGAGCAACTCGCTGGTGTGGCCAAGCATTACTGCCCCAGTTCACTGGCGGACGATCTGCGCAAGCTGGAGCACGATCCGGTAATCGGCGTCTCGCACTTCAAGCCGGGCAGCGAGGAAGAAACGCTTGCGCAATTGCAGGACTTGCTGCCGCAGCGCAAACTGCACGCGCTGCAACCAGATCAGTTGTATACAGTGTAATCCGGTGCGCGCTTACACGCTGGAACAATAGACGGGATAAAACGTGTTCGAGAGTCTCACACAACGCCTGGGCGGTGCACTGTCGCGGCTGCGCGGCCAGGGGCGGTTAAGCGAAGACAATATTCGCGACGCGCTGCGCGAAGTGCGCCTGGCGCTTCTGGAGGCGGACGTTGCGCTGCCGGTTGTCAAGGAGTTTATCGATCTGGTGCGCGAGCGGGCACTCGGTCAGGAAGTGCTGAAGAGCCTTTCGCCCGGTCAGGCGCTGGTCAAGATCGTGCACGACGCGCTGGTCGAGGTGATGGGCCAGGAGAATCAACGCCTCAACCTTGCCGCGCAGCCGCCCGCCGTGGTGCTGATGGCTGGATTGCAGGGCGCCGGCAAAACCACGACCGCGGCAAAGCTCGCCCGCCTGCTGCAGGATCGCGAAAAGAAAAAAGTCATGCTGGCAAGCTGCGACGTGTATCGCCCGGCCGCCATCGAGCAGTTGCGCACGCTGGCGGGGCAGGTGGGTGCGCACTTCCACAACAGCTCCAGTGACGATCCGGTGGGCATCGCCAGCGAAGCGGTAGCGCAGGCGCGCAAACTTCACAGCGACGTCCTGATTGTGGACACAGCCGGACGTCTGCACGTCGATGCACAGATGATGGACGAGATCGCCGCCATCGATCGGGCCGTAAATCCGGTGGAGACGTTGTTCGTAGTGGACAGCATGACCGGCCAGGATGCGGCTAATACCGCAAAAGCGTTCGGTGATGCGCTCAGCCTGAGCGGCGTGATTCTGACCAAGGCCGACGGCGACGCACGCGGCGGCGCTGCGCTGTCGGTGCGTCGGATCACCGGTAAACCGATCAAGTTCCTGGGCGTGGGCGAAAAGATCGACGCGCTGGAACCGTTTCATCCGGACCGACTGGCGTCGCGCATCCTCGGTATGGGCGATGTGCTGAGCCTGGTCGAGGAAGCCGAGCAAAAGGTCGATCAGGCGAAAGCGAAGAAGCTCGCGAAGAAACTGAAAAAAGGCAAAGGCTTCGATCTGACCGATCTACGCGATCAGTTCGAACAGATGCAGAATATGGGCGGGATGGCCAGTCTGCTGGACAAGCTGCCCGGCGGCGCGGCGTTGCCGGCGGCCGCCAAGGTGCAGCTCGATGACCGGCAAACGGCGCGCATGATCGCCATTATCAATGCCATGACCCCGCAGGAACGCCGCTATCCGGCTGTCATCAACGGCTCACGCAAGCGCCGCATCGCCGCGGGCTCCGGTGTTCAGGTGCAGGACGTCAATCGCCTGCTGAAACAACATCATCAGATGGGCAAGATGATGAAAAAGATGTCCAAGGGGAAAATGGCCAACATGATGCGCGGTATGCGGGGCCAGATGCCGCCCGGATTCGGCTGAACGGATCGTGGGCTGCCTCGCCCCCGGCTTAGCAACGGCCTTTTCTTTTACTCCGATTCGCGTAGAATTGCGCGGTTTATCACCGGTCACACCCGGTATGATGCCAGCGACGCAAGCCGCTCCATGGTCCCTTAATAACTGACGGAAACATAATGGTTACGATTCGTTTGTCCCGCGGCGGGGCTAAAAAGCGTCCCTTTTATCAGGTGGTGGTCACCGACAGCCGCAATCGGCGGGACGGACGCTATCTGGAGAAAGTGGGTTTTTTCAACCCCGTTGCCAGTGGCGGAGAAGAACGGCTGCGGCTGGATCTGGAACGTGTGGACTACTGGGCGGGCCACGGCGCGCAGTTGAGCGAACGGGTGGCTACTCTGGTCAAGGAGTACCGCAAGGCGCAACCTGCGAGCGAGTGACCCGATGGCCGCCGTTCGGGACGGCTGATGGGCAGATTGTTAACCCTGGGCAGGGTGTCGGGCATATTCGGCGTCAAGGGCTGGGTACGAGTGCACTCCTACACCGAGCCGCGCGAGCGAATTCTCGACTACAAACCATGGATACTGCTTGCTGACGGCGAGCAGATGCCGGTCGAGTTACTTGACGGGCGCCGACACGGAAACGCGGTTGTCGCACTGCTGCCGGACAGTACGGCACCGGAGCAGGCGGCACGCTACGTCGGTGCGGAAATCGCGGTGGCACGCGAGCTTCTGCCGGCTGCCACGGACGAGTCGATCCTGTGGGCGGATCTGGAAGGCATGCAGGTGTCGACTGCCGACGGCTGTGATCTGGGAGTGGTGGATCATCTCCTGGAAACGGGCGCCAATGATGTGCTGGTGGTGAAGGGAACGGGGCGCGAGCGTTTGATTCCCTGGCTGCGGGATACGGTGATAAAGGGCATCGATCTGGCCGAGGGACGGCTGGTGGTGGACTGGGACCCGGATTTCTAGCGTCCTGTCGCCGCTGAGCGCGCCGGTCCCGCGTGCCGACAATTTGGGGCACACGGTCTGCGCTCGGTACGAACGCGGCGGTTGGGACGGGACACTGGGATGAAGTCGTGGAAATCCACGCGATCACGCTGATTCCGGAACTGGTGACGGCAGTTACTGGGTATGGGGTAACCGGGCGCGCAGTGCAGCGCGGGCTGTTGAGCGTGGTTACCTGGAATCCGCGAGACTATACGGACGACGTTCACCGGACCGTCGACGATCGTGCCTACGGCGGTGGGCCCGGCATGGTTATGAAGGCCGAGCCACTGTCCGCAGCGTTGGCTGGGGCGAGAACTGCCGCGCCGATGGACAGCACGGTCGTGTATTTGAGTCCGCAGGGGCGGCCGATCGAGCAGCAGATGCTGGTCACGCAGGGCCGCAAGCCGGGGCTGATACTGGTGTGCGGACGTTATGAAGGCGTCGATGAGCGGTTTGTCGAGACCGATGTCGATGAGGAATGGTCGCTGGGTGACTACGTGCTCAGTGGCGGCGAGTTGGCGGCGATGGTGGTGATCGACGCACTGGCGCGCCTGCAGCCGGGCGCTTTGGGTGATGCCCAGTCCGCCGAGCAGGACTCGTTCAGCGACGCGCTGCTGGATCACCCGCACTATACGCGGCCCGAGAATTTCTGTTCGCGGTGCGTGCCGGCGGTGTTGTTGAGCGGCGATCATGCCGCCATCGCACGCTGGCGCCGTCAACAGGCACTGGGCAGGACCTGGCAGCGGCGGCCGGAATTACTGGCGCGCTTGCGCCTGAGCGGCGAAGACGAGCGATTGCTGGAAGAGTACAAACGACAACTGGGGAATCGAAATCCCGGTGCAGGAGACGACTGATGAGTAACCTGATAAACGAAATCGAAGCCGAACAGATGGACAAGCAGGTCCCCGAGTTTTCGCCCGGCGATACGGTTGTCGTGCAAGTGAAAGTGAAAGAAGGCAGCCGCGAACGCCTGCAGGCATTCGAGGGCGTGTGCATCGCAAAACGCAATCGCGGTCTGAACTCGTCTTTCACGGTGCGCAAGATGTCGCATGGCGAAGGTGTCGAGCGCGTGTTCCAGACATTCAGTCCCCTGCTGGCGGACATCAAGGTCAAACGCCGCGGCAAGGTGCGCCGCGCGAAACTCTACTACCTGCGGGGACGCACCGGAAAATCGGCGCGCATTCGCGAAAAATTGTAAATCCGGGTACGCCGTGCTGCGCTGGATGCCCGAGCGGATTCCAGCCCGTAAATGACTGCTGAAATCCGCGTGCGTGCGATTGCGGGTCTGCCGCTGCTGGTGGCGGCACTGCTCGCACCTGTCTCCGGTCACGCGCAAGCACTGACAACGATCACCGAGATCGGCCGCTCCGGCGCGCCCGGTCTGGCGCTGCGCCTGATGGACAGCCAGCAGCCGGATTCCGCCAACGACCCTGCCGCCTGGTTCGAGTGGGAGCGCGCGCGCATCGCAATGCTGGTTCAGTGGCGGCAGTGGCAACGCGGACTCGCACGCCTCGATGCGATTCCCGCGGGCATGCCACCGGCCACGCAGCGCTGGGCGGCCACACAACGTGCCTGGTTTCGTCTGGCGTTGGGCGATGCACCGGCCGCTCGCCGCGACCTGCGCCGACTGTTGTGGCACAACCCTTCGATAGATGCAGCGCAGCGCAGCGCCTGGCGACAGTTGATCGTGCGCAGCTACCTGCTCGAGGACGATTTCGACGATGCCGTGACGGCCATGCGTCGCTATCAGCAGGACTACCGGGACGCGCAACCAGCGTGGCGCGTGTTGCGCGCCCGCGTGCTGCTCAGCGCGGGGCAGACGGGCCGTGTCGAATCGATACTGGAGGGTATTACAACGCCGGAGGCCGATGCGTTGCGGACGCTGGACCGCTTACGCCAGCGCGCGGCTTCGCCGGCGAAGGTGTTCGAAGAAACCAGGAAACGCGCGGAAAGTATCAAATCGCCACAGGACAAAGCCCGTGCCTGGGCGATAGCCGTGCACGCCGCCGAGGCGATGAGCAGCAGTGCATGGGTAGCATTGGCACTCGATCAGGGCATTCGCTACGCTGCGGCGCTGGATCGCAACGACAAACTTTTTGCCCTCGACGCACGGCAATTATGGGCTGCGTATCATCGTTACGGGCGCCTGGTAGGGAACAGCGTGCAATTGCTGGTGGGTAACGATCTGGCATGGATGGAGGAGGCGGAAAAATCGTTGCCTCTGGCGCCGATTCGCGCGCGGGCGCTGTTGTCAGTGGTGGCTTTCGAAGGCGCCAGCGCCGAGATCCGTGAGCTGGCTCACGGCCGCCTGGCCACCTTGCTGGCCAGGGAGCCCGGTGGATTTTTTGTCTTGCGAGAGTTGTATCTGGATACCGACCGGTTTCCGGACATCGCCGACGTGCCAGCCTCGGTGCGCTACAGACTGGCGGATTTTGCGTTGAGCCGTGCGGACATCGAGCTCGCTACGCAGATCATGTCGACACTGGACTCTGCGCCGGCCGGTGCAGATGTGTTCGAGTGGCAGTTGCGCCGTGCCCGCATATTGACCATGGGTGGACGCAGCGATGCCGCAGCGGCAGCTTTACACACGCTGCTGGAGAGCAATCACCAACCGTCTGCGGCGGCACTGGATCGTCTGCTACAGGTGGTGTTCGATTTGCAGGCGGTTGGCGCGGACCAGGCGGTTGTGGGCGTGCTGGAGCGGGTGCTGGCACAGCCGATCACGCCCGAGCAGCGTCGGGAAATTCTATTCTGGCGCGCTGAATCGTGGAAAGCGTTGCACAAATACACGCTGGCGGCACACGATTTCATGCGCTCGGCGACCTTGCTGGATCCCCAGGCGGCAGATCCCTGGGGCCAGACCGCACGCTACAACGCAGCCGAGTCGCTGAGCGAAGCAGGTCTGGTCGACGATGCCGAGCGCATTTACCGGGCACTGCTGCGCGTCACCGAGGATGCAGATCGTAAAGGCGTGCTGCGTATGCGCCTGCAGCAGTTATGGTTGCGCGACGCGGCGCAAGACAATGTAGGCAGGGATTGAAAGTTTGACACGCAGCGCCATATTCAGGCGTTGCACCGACGAGTACGAGGATCGATCATGAGCGAGTCCGTTAAAGAAACGCACGAATTTCAAACCGAAGTCGCGCAACTGCTGCGACTGATGATCCATTCCTTGTACTCGAACAAGGAAATCTTCCTTCGCGAGCTCATCTCAAACGCTTCCGATGCCTGCGATAAGCTGCGTTTCGAAGCGCTGAGTGACGATTCTCTGTTCGGTGGCGACAGTGAATTGGTCATCCACCTGGCGTTCGACAAGGATGCACGCACCGTCACGGTGCGTGACAACGGCATCGGTATGAACCGCGAGGAGGTTGTCGAAAACATCGGCACCATCGCGAGGTCCGGTACCCGTCAGTTTCTCGACAAACTGACCGGCGATCAGGCGGCCGATGCGCAGCTGATCGGCCAGTTCGGTGTCGGTTTCTACTCCTCGTTCATCGTCGCCGAAAGTGTCGTGCTGTATTCGCGTCGCGCCGGCGATCCGGTCGAAGCCGGCGTACGCTGGGAATCGCACGGCGGTGATGGCTACACACTGGAAAACGTGGCGCGCGAGCATCACGGCACTGAAGTCGTGCTTGCTTTACGCGAAGACGCCGACGAGTTTCTGGATGCATGGCGTCTGCGCGGCATCGTGAAGAAGTACTCCGACCACATCACCTTTCCGGTACGCATGCAGAGCACGGAAAAGGACGGTGAGGATGAAGCCACCGACGCGGGTGAGGAAACGGTCAATGCAGCATCCGCGCTGTGGATGCGTGCCAAGAAAGATATCAGTGACGAAGAATACCAGACGTTCTATAAACACCTGAGCCATGATTTCGAAGATCCACTGACGTGGACGCACAATCGTGTTGAGGGTAAATACGAGTATACGACGTTGCTCTACTTGCCGGCTCGTGCGCCGTTCGACCTTTGGGATCGCGACCATATACACGGCATCAAGTTGTATGTGCAGCGCGTGTTCATCATGGACGACAGTGAGCAGTTGATCCCGCGCTACCTGCGTTTCGTGCGTGGCCTGGTGGATTCCAGCGACTTGCCGCTGAACGTGTCACGCGAGATCCTGCAAAGCAACAAGGTTATCGACAGCATCCGCTCGGGGTCGGTGAAAAAGATACTCGCCTTATTGCAGGATCTGGCCGACAAAGAGCCGGAAAAATATGCGTCGTTCTGGACCGAGTTCGGTCGTGTTTTGAAAGAAGGTCCGGGCGAAGACCACGCCAATCGTGAAGCCATCGCCAAATTGTTGCGCTTTGCCTCGACCCACAGCGACAGCGAGGAACAGACGGTGTCCCTTGATCAGTACATCGAGCGCATGGGTGAAGGCCAGGCGCATATTTACTACATCACAGCGGATGCGTTCAATGCGGCAAAGAACAGCCCGCATCTCGAAAGCCTGCGTGCTGAGGGCACCGAGGTGCTGCTGATGTATGACCGCGTCGATGACTGGATGATGTCGTTTCTGCAGGAATACGAGGGCAAGAAACTGGTCTCCGTGGCGAAAGGTGAATGGCCCGATACGGCCGATGACGACGTGGATACATCCGCGCCAGAGGATGGTTCCGACAAAGAATTGACGAAGCGAATCGGCGATGCGCTGGGCGAACGGGTCGACGAGGTGCGCGTGTCCAAGCGCCTCACTACCTCACCCGCCTGTCTGGTATTCAAGGAGCACGAAATGGCACTGCACATGCAGGCGCTGTTGAAGCAGGCCGGACACGACGTGCCCTCCAGCAAGCCTACACTGGAAATTAATCCTGCACATCCGTTGCTGGTCCGAATGGACGGCGAGACTGACGACACGCGATTTGGCGAATGGGCCAGTATACTGCTCGACCAGGCGATACTCGCCGAAGGCGGGCAACTGGAAGATCCCGCCGGTTTTGTTAAACGGTTAAACGACGTGATGCTGGCAATGGGCGAGGATTAATAGTCGTAGGCAAACGCGGGGGGCGGGTTGCCGTGGCTTGGGGGCCGAAAACGGATGGACGAAGTGAGAATTATTCTGCTCGCGGAAGACAACGTCGACCATGCGGAGTTGTTGATGCGCAGCTTCGAGAATCATCGCGTGCCAAACAAAATCTACCACGTGCGCGATGGCGAAGAGGCCCTGAGTTACCTGTTCCGCCGCGGCGAGTTTGCCGATCCCGAGCTCAGTCCACGACCGCACCTCATCCTGCTGGATCTTAAAATGCCCAAGGTGAACGGTATCGAAGTGCTGCAGCGCATCCGTGCCGCCGAGGAGTTCCTGGATGTACCGGTGGTGATGCTGTCCTCCTCGGACGCCGAACCGGATGTCGAGCAGGCCTATGGACTGCACGTAAACAGCTATCTGGTGAAACCTCTGGATTTCGGTCAGTTCGCTCAGCTCATGGACGACGTCGGCTACTACTGGTTGAACTGGAACTACCGTCCGAAACCGTAACCATTCCCCACAAGGGGGACACAGGCAGCCCGCACGGGAAACGCGTGCTGCGTGCAGCAGGCAGGCACCCCGGCCTTGAATAAGGGTGGCCTGCGAAGTACAGTTGCGTGCGCTTCGTTCCGCTCGAAAAAGCGGCTCAAGCTCATCCATATTATCGAGTGTTTCTAATGAGACTAATATTCGCTTCTCTGCTGCTCAGCAGCTTGATCTTGCCCGCCGCCTGGGCCGCTGGCGACGCCGGCGCCGGCGAGCACAAGGCGCAAACCTGCATGGGGTGCCATGGAACGCCCGGATACAGCAACGTATACCCAAGCTATCACGTGCCCAAGCTGGGCGGACAGCATGCCGAGTACATCGTTGCGGCGCTCAAAGCCTATGCCAGCAAGCAACGACCGCACGGGACCATGCACGCCAACGCGGTATCTCTAAACGATCAGGATATGGCCGATATCGCGGCCTTCTTTGCCAGTTTCGAATAGTGGAGCACCTCATGAGATTGATACTGACCGTGCTGTTCAGCATCGCATTGGGGATGACGGCCGCCACCGTTTCGGCCGCCGGTGATGCGGACAAAGGCAAGGAGAAGTCCGCGGTTTGTGCCAGTTGCCACGGTGTCGACGGTAACAGCACCATACCCGCCAACCCGCGCCTCGCGGGCCAGCACGCCTCGTACCTGCTGCAGGCGTTGCATGACTACAAATCGGGCGCGCGCAAAAACCCGATAATGGCCGGTTTCGCCGGTACGCTGTCCGAGGAGGATATGCAGGATCTGGCGGCGTATTTCGCCAGTCAATCTGGCCTCGCGACGCCGGACTAGCCTGCAACAAGCAGGCTGCCCCGTTTCGATATCAGTGTGCGCTGTCGGGTGCCGGTCTCTCGGTATCTGGCATTTGCAGGTGGTAGCCCTGCGTGGTGAGATTCTGCAGCACGGCGGCAGCGGTTTCCTTCGCCAGTACCCGCCGCGCCGTCATTTCGAATTCCACAACAAATTGCAACTCACCGAGCAGTTGCGCTAAACCCGGCGGCAGCCGGGTGAAATCGCCGCGGCGATCGAGGTAAACATAAACGTCGCGTTTGGCAAGGCTTTTGTAAACGTAACACTGCATCACGGGGACAGTTTACTTATTTTGCAAAAGAAATAAGTAAACTGTCTCTGTAAGTCCTGGAACTTGGCGGAGCCAGTGTGGTCTGTTCGACTAGTTCGGCGTGTTATATTCTGCGCCGTATGAGGGGGCCTGTATGCACGCTACACTGCCGCGTTTGATAGAAAGTGATTTTCCGGCCATCAGGCGCGCCGGGCTCGAGGTTCTGCAGATCAACCTGGGTTATCGTTGCAATCAGGCGTGCCTGCATTGCCACGTGAATGCTTCGCCCTATCGCAAAGAGGCGATGAGCCGGGCGACCGCCGAGCAAGTTGTGGAGTTCATGCAGGCGCGGGGTGTGGGCACTGTCGATTTGACTGGCGGGGCGCCGGAACTCAACGCCCAGTTCAGGTACCTGGTGGATGCCGCTGTCGGTGCCGGCGTGCACGTAATCGATCGTTGCAATCTGACTGTTCTGCAGGAGCCCGGCCAGGAAGAACTGGGCGAGTATCTGGCTGCACGCGGCGTGCACGTCATCGCTTCGCTGCCCTGTTACATGGAGGAAAATGTCGATGCGCAGCGCGGCGATGGCGTTTTCCAGCGCAGCATCGAGGGTTTGCGCAGACTGAACAAGTTGGGCTACGCTGGCGAGTACGGCGAACTGCTTCTGGATCTCGTTTACAACCCGCAAGGCCCGCAGCTGCCGCCGCCCCAGCAACAACTGCAGGTCGACTACAAGAAGCATCTGCGCGAGCACTTCGGCATCCGTTTCAATTCGCTGTTGACGCTGGCTAACCTGCCGATCCAGCGATTCGGCAGCACACTGATTTCGCGGGGCCAGTTCGATGTTTACATGAGTTTGCTCAAGGGCGCACACCAGCCGGCCAACGTGCCTGGCGTGATGTGCCGATCGCTGCTGAGCATCGACTACCAGGGGTACGTATACGACTGCGATTTCAATCAGATGCTGGGTGTTCCGCTGGGCGGTCAGCGGCGTCACATTACCGATTTGCTCGCCACCCCGCTTGAGGGTGCGTCAATTGCAGTTGCCGATCATTGTTACGGCTGCACGGCCGGGCAGGGCTCCAGTTGCGGAGGCGCGCTCAGCGGTTGAGCGGTTCCGGATACACGGTTTCGTCGCACCGGGATCGGACGGGCGGCACTGGACGCGTAGAGGCGTTGACGTGTGACCCCCGGATCCATGTGAACAACTCACCGCTCGTCAGCGTAGTGATTCCCACCAGGAACGAGGCCGGGTGCATTGCCCAAACGCTCGCCAGCTTGCGATCGCTGCGCACTGCCGGGCACGAGGTTATCGTCGTCGATGCCGGCAGCACCGACGCGACGCAGGCACTGGCCAGCGGCGAATGCGACCGCATCATCACCAGTTCACCGGGACGCGCGCGGCAGCAGAATGCCGGTGCGCGGATCGCACGCGGCGACGTTTTCTGGTTTGTGCATGCCGATACGCAGATACCCAGCGCCGCCGCGAACGAACTCCTCGCGTGCGTGGCGAAACAGCCGAACTGCTGGGGTCGCTTCGACGTTCGCTTCACGTCGTCGCGGTTGGCGTTGCGCATAGTCGCCAAGTGCATGAACCTGCGCTCGCGGCTCACCGCTATCGCTACGGGAGATCAGGGATTGTTCGTGAGCCGTGAATATTTCCAACGCCTGCACGGGTTTGCAGACCAGGCGCTGATGGAAGACGTCGAGTTGACACGCCGCCTGAAGCGTATCGCGCCACCCCATTGCCTGAGTTCACCGATCGTGACATCGAGCCGTCGCTGGGAAACGCGTGGAATTTTGCGCACTATCCTGCTGATGTGGTGGCTGCGCGCGGCGTATTTCTTCGGCGTGGATACCCAGCGCCTGGCGCGTTGGTATGCCTAGCCCGCATGTTGCACGCTGCTTGCGGTCGCCTTGTGGGAAAGGCGGTTGTCGAGGGTGTAAGATCGTGAGTCAAATCAATCCATTGGGATGTATGGCGGCGCAGATGCTCGGTGA
>JAOTYY010000192.1 GCA_029861595.1 Gammaproteobacteria bacterium
CAATTCTGCAGCATCAGCACCCAGGATGCCGATCTTTTCAACCGGGTCGCCAGCCGGTACGTAGGCGCGCTTGACCAGTGTCACCTTATCGTCCGAACGCTGCACGGTGCCAGCCTCTTCCAGTACCGACAGCATTGCCATGTGGGGCATGTCGCCGCTGTAGTCCTTGACCAGTTCCGCGAACGAATCAGGACCGTCGAGAGAAAGCACGCGCGGTTTCTGCCGCGCGTCGGTAAAACGCTTATCTTCGGTCCAACCTGAAATAACGCGAATCGCCCGGTTGAATCGTTGATGGGTACTGGAGTCACCGGCTTCGTCCAGTTCGACCAGGCGTTTGACCTCCTTGCGTGTCAATCCAGTGAGGGCGGCTACCCGCGAGATCGTTTGTTTGCGCCCGGGGACGGTAAAATCCTCGAACGCGACTTCCACGAATGCCTTACGCGCCAGCTCCGCAAATACGCCGTAGGAAATGCCGTTTCGCAACAGCACTCGGATCAACGGTTTCAGTATTTCGGTAACCGCTTGTGACAGTGCCTGCTGCACACCACCGGTCATAGTCGCCGCTCCGTCTCGGTTGCAAAGATAGCGCGCGTCTCGCCGATCACTATATCAAATGATTTGTCCATATTTTCCCAAAACTGCAAAACAAGTGCCAACAGTCGGGCACTTGAGACGATCGCGGGTTTTTGGGACTGTACGCCGGCATGTTTGTAACGTGAATCTTCATTAATTGGGAATTATATCCCATATAGGACAAATTTGCCAACCATTTGAAATAACTGATGTCATGAACCGGCGGCCGCGCCACAGTTTCGTTGGGAAGGGCAACCTAACCGGCGAAGCACAGGCTCGCCTCCGGCTGGACCGGGTGATCGCGGATCTTAGCAATGTTGAGTGATATCAAGGATTTGGACATCGTGGTAAGCCACTGCGGAAGTGCAGTAAGGCCATCGTGTATCGGGACGGGATGGATTAGGAGTAGCTTCGCGTACTCCCATCTCCCTCGAGGGAGAGGGAGAGGCTGACAAACGTTTCATTTGACTCTCCCCAGAAGGGAGAGGGAATAGCCGAATACTGGTCAGTCAACCCGTGCGTCGATAACCAGATCGACGAAACCGGTTTGATCCAGCTTTACATGGGGCATCACGCCCTGTAAATCACCCGTTGCGGCAACTGCATCTCCGCTTCGTGACACGCGCGCAACAATCGTCAAGTCACCCGTATACCCCGAGATGTTGTGGCCTGCCACCATCGTCGTGGAGTCATCCAGGGTCACCGTCACGGGTAATTCGCTCACCTGCTTTTGCACTACGCCCAGCGGCACCTTTTGGCCTGTGGTTGGCCGCGCAAAGATGAACACTTTGTGATCGCGGTCGACACCGGTCAGCAAGTGATCGCTGATGGACACTCTGACGTCGAGTTTGCGTGCGAGTGAGGGGCTTTCCGGGGCCGGCGGCGACTGGCGGCTGGAATCGCTAGGCATAGCCGGCGGTTGGTAGTCCAGCAGCGACTTTGTTGCCCCGCTCGACTTACTGCTCCGGGCAATAGGTTGTGCGGCAAGCGTTGCTGCCTGCTGGTGATCCGGTGCAATACGCAGTGCTTCCTGCAGCAGCTCATCGGGCGAAGCCGAGGTTTCCAATTCGAACCCCTGAATTGCCGACGCAAGCTGCACCAGACGATCGGCATCTCCCCGGGCCAGTGATCTGGCGCGCGCTATAGCGGGTTGCGCCGCTACCGGCGCCCCCATATGCAGGTGACTCTGTGCCAGCAGTACCCAGCCCGGAAAATCGTCGCCATTCTCGGCCAATCTGGCTTCCAGTCCGGTAATCAGGTTGGCAACCGCCGGTGCCGCTGGATCCGTAGTCACGACGTCTGCAGAGGCGCTCTGCTCAGCGATAGCTAGCGTTTGAAGTTGGTAGGCGATGGCGAGCCCGATACTGAGTGAGATCAGTGCAGCGGGCAGCCATCGTGCAAAGCGTTTGTAAGGTACGTACATCATTGCGATCCAGCGAGTCAGGTAGTGTCATCGTATTGCGCTATGCAGAGCCGGTCGCGGCCGGGTCAATCGTTGGCGCGTGATAGTCCGAACCAGTTCAGTAATCCGCGATGGTCGTCGAAGGCCGCCAGCAGTTGCGGTTGACGCGCGTTCTTGGCGAGCATTACCGCGTGTTCGGCACGGCTGTTGCGCCGCCAGGGATCGGCTCCGCTGGACAGCAATTGTCTTACGACGTCGGAATGTGCGTTGCGCGTCGCGATAATGAGTGCTGTGTCTCCCGCCTTGTTCTGCAGGTCCAGGGATGCTTTGTTACTCAGCAACAATTCGACAATCGGAACAAATCCCTTTTCCGCAGCACGCATCAGGGGCGTGTCCCCGAATTCGGTGGCTGCATTCACTTTGGCGTCATGCTCTATGAGATATCTGGAACTCTGAATATCACCCCGCGAGGCCGCTTGTGACAACGGCGATGCACCTGTGCGCGGCGCGATGTTTACGTTTGCACCTGATTCCAACAGCAGCCGCATGACGTCCAGCCGGCCGGACTCTACCGCCAACCATAAAGGCGTGCGTTTGCGATGGTTCTGAGCGTCCACATTCGCATCCGTATCCAGAAGCAGCCGTGCAACCTCTGCACCGCTGCGCGCTGCCAAATGCAGCGGTGTGTTGCCATCGCTCGCAGCGCTGTTCGGATTGGCACCTTTCGAGAGCAATAGACGGGTGATCGACGCCGAGTTACCCAACGCTGCGAAATGCAGAGCAGATTCGCCGGCCTTGTTCACCTGATTCGGGTCCACCACACTGTGCAGTAACTGCTTGGCGACAACCCATTGCTGTTGTTTGACGGCCCAAAGCAGCGGGGTATAGCCGTCGGCGTCTGTGAGGTTGCTTTTGGCGCCCGCAGTCAGCAGCAGCGCTACGCTGTCGTCGTGGCCTCGCCGGGCGGCCCGCATCAGAGCCGTTTGTGTTTCATTGTCCCTGGCGTCGACGTCAACGCCGCTGCGGAGCAGGGCGCGAACCACTTTCGTTTGCCCGCGCCACGCGGCGGTCACCAGCGGTGGCCATTGTGTATTGCCCGGCGTTTTCCCCGCAGCCTTGAGCAACTCGGTTTCATTCAGGGGGACCGAGTCGTCGGTAGCACCGGGGTCTTTGGCGCCTTTGGCAACCAATAGTCTGACCACGGCCGTATGCCCCTTGCGCTTGGCGAGCTCGGCTGCTTCAAGTCCGTCATTGTTTGCATGATGCAGCGGTGCGCCCGCCAGGATCAGGGACTTGACCGCCAACTGGTTTCCGCGGGCGGCTGCGATCGCCAGCGCAGTGTTACCGTTGCCATCGGTGCTGCCGGAATTGGCGCCGTGTTTCAGCAGTGCTTTAACAACCGCTGCTTCGCCCGCCGCCGCGGCGATCAGCGGCGTCTCTTTGCTGTTGTCCTGCTTGTTCGGATCGAACCCGCTGGCAAGTAACAAGCTGACCACGGTGGGATCGCCGGCTGCAACGGCGTCGAAGAGTGCGGTGCGACCCAAGCGGTCCACCGCGTTGCGATCGGCGGTTTTCAGCAAACGGACGATCGTTGATTTGTTGCGCTGGCGGATCGCTTCTCTCAACATGGCGTTTGAGTCGGGACTGGTCTCGCCCTGCGGCAATGTGAGTTTACGCTGCGCTTGGCGGTGACCTGCATCGGCGGCCCGTTGATACCAGAGGCGCGCTTGCTGCGGGTCGGTGCTGGTGCCCCAACCGTGTGCGAACATGGTGCCGAGATTGTATTGCGCGTTTATATGTCCGCGGCTGGCTGCTTTTGAGTACCAACTGAATGCTTGTGCATGATCTTTGTCGACGCCTCTACCGGCACGATACAGCGACCCGATTTGATACTGGGCTTCTGTGTCGCCACGGTTCGCCAGCGCCGTATAGATCTTCGCGGCTTGCGCAAAATCGCGCAGACGCACTGCACGGTGTGCGGCGTCTAAATCCACGCCCCCCGGCACGATGCCGGGAAACAGCGCCAAGCTGATCAAAAGCAGTAACCGATACATCATGCTGTCCCGTGTTTGGTTTCCACCTCGATACCGGTATCTTTCAGGAACTGCGTGGGCAATATGCCACCCGCGCAGACGAGCGCCGCGTCGTTGGGTAAGGCCGTGATCGTCCCATCCCGTTCCAGTTCCACTTCCTGCGGGGTGATGGAGTGAACGTTCGACTTCATCGCGAGGGTTAGCTTGCCGGCATCGCTCGCGGCTTCGATTTTTTCGCGGTTTTTAGGTTTCGCACGGCTGAACGCGTCGCTGCGATACGACACAGTCACCTCGGTGTCGGGCTCCGCAGCGATGCTCAATGCGGCTTCCAGCGCACTGTCGCCGCCTCCTACAACCAGCACGCGGCAGCCCCGATACTGCTCCGGATCGATCAGCCGGTAGACGACTTTGGGATGTTCTTCACCTGCGACGCCCAGCTTGCGAGGTGTGCCGCGGCGGCCGATTGCGAGTAGCACTGCGTCGGTAAAGTACTGATTCTTCGTCGTTTTTATTTCAAATCCGTCGCCGTTTTGTTTGATCGTGTCGATTCGTTCGCGATAATTTATGCACACCCCGGATTCTCGTTCGGCGCACTGCCAAAACTCGAGCAATGCTTCCTTGGAGGTCTCACGAATGTTCATTTTGCCGACGATCGGCAGGCCGACGGGCGCTGTCATCACCAACTTGCCGCGCGGAAACTGGAACACGGTCCCGCCGAGCGATTCCTGCTCCACGGTAAGGTAGCGCAATCCGTGTTTATGGGCCGCCAACGTGGCCGCAAACCCGGCTGGCCCTGCGCCCACGATTACCACGTCGTATTTGCCGTTGCCCGTCCGTTTACACAATGCCCGGATTGAAGCCATTGCCTGCGTTCCCTGTTCGATGGCGTTGCGAATCAATCCCATCCCACCCAGTTCACCGGCAATGTAGATACCGGGCACATTGGTGGAGTAATCCGGGCTTACGTGCGGGATATCGATGCCGCGGCGTGCTGTGCCGAAAACCAAAGTGATCGCGCTCATCGGGCAGGCAGTTTTGCAGGCACCGTGGCCGATACAGTCCGTGGCATTGATGAGGTGTGCTTTCCCGTCGATCAGGCCAAGTACCTGATGCAGCGGTTGCTCGGGGCAGGCACTCACGCAGGAGCCGCAGCCAACGCAGGCACTGGGATCGATAATCGGGTGTAGCGAGGCGGGCTCCGTGAGTCCGGCGTCGATAGCCGATTGGCGGGCCGCGTGGTTGCGTCTGCTGCTGAGTTGTTTGGTGCCGATGTAGATTGCCCAAAGCGTGAGCATGGGGAGTGCGTATACCGCTACCGAGGGCAGGCTGAGCGCGTTCATGGCCGGCGTTTGGTCGTATGTGAGGGCAGCATTGCGAATGCATGATATGGTAAATAAATCCCAAATTATGTGATGACACTCACAGTGAGTTACTGCGGATGGGTGCTTTAATCGCGCTCAATACTGCTGAGTGCACAGCATGGGGAGTGTGTACACCTGTATCGACGGCGGATTGAGCGCGTTCAGTATCGGCAGTTGCTGGTGATGGCGCTCACAGTGACGTACTTCGCATCGATGCTTACTTCGTCCCTGATCGGGATCCCAAGAGATCAACGCAAATGAGCGGTGGGCTGACTACACAATCCAACACGACGGTTCAATCCAACACGACGGCACTCGACGTCGGAGCCGCGATTTATTACCTGTCGACGGTAGCCATACTGGTCATCGGTTGGCAAGCGAAGGAATTTCGCTACCTGACGGCGGAAAACGGCTTCGGCTATTTCCTCGGCATCCTGGGTGGTTCGATGATGCTGTCGCTGCTGCTCTATCCCCTGCGCAAGCGGTGGCGGCTGATGCGGCGGTGGGGCGGAATTCGCGCGTGGTTTCGCCTGCATATGTTGTTGGGCGTTATCGGACCGGTGGCGATTCTGTTCCATTCCAACTTCGGTCTGGGATCCATGAACAGCACTGTCGCCCTTGTCAGCATGTTGCTGGTTGCGGGCAGCGGGCTGGTCGGGCGCTATTTTTACGGCCGGATTCACCATGGATTGTACGGGCGGCGCATTTCATTGACGGCCTTGAAGGCCGCGGCAGGCGAAAAAAGACTCGGTCTTCGTGCGTTGGCAAACGCCTCCCCGGGCCTGTCTCGCCAATTGGACGAATTTCAATCGGCTGCGCAGAGGGAACGCCGTGGGTTAATCGCGTTGCTGTTTCATATGCAGACCATTTCAGCGCGGGGTCGTCGATTGCGCAAACTAAGTATCAGGCTGGCGCGCGAAGCGCTCAAGCAGGGTGCGCGTTCTCCGCAGTTGCTTCGTGAGGTGCGTGTGGATATCGATGAATTCGTCGGCGCTCACCGTCAGGTCGCGAAATTCCAGATCTTCGAAAGGCTTTTTGGTCTTTGGCATATCTTTCATTTACCGTTGTTCTTCATGCTGGTCATCACCGGTGTGGTGCACGTTTTTGCAGTCCACCTTTACTAAAGACCGGGTGTGCAGCCTCTGTCGATTAAGTTCGTCTTAACTCTGTTAACTGCGGTGACAATAACCATTGCAACAGTCGATGCGCATGCAGCTACGTTCGAGAAATTGCTGATGCCGGGCGAACTCACCGATGCACACGCCGAATTTGAAGAGGACTGTACGCAGTGTCACGAAGGGTCAAAGGAGGACGATCAAACGCGACAGTGCTTGAGCTGTCACGACCATCGAGACGTTGCAAAGGATATCGTGGACCAAACCGGGTTTCATGGACGCTCGCCCACAGTCCGGAATCGGTCCTGCAAACAGTGCCATAGCGAACATCTGGGCCGATCGGCCGACATCGTGCTGTTGGATACCAGCGCCTTCGATCACGCCGTAACGGATTTCGAGCTACGCGGCGCGCACCAGGCGGCGGGTTGCGCCGCATGCCACAAGTCGGAAGACAAATATAGCGCGGCGCCAGGGCGCTGTGTGGATTGTCATCGCGACGACGATCATCATCGGGGGAAACTCGGCGACGAGTGTGGCGATTGCCACAAGCAGCGAACATGGCGCGATGCGGGGTTCGATCATGATACGACCGAGTTTCCACTGCGTGGTAAACACAAAGAGGTCGGTTGCGAACTTTGCCACGCCGGACAACGTTACGAAAAAACGCCAAAGAATTGCAGCGCCTGCCATACGACAGAAGACGTTCACCGTGGACGCAACGGTGACAGTTGTCAAAAGTGTCATGCGCCCGAGTCATGGAAAACCATTAGTTTCGATCATACGAAAACTCGTTTCCGGCTGCAGGGGAAGCACCGCGATGCGTCCTGCAGGAGTTGTCACCGGGGAATTCTGTATCAAGAGAAACTGGAGAGGGAATGTATCGCGTGTCATCGCAGTGACGATGCCCACAAAGGCCGAAACGGTGTGGAGTGTAAGAACTGCCATTCGCCGCAAGCCTGGTCGAGATCGCGGTTCAATCACGACAGGGACACGAAATTCGCGTTGCGTGGCAGTCATCGGGACCTGCGTTGCGAAAGTTGTCACGTGGAAAACGCCTACCGCAAAGAACTGGAAGCAGAGTGTTACGCCTGTCATCGTGACGACGACGTACACGAGGATCAGCAAGGCGAGCAATGCGGCGATTGTCACAGAGAGACCGCCTGGGGCGACGATGTGTTGTTCGAACACGACATAACAGCGTTTCCTTTGATTGGTCTGCACGCCACGACGCCGTGCGAGCAATGCCACATAACCACAACATACAAAGACACGGAAGGACAATGCGTCGACTGCCATGTAAGCGATGATGTGCATGAAGATCGATTGGGATCAGGCTGTGAATTGTGCCATAACCCGAACGATTGGCTGCTCTGGTTATTCGATCATGACCGGCAGACGAATTTCGAAATTGACGGCGCTCACGCTGAGCTGCAATGCAGAGCCTGCCATCGCCAGGCAACCGGCGGCCGGAAACCTGCACTACGACAATCGTGCGCGAGTTGCCACAAAGTCGACGATGTCCACAATGGCGGATTCGGCGCCAATTGCGGACGCTGTCATACGACTGAATCATTTCGTGGAGCGGTCGTGCAATGAGTGGTGCCGTCTATCTGCGTTTGCTTATGTCGGGTGTCACCAGCAGCGCGCAACAGGGCGAATTCGAGCACTTGACATTTATGACGATATACGGACGACAAAACCAAGAAAATCGCACACATGTTGAGGATGCTGATTGACCTATTGTCCGCACCTCATCTATCGCTTGCCTTGTCACGGCGCGTACCATTTTCGGCATTTCGTGGCATCAACACCAAACGATCGTAGGAGGATCGGCCCGGGCAATCGCAGCGACATACCTTGACCCTGACGCCAATGCAAGGTTGCCTGCGCCGTAAAAATTTCCATGCAGTTACCGCGGTAACGCTGTGCGCGATCTGTGTGCCGGCAATTGCGGCTTCGAATGAGATCGCGCCTTCGAGTATTACCGCACCGCCGAGTGTGGATTCTA
>JAOTYY010000117.1 GCA_029861595.1 Gammaproteobacteria bacterium
CCCTCTGCCCGGGCACCGCCGCACTCGGATGAACGCGCGCAGTATCTATATCCCGCACAGGCCGTTACTCGGTATCGCGCTGGTCGTTGCGGGCTCGCAATTGTTGTCGATGATGGACGGTGTTGCGAAGTATCTGGCTGCCGAGTACCCGGTGCTGCAGATCTCCTGGGCGAGATTCGTGTTCCACGTTTTGTGTGTGCTGCCGGTGGTGTTGTGGCGTTACGGTGTTCAATGGCTGTGGCCCCGGCATATCGGTCTGCAAATGACACGAGGTGGCCTCCAGCTATCGGCCACGGTGTTTTTCTTTGCGTCGCTGGCGTACATCTCGATCGTCGACGCGGTGGCGATGGTGTTCGTGGCCCCGCTGATCGTAACGCTGCTTTCGCCCTGGGTACTGGACGAGCGTGTCGGCATCCGCCGCCTGGTGGCAGTGGTCGCGGGCTTCGGCGGTATTCTGCTGGTTGTGCGTCCCGGCACCGGGATTTTCCACTGGGCATCGCTGCTGGCCCTGGGTGCCGGCATTTCGCTCGCGTGTTTCCTGTTACTGACGCGTAAAATGTCAGGCTCAGCACCGGCCGCTGTAACGCTGGCGTTCACCGGGTTGATTGGCGCACTCGTGCTCAGTGCGGCGATGCCTTTCGTATGGCAGCCCGTCACACTGCCAGCGTTGGGCATGATGATGTTGCTGGGTTTGTTCGCCGCAAGCGGCCACTTGCTGATCATCAAAGCCTACGAAACGTCTCCGGCGTCCCTGCTGGCGCCGTTCGGTTACAGTGAGATCATTACGGCGACTGTGATCAGCTACGTGGTATTCACCGAACTGCCGGATTCCTGGGGGTGGCTGGGCATCTGCATAGTCATCGCCAGCGGCGTGTATATTTGGGTACGCGAACAACGCGTGCTTGCCCGACGGTAATCGCGATGCGGGGCCGCAACGAATTGGCCGCACTGCTTTTGCTGTGCGCGACTTCAGTAACCGGAAGCAGCAGCGCCAGCGATGATGCGTTGACGCTGATCGGCTGGGGCGGTGCATACATGGAC
This sequence comes from Gammaproteobacteria bacterium, assembly GCA_029861595.1. GTDB lineage: Bacteria > Pseudomonadota > Gammaproteobacteria > JAHELT01 > JAHELT01 > JAHELT01. The sequence continues at coordinate 1,042 of JAOTYY010000117.1, forward strand.
GCGCAGCGTAACGCGTTGTTTACGCCGTTCGAACAAAGTTCCGGCAGCCGTATCGCCGCGCGGGAATACTCCGGCGATCTCGCCGCGTTGCGCGCACAGGTTGCGGCCGGGAGCATCGATTGGGACGTGGTCGCAGTGGATGAGCAGGGCGCCGATGAGGGTTGCCGGGAGGGTTGGTTCGAACAGCTGAGCCCCCGGCAATTGCCACCCGGGCTCAATCACACGCCCGCCGAGCAGGATTTCCTCGCACCTGCGCTGCACGATTGCGCAGTTGGCGGCTCGGTGCGTGCGTTGTTGTTCTTTCATCTGGACGACGCGTTCGCCAGCGCGCCACGCTCGCTCAGCGACGTATTCGATACGCAGAAATACCCGGGCAAGCGGGCGTTGCCGCGTTCGCCGCGGGGCAATCTGGAGTGGGCACTGATGGCGGATGGTGTGCCGGCCTCGGAGGTATACGCGGAGCTGCAAACTCCGGGTGGGGCGAGTCGTGCGTTTGGGAAGTTGACGCGACTGCGGCCACATATTGTCTGGTGGCGCGAGGTTCCTCAATCCGTGCGCTCGCTGACCGACGGCACGGTGACGATAGCGGCGGCAAATCACGAAGCAATGGCTCAGCTTATCGTGGGCACGCCGGTGGCGGTTGTACCGGTCTGGTCGGGACAACTCTGGGAGATCGACTATTGGGCGATCGTCAAGGGAGCACCCCGCCCGCAGACCGCCCGCAAGTTTCTGGCGTTTGCCACCGGAACCCTGCAGCAGGTGGAGTTCGCAAGGGTCTCGGCGCATGGACCCGTGCGCCGCTCTGCGTTGACGTATACACAACCGTCGGTAGCAGCCTGGTTGCCGAGCGCCGACGGCCGGCTCGAGCACGGCTTGCGCATCGATGCCGACTGGTGGGTACGCAACCGGGCGCGACTCAACGAACAATTCCGTGAGTGGTGGCGAAACACGCAGCCTTGATTGCCACGTTGCGCTGCTACAATTCCGTCACGCATAACCGTGCAGGTGTCGTTTGCCCGTTCTGTTGTTCAAAACCGAGTTCGCCGACCCGCCCCCCTGGAAAGCCGCGTTGCAGCAAAACATGCCGGACCTGGAGGTGCGTCTGTGGCCGGATATCGGTGATGCCCGGGACATCGAGTACGCGTTGGTGTGGAAGCCGCCCGCGGACCTGTTCGATGCATTGCCAAATCTGAAAGTTATCTTCTCCTTGGGGGCCGGGCTCGATCATCTCCTCAACGGCGTGAGGCTGCCAGCCGGTGTGCCGGTGGTGCGTATGCAGGACACCGCTCTTACCGAGGGCATGAGCGAATACACCGTGTACATGGCGCTGCGTCACCTGCGCAACATGGCGGTGTACGAGCAACAACAGAACACGCGGCAATGGCGTCAACACCTCCCGCAATTGCGGGCCAGTGAAGTACGTGCGGGCGTGCTGGGTATGGGGGTTATCGGCAGTGCCGTTGCGGGGAGCCTGGCGACAATGGGTTTCGACGTCGCCGGCTGGAGCCGCACGCCGAAGGATGTCGCTGCCGTGCAGAGTTTCCATGCTGAGGATCAGCTCGAGCGGTTTCTCGCGCGCAGCGATATCCTGGTCTGCGTACTGCCTCTGACAAAGGCCACGCACGGCATAATCAATGCGGCGAACATGCGCAAACTGCCGCGCGGCGCATACATCATAAACATCGGGCGAGGCGAACACCTGGTCGAACAGGATTTGCTGGAGTCGCTGGCGCAGGGGCATCTAACCGGTGCCCGCTGGACGTGTTCCAGATCGAACCGTTACCCGATGACCACCCGTTCTGGACGCATCCGCGGATTACGCTGACCCCACACTGCGCAAGCGTGACCAATCCTTTTACGGCTTCGCGGCACGTCGCAGCTAACATTCGCCGCACGATGCGAGGACAACCGCTGAGCAACGTCGCCGATCTCGCGCGCGGATACTGAGCATCATGCCGTGAGCGCCGGCGCGATTGGGCCCGCCTCGGTTCGCCACTATAGTGGCGGAAACTACGCGGCACCGAATGAAGTGAACAGATACAACGTGTAAGATCGTCGCTGGTCGCGGATTCATCCCGCATACGCTGAGACGAACCCCTGAAACCTGACGATCGATGGAAACTGACCATGCAGGATCGCACAGACAATACGCGAAACATCAAAGCGCCGACGGGCACGGAACTTTCGTGTAAGAGCTGGTTGAGCGAAGCGCCGTTGCGCATGTTGATGAACAACCTCGACGCGCAGGTCGCCGAAAAACCGGAGGAGCTGGTGGTCTACGGCGGCATCGGGCGGGCGGCGCGTAACTGGGATTGTTTCGACCGAATTGTCGCAACGTTGCGAACGTTGGGCGACGGCCAGACGTTGCTTGTGCAGTCGGGCAAACCGGTCGGGGTGTTTGATACGCATCCCGATGCGCCGCGAGTACTGATCGCCAACTCCAATCTGGTACCCGCCTGGGCCAATTGGGAAAAATTCAACGAGCTCGACAGAGCCGGGCTGATGATGTACGGGCAAATGACCGCGGGTTCGTGGATTTACATCGGCAGCCAGGGCATCGTGCAGGGCACCTACGAGACATTCGCCGAGATGGGCCGCCAGCATTTCGACGGCGATTTGCGCGGCAAGTGGATTCTGACCGCGGGACTCGGTGGCATGGGCGGTGCACAACCCTTGGCAGCCACCATGGCCGGTGCGTCGCTGCTGGCTGTGGAATGCCGGCCAAGCCGAATCGACATGCGGTTGCGCACACACTACCTCGACCACAAGGCCGAGTCGCTGGACGAGGCGCTGGCAATGATCGAACAAGCCTGCGCTTCGGGAAAGCCGATCTCTGTAGGCCTGCTTGGCAACGCCGCGGAAGTGCTTCCGGAGCTGCTGAAACGGGGCGTGAAACCGGACGTTGTGACCGACCAAACCAGTGCACACGATCCGTTGCACGGCTACCTGCCCGCAGGCTGGACACTCGCCGAATGGGACGAACGCAGCGCCAGCGAACCTGAAGCTGTGGTGCAGGCCGCCAAGCAGTCCATGGCTGTGCACGTGCGTGCGATGCTGGACTATTTCCACCAGGGGATTCCCACGGTGGACTACGGCAATAACATCCGGCAAATGGCGTATGACACGGGTGTGCCGGATGCGTTCGATTTTCCCGGCTTTGTGCCGGCCTACATCCGCCCTTTGTTCTGCCGGGGCGTCGGGCCATTTCGCTGGGTGGCATTGTCCGGCGACGCGGAGGATATCTACCGCACCGACGCCAAAGTCAAAGAGCTCATACCGGACAATCCACACCTGCACAACTGGCTGGACATGGCGCGCGAGCGTATCAGTTTCCAGGGTCTGCCGGCACGCATCTGCTGGGTGGGACTGGGTGAGCGTCACCGCCTCGGCCTGGCCTTCAACGAAATGGTCGCCAGCGGTGAATTGCGCGCGCCGGTCGTCATCGGCCGCGATCATCTCGACTCCGGTTCGGTGGCCAGCCCCAATCGTGAAACCGAAGCGATGCGGGATGGCTCGGACGCGGTTTCTGACTGGCCGTTGCTGAACGCGCTGCTGAACACTGCCTCGGGTGCGACCTGGGTGAGTCTGCATCACGGCGGCGGCGTAGGCATGGGCTACTCCCAGCACGCCGGTATGGTGATCGTGTGCGACGGCAGCGAAGCGGCGGCGCGGCGCATCGAGCGGGTGCTGTGGAACGATCCGGCAAGCGGCGTAATGCGCCATGCCGATGCGGGCTACGAGGAGGCAATCGAGTGCGCGCGTGAAAATGGCCTGCAGCTGCCGATGATCGACTCCTGAGCTGATTTTTTCATGGCCACTCTCTCCACGACGCGCGTCTGGCGCAACTGCAATCTTGCGACCATGCAGGCAGGGGACGAGCCTTACGGCATCGTGGAGGATGCCGCGCTGGTGGTCGAAGGCGAGCGCATCGCCTGGACCGGACTGCGGGTGGAGTTGCCCGAGCGGTACGCGAGTGCCAGTCACGAGGGACTCGCCGGACGCTGGATCACACCGGGTCTGATCGATTGTCATACGCACCTGGTCTACGCCGGGCAGCGTGCCGACGAGTTCGAACAGCGCCAGCAGGGCAGGAGCTATGCGGACATCGCCCGTGCCGGCGGCGGCATACTCGCCACGGTGCGCGCCACGCGTGGGGCGGACGAAGATTCGTTGCTGCAGGGAACCTTGGCCCGCCTCGCCGCGTTGCGCCGCGAAGGTGTTACCACGGTGGAAATCAAATCCGGTTACGGTCTCGATCTGGCTACCGAGTTACGCATGCTGCGCGTTGCGCGCAACGCGGCCGGCACCAGTGGCATGCACATCGTAACGACGTTTCTCGGCGCGCACGCACTGCCCGAAGAGTACCGTGGCCGGGCTGACGATTACATCGATTTCGTATGCGACGAAGTGCTTCCGGTGGTTGCGCACGAGCGGCTGGCGGATGCCGTTGACGTGTTTTGCGAAAACATCGGCTTTGGCCTGCAGCAGACCGAACGTGTCCTCGCTGCGGCGCGCGACCATCGGCTGCCGGTCAAACTGCATGCCGAACAGTTGAGCAACATGGGTGGCACTGCTTTGGGAGCACGTTATGGGGCACTGTCTGCCGATCATCTGGAATACCTGGATGTGAGTGGCGTAGAGGCGCTGGCGCGATCCGGCGGGGTCGCGGTGTTATTGCCCGGCGCGTTCTATTTTCTACGTGAAACGCAACGGCCGCCGGTAGCTGCGTTGCGCGAAAACGGCGTGCCGATCGCGATTGCCAGCGATTGTAATCCGGGCAGTTCGCCGTTCGCGTCCATGCAGTTGATGTTGAACATGGCGTGCGTGCTGTTTGGCCTCACACCGGAGGAGGCGTTGGCCGGCGCCACGCGCAACGCGGCACAGGCTCTGGGGCTGGAAGCCGAAGTCGGCACCCTGGCGGTGGGCAAGCGCGCTGACTTCGTGGTCTGGAACGTAGAACATCCGGCCCAGCTGGCGGCGCAATTCGGCCCCAATCCCTGCTATCGGGTAGTGGCCCGCGGAGACACGTTGATCTGATGAGGCACAAACGCGGCGCACTGTTGTTCCACGCGTCGCCGGCAGCGGCGAGACTCTCACCGTGACGGCGCACGCGCTCGAGGTCTTTCGTTACAGCCAGGGTGAGAGAGCGTTACTGATGAGCGTGCCGCATCTGGGCACGGAGATCGTCGCCGACATCGCAGCACGTTTAAAACCGCGGGCGATCGCGTCACCGGACACCGATTTTCATCTGGACCGTCTGTACGACTTCGCGAGTGTATTGCGCGTCAGCCGGCTCGAGGCGCGTTACTCGCGGTACGTCATCGACCTGAACAGGCCGCCCAACGACGGCGATCTCTACCCGGGCGCCGACTCCACGGGGCTGGTGCCCGTCGATACGTTCGCCGGCGAAGCGTTGTATCGCGACGCGCTGCCGGACAGCGGCGAGATCGAAGTACGCCTGGCAACATACTGGCAGCCGTACCACACCGCGCTAGCCGACGAGTTGACGCGCTTGCGTGCCGAGTTCGGTACGGTGGTGTTGTTCGATTGCCATTCCATTCGCTCGCGCGTACCGCGATTTTTCGACGGGCAGCTGCCCGATTTCAATCTGGGCACCGCGAACGGCACGAGCTGCGCGCCCGAATTGCGCGCTTTGTTGCGCAGCACACTGGATGTGCCCGACTTCACGCTGACCGTCGACGGTCGGTTCAAAGGCGGCTACATAACACGTCACTATGGCGCACCCGGCGACGGTGTGCACGCGTTTCAGCTGGAATTGTCGCAAGCCACGTATATGCACGAAGACGCAAGCAATGCGTTCGACGAAGCGCGCGCGGAGCAGGTTCGGCCTTGTTTGCGACGCATGCTGGAGGCGGCACTGCAGTGGGTCGAAGGGCAGTAACAGCGGGCTTCGATCCGCGCGCCGGCGCATGAGGATTTTTTCCCCGTTTGCGCTGCTGCCGGACGGTTGGCGGAGCGACGTGCTGGTGAGCGTCGACGGCGCGGGCGATATCGAACGCGTTGAAGCAAACGCAAGCGCCCGCGACGCCGATGTGCGCGTGGGTGCTTTGTTGCCCGGCATTGCGAACCTGCACTCGCACGCATTCCAACGCGCGATGTCCGGTCTTACCGAAGTAGCGGGACCTGCTGAAGACAGCTTCTGGACGTGGCGCCAGTTGATGTACCGCTTCGTCGCGCGCTTGACGCCGGAGGATATCGAAGCGATCGCCGCGCGACTGTATCTGGAAATGTTGCGCCACGGCTATACGGGTGTTGCCGAATTCCATTACCTGCACCACAATGCCGACGGCACCCGTTACGCGGATCCGGGCGAATTGTCGCTGCGATGTATTGCAGCCGCGCGCGAAACAGGAATCGCTTTGACGCATCTGCCCGTACTGTACGCACACGGCGGTTTCGGTGGCGCACACCCCGAGCAGACGCAGCGCCGCTTTGTCAACGATGTCGATGCGGTGTTGACGTTGGTCGATGAGCTGGCAAAACGGTTCTCCGCCGAACCGGACATTCGTCTTGGCGCTGCCGCGCATTCGCTGCGCGCCGTTACGCCTCAGGAACTCACGCATTTGCACAGCGGACTGCAGGCGCTGGACAGTAAGGCACCGTTGCATGTTCATATTGCCGAGCAGACCAGGGAGGTCGAGGAGTGCCTGGCCTGGAGTGGCGCGCGCCCGGTCGACTGGCTGCTGGATAACCAGGCAGTGGATGCGCGCTGGTGTCTGATCCATGCCACCCAAGTTACCGACGGGGAGGTGCGTCGCATGGCGGCCAGCGGCGCGGTGGTGGGTCTTTGTCCCACTACCGAGGCGAATCTGGGCGACGGCCTGTTTCCGGCCTGCGACTACCAGCGGTACGCCGGTGCCTTCGGCATTGGCAGTGACAGCCATGTATCCACGAGCCCGGTGGAAGAGCTGCGCTGGCTTGAATACGGCCAGCGGTTGTTGCATCGTCGCCGTAATCTGCTCGCCGGCGGCGCGCGGCGCTCGACAGGCAGCGCGCTGTACACGACTGCTTTGCAGGGCGGCGCGCAGGCGCTTGCGCGCAACACCGGTGCCATTGCCGTTGGCAAGCGCGCCGACCTGGTGGCTCTCGACACTCAACACGTCACGCTGGTCGGACGAAGCAACGAGCAATTCGTCGACGCATGGTTGTTTGCCGGTAACGACACACCGGTCAGCGATGTGTTCGCGGGCGGAAGGCATGTCATTGAAAACGGCCGGCATGCGCGTGGCCAGGCGATCAGCGAGCGCTATCGTGCGACGCTGCGCCGTATTCTGGAAGACCTGTGAGGTGGTCGCACAACCCATCATCCGGCTGCTGTCGGACGCGGAGGCTTTTGTGTCAGGCGGTGGTTTCGTTATCGGTCGTCAGTTACCCAATGACGCAACGACCTGACGTGACTAACGTTACTTCGTAAGGCGCTCACCGTAAATCATGCTCATGGATGCTCGAACATCGCTGTTGCTGCTAGTCGATATACAGGAACGGCTGGCGCCCGTGTTGCCAGATATCGATTGGATCACGGCAAACAGTGTGACCTTGCTGACTGCCGCTGAGCGCCTGGCTGTGCCGGTGCTGGCAACCGAACACTGCGCCGATAAGATCGGCCCGACGATAACCGCGGTGCGGGAACGTATCGCTGACGGGCTGGTTGTGCACAAAACGTATTTTTCGGCTCATGCCGAGCCCGAGATCGCCGCGCGACTCGCGTCGCTGCACAGGCCCCAGGTAATCGTAGTGGGGATCGAAGCGCATGTCTGCGTGCTGCAGACGACACTGGATCTGCAGGGATCCGGATATACCTGTCACCTCGTCGAGGATGCCACCGGGTCGCGCAGCGCGCCGGACAAACAGGCGGCCGTGTCCCGCATGCGTGACCAAGGCGTGCAGATCGTCACCACCGAGATGGTGTTGTTCGAATGGTTGCAGCGTGGCGACAGCGCGGCGTTCAAAGACCTGTTCCCCATGCTCAGGGATCGTTGATCCCATTCATCAGAGGACCGGATCACGGACCGGGCTGATCAGCAATATGCAAACCAACTGCACAGGCCGCCATTGAGCGCCACTCGCCAGCCGGACGAACTGCCGTTTGCGGAATTCATCACGCTTACCGCGTTGATGATTTCGCTGGTGGCCCTGTCGGTAGATGCGATGTTACCTGCGCTGCCGGCCATCGGCAGTGATCTGGGGGTAGCCGATGCGAATCACAATCAGCTGGTCGTGACCACGCTCATGCTGGGCATGGCATTCGGGCAGTTGCTGTACGGCCCGCTGTCCGACAGTACCGGGCGCAAGCCGGCGATCTGTTTAGGTCTGGCAATCTTTGCCGCCGGATGCCTGCTGTCGATATTCGCGTCCAGTTACGCGCTGATGCTGGCGGGTCGTTTCGCCCAGGGGCTGGGGGTCGCCGGTCCGCGCGTGGTAATGATCGCACTGGTGCGCGATTGTTACGAGGGGCGTGCCATGGCACGAGTCATGTCGTTTGTTCTGGCGGTGTTCATTCTCGTGCCGGTGATCGCACCGGCACTGGGGCAGGGGATCCTGTTGATCGCCGGCTGGCGCTCTATATTCGTTGCGTTTCTCGCGTTGGTCGTAGTGATGTTCTTGTGGTTCACATTGCGCCAGCCAGAAACGCTTCGTGACGAGCGACGCGTGCCTTTTTCGCTGCGGCGCATCGCCGCAGTTGTCGTCGAAGTCTGCACCAACGCGGCGTCGCTTCGCTACACACTGGCATCCGGATTGGTGTTGGGTGCGTTTCTGGGTTATCTCAGTTCCGCGCAGCAGATCTTTGCGCAGCAATACGAGCTCGGTGGGCGCTTTCCCGTCTATTTCGCGGTTCTGGCCGTGGGTATAGGTGTTGGGGCCTATGTCAGCGCCCGCCTGGTGATGCGCCTGGGTATGCGGTTTCTGTGCAACGTTGCTTTGCTGACGACATGTATTCTGTCGATGGTTTTTCTGGTGTGGGTGTACCTGCAAAGCGGGCATCCGGCACTGTGGCAGCTGATGAGCTATTTGATGATCGTTTTGTGTTGCGTGGGGGTTCTGTTCGGTAATCTCAATGCGTTGGCTATGCAGCCGCTGGGTCACATTGCCGGTGTTGGGGCCGCGGTCATCGGATCGATCGCGACGTTGCTCTCCGTGCCCCTGGGGATGCTGGTCGGACATAGTTACGATGGCGGCGTGTTGCCGTTGACGCTGGGGTTTACCGTCCTGACGCTGATGGCATTGCTGGTAATGAGATCGGTTGCCCGAAGTGACGTCTGACGGTGCCCTTGCAAGGCGCACAGGAGGACCGTGAGTCCCGACTTGCAGATGTGTTGTCTATACTCGGTGCTAGGCAAGCGCCGCCTGAGAGGATCAACCAATGGCCAAGAAAACCCCGACGACTTTGACGCCGCATGAAGAACAGCTCGTACGCGCCCGGTTCGGCCCGGACGTGACCGATGTATCCGACCATGAGACGATGAGCGCGCAGACTTGCACGTTGTGTGGTGGCGACCGCGGACCGTTAACGGTGGTGTTTGACGGCCAGCGCCAATTGTCCATCTGCGCGACCTGCCTGAGCGAAGGCGGGCAGGCGTGAACGGGACTGTGAGTAAGGCGGTAGAAACTTATCTGAGGTCCGTGCCGCAGGCTCGCAGGACGCTGCTCGGGGAATTGCATGAGATGGTGCTGCGTCTCTACCCGCAGGTCAGTGTCGACATGCAATACAAAATGCCCACCTATCACGTCGGCGAAGCCTGGATCGCGATCGCTAACCAGAAACACTACATATCTATGTACACTTGTGGGTATCATCACATCGAGCGGTTCAAACAACGCTGTCCGCAGATCAAATCCGGTAAGGGTTGCATTAATCTCAAAATGACAGACGACATCCCCTGGTCGGAGCTGGAGTTCGTCGTCAAACACGCGATCGATCATCCGAAACCGTAACCAGGCCGGACCGGGGCATGCGAGCGCACCGGGTGATGGCGGCCCGTGACCGAAAATGTCGTGAAGGAGATACCTATGGCTGAGACTGCGCTGATCGTGGGAGCGGGCACGGGAACCAGTGCTTCGTTTGCACGCGCATTGGTCGCACAAGGTGTGAAAGTCGCACTGGCGGCGCGTAACGCGGAGAAGCTGGCGCCCCTCAGCGACGAGATCGGCGGCCTGGCGATAGCGTGTGATGTGGCACAGGCGTCGCAGGTGCAAGCGATGTTCTCGCAGGTGGACGATGCACTGGGCGGCGCCGATGTCGTTCTGTTCAACCCCAGTGCGCGCGTGCGTGGTTCGATACTGGATGTGGATGCGGAGGCGCTGAAGCGCGCGATCATAGTGAGTGCGTTCGGCGGGTTTCTTGTTGGCCAGCAGGCCGCGCGACGCATGGTCGAAAAAGGCGGTGGCGCTATTTTCTTCACCGGTGCCTCGGCAAGCGTGAAAGGATATGCTCATTCCGCATCGTTCGGCATGGGCAAGTTCGCGCTGCGCGCGCTCGCGCAGAGCATGGCCCGCGAACTGGGGCCGAAGAACATCCACGTGGCGCATTTCGTCATCGATGGCAGCATCGATGTGCCTGGTCGTGACCGCACGGAGGACTACGATGATGGATTGCTCGACCCGGACGCCATTGCGGACACCTACATGGCGGTTCTACAGCAACATCGCAGTGCCTGGACTCACGAATTGGATTTGCGCCCCTGGGGTGAGCGCTTCTGACCTTCGCCCCAAAGAGACCTTTGCCTATTCGGTTATCCCCTCTTTCCGTGGAGGTCCCATCCTATTGTTACTCCCCTGTGGGGGAGAGGGGGTGTCAGATCACTCGACCTCTCCCTCTGGTACAGGGGTCAGCGGTGAGGGCTCTCCCTTCATCGCGAACCTTCTACCGCAAGTGGAGAAGGGCTTCGCGTGTTTTGCGCGGCATGCACAAACGTCTCCTGCGGAAGCGAGTTTGGGGGTGAGCCAAACCGGCTCCGCAAGCTTGTGCCTTTCCTAGTCTTCTGTTTACTGTTGCTGCTCGGTTTTGGCGGCTGGCTGGTATGGCGTCGTTGGCGGGTGTTGCAGCGAAATTCGGTGCGCGATGCGCGATTCCCCGACACCTGGCGAGCGATGCTCTCACGCAACGTACGCCTTTACCGGAAACTTCCCGAGTCGTTGCGCCACCAACTGCATGGCCACATTCATGCGTTTCTTCACAGTAAATCGTTCTACGGTTGTGCGGGTTTTGAAATAACCGACGAGGTTCGCTTGATCGTGGCCGCGCAAGCCTGCATGCTGTTGTTGAATAGGGAAACCGATTACTTTCCGGGTTTCACATCGATTCTGATCTACCCTGATTCTTATGTGGCGCGAGCCGTCGAGCACGATGGGCCGATCGCCGGTGTGACAGAGGACGTACGCGCGGGTGAATCCTGGCACCGCGGTCCGGTGGTGCTATCCTGGCAGGACGTATTGCGCGGCGCGCGGCAGACCGGCAATGCTTTCAATGTCGTCATTCACGAATTCGCCCACAAGCTCGATGAGGAAAATACCGACTCGGCGGGGGTGCCGTTACTGGAAGATCCGTCCCTGTACCAAGCGTGGGCGGAAGTTTTCAACGGCGAATATGAAGCGATGCGTGCCAGTCGCGCAGACAGCGGGGTGTTGGACGAATATGGTGCAGACTCTCCTGCGGAGTTCTTCGCGGTCGCCACGGAAACGTTCTTCGAGCGGCCGCACGCGCTCGATCGGGAACATGGCGGACTCTATCGCGCATTGATGAGCTACTACAAAGTCGATCCGCGCGCCTGGTCGGATTGACGGCGTGTCGTCGTCGGTTTCGCCTGCCAGCGTTTGCCGCAACTGTGATCTGCCTGGGCAGCAGCCTGCCGGGCTGTTCAGTCCGCGTGCTTGTGCGCCTTCTCGCGCAGGCAACGCAGCGCCGGGCAGGCGTATCTTCATGGCGTGGATTCGGCATATAATCGCGCTCCCGAGCGGTTCCAGCGCGGCGGGGTTCG
>JAOTYY010000331.1 GCA_029861595.1 Gammaproteobacteria bacterium
TTCATCGTCGATCCACTCCGCTTCTAAATGGTTAATGTCAATTCCATTTTGGCCCTAATGAGGCCGCTCAGGAAGTGGAGTGGGTCCATACCATTATCCTTGCACGTCATCGCCAGCATCGAAGACCCGGCGATCATCAAACAGATATTAGATCATATCCAACAACACAATGAATCGGTGCAACCAGCCCCATCCAGTACGAGCCCCGCCTCAAAATACTCTCCTGGTTGCCTCCTAATATCACCGTCAACGCATGGACGCGATGATTATCCGAACGTCGTACTAAATGCTTTGGCGCAATATCTCAGTAAAACCTAAACAAACACTGTTGTGGGTAATGAGCTGATATCACCCGGCACAAATGCACTGCCCGATTGAGAGGTTTCTATCAGATAACGTACGCTTTGTACTTCCTATACCTCGAGATGTCCCTCGATGAGCCAGGTCGCACCTGATCTAGTTGATAGCGTAACGCTTGACGCGTTCGAGCGGGACGGCGCGGTGTTAGTCCAGTCACTGGTAGACGCACCTGTTCTGGCACGTCTACGCACGGCCACCGACGCGGCTCTCTCGCAGTCAGAGAACTATTTCCGGCGTCAACGCATGTGGGAAAGCGACCCGGTGTGCCGTGATTTTTGCCTGCACTCCTTTGCACCGCTGGTAGCGGCGCAATTACTTAGCACCAGAAAAATAAACCTCCTTTACGATCAGGTCTTCGCCAAAGAAGCCGGTGCTGTAGCGACACCCTGGCACAACGATCAACCCTACTGGCCGGTGCGCGGGCCCGCGATGACACTGTGGCTGGCACTGGACGGCGTTCCTTTTGCGGGCGGTTCGTTGGAGTTCATTGCCGGATCGCATAAATGGGACCGCTGGTTTCAACCGTTTGTAACGGGTAACGACGGTGGGGTAGATGCACCGTACGAAGCCACAGACGGTTTGTTTGAACCGCTTCCGGATTTCGACTGCGAACGTGATCAGCACACTGTGCTGTGCTGGGAAATGGAACCCGGCGACGTCATTGCGTTTCATGCGATGGTCGTGCACGGCGCCCGCGCAAACAGCTCAAAGCAGGTGCGTCGCGGCTACGCGGTGCGCTACACGGGGGAAGGTGCGACCTATCATGTCGGCCCGGGCGTCAATCCGCGCATTACCAATGACACGCTGCGCCCCGGCCAGCAGCTGGACAGCGCACAGTATCCGGTCGCTTACAGACGCGACGTGTAGGTCGGTTTCAGGTGCGGTCTAGCGCGTTGCCGGCAAGGCGATTTGACCTGACCAACACCTACGATGCCCGGTTCCCTCCTAATATCACTGTCAACGCATGGACGCGATGATCATCCGAGCGTCGTGCGAATTCTCAATAAAACCTAAACAACACCCAAGATTTAATCCACTGTTGTGGGTAATGAGCTCATATCACCCGGCACAAATGCACTGCCCGATTGAGAGATTTCTATCAAATAACGTATGCTTTGTACTCCCTATCCGCAATCGCAGAGACACATCATGCCCCGAGACCCGCGTTATGACGTGCTGTTCGAGCCGGTGCGGATAGGCCCGGTCACCGCCAAGAACCGGTTCTATCAGGTGCCCCATTGCTGTGGCATGGGATTCAACTGGCCGCAAACGCACGCGAAGATGCGGGAGATGAAAGCCGAAGGCGGCTGGGCAGTGGTGTGCACCGAGGAGTGCATGATCCACCCGTCGTCCGACTACTCGCCCGAGCCCCAAGCGCGTCTGTGGGATGATTACGACGTCAAGTGCTTGTCCCTGATGGTCGATGCCGTACATCGACATGACGCCCTGGCCGGCGTGGAGCTCGCCCATAACGGCGTCGGCAGCCAGAACCTGTTTACCCGGTTAAAGCCCATCGGGCCCTCGGATCAGGCGAGCATCATCGGAATTCCTACCCAGTCGCGGGGGATGGACAAGCGCGACATCCATGAGTTCCGACGCTGGCACCGTTACGCCGCGCTGCGTGCGAAGCAGGCCGATGCGGATATTGTTTACGTATACGCTGGTCACGATTCGACCCTGTTGATGCACTTCATTTCGCGTCAGCGCAATCGGCGGACCGACGAGTACGGTGGCAGCCTAGAAAACCGGGCCCGACTGTTTCGCGAGGTGATCGAAGAGACCAAGAACGCAGTCGGCGACCGCTGCGGTGTTGCCGTGCGTTTGGCGGTGGACGAATTAAAGGGACCGGACGGCATCACCTGCGAGAACGAAGGTCGCGAGGTCATCGAAATGCTCGCCGAGCTGCCCGACCTGTGGGACATCAATGTCAGTGACTGGGCAAACGACTCAGTCACCTCGCGCTTCGGCGAAGAAGGTCTGCAGGAACCGTATATCGCCTTCGTTAAGAAGGTGACGGCGAAGCCTGTAGTTGGCGTCGGCTGGTTCACCTCACCAGACACCATGGTCAGCCAGGTCAAGCGCGGCGTGCTGGACATGATCGGTGCGGCGCGGCCGTCGATCGCCGATCCCTTTCTGCCGAAGAAGATCGAACAGGGGCGTATCGACGAAATCCGAGAATGCATCGGCTGCAACGTCTGTGTCTCCGGACAACTCACCTTTACCCCCATGCGTTGCACCCAGAACCCGAGCGTGGGCGAGGAGTGGCGCCGAGGCTGGCACCCGGAACGGATTGCGCCCAAGGGCTCGGACGATACGGTGGTCGTGGTGGGCGCCGGGCCGGCCGGACTCGAAGCGGCACGAGCGCTCGGTCAGCGCGGTTACGTGGTCACCCTCGCCGAGGCGAGGACCGGGCTCGGCGGCCGCGTGACGCAGGAGAGCGGCCTACCTGGTCTCAGCGCCTGGGCACGGGTGCGCGACTGGCGTGTCGGGCGCATTCGGGAGATGGCCAACGTCGAGGTTTACCTCGACAGTGAGCTTACACCGGACAACATTCTGGAATTCGGCTTCAATCACGTGATTCTCGCAACCGGCGCGCATTGGCGCGCCGACGGAGTCGGCGTCACCAACTGGCAGCCGGTTCCGGGTTCGGACCAGGCCCATGTGGTCACGCCAGAGGATGTCTTCGCTGGCACCGACATCGCCGGCCCGGTCGTCGTGTTTGACGATGACAATTACTACCTGGGCGGGCTGGTCGCCGAGAAGCTGCGGCACGACGGCCACGCGGTCACCTTGGTTACGACGGCGCCGGACGTGTCGTCTTGGACGCATAATACGCTCGAGCAGCACCGTATTCAGGCGCGGGTGCTGGAGCTGGGTATCGACGTGATCACTGCACACAATGTCGCGAGCATCGGCGCCGCCAAGGCGGAGCTCGCTTGCGTCTACACGGAACGTCGGCGAACCGTGCCGGCGGCTTCACTGGTGATGGTGACGTCACGCCGGCCGAACAACGGACTTTATCTGATGCTGACGCAGGACCCGGGGAAGCTCGCAGCGGCGCGCATCGCATCGGTGTCGGCGATTGGCGACTGCAGCAATCCCTCGACCATCGCGGCGGCGGTCTATGATGGCCACCGCGTGGCGCGC
>JAOTYY010000118.1 GCA_029861595.1 Gammaproteobacteria bacterium
CGATCTGGAGTGCTGGTGGACTACCCGGGATTCAACATGAAGCTCGCTCACTGCGCAAAATCTCTAGGGATACCAGTACTTTATTATATTAGTCCGCAGATCTGGGCGTGGCGGCCGCAGCGCATACACGAGATCGGCAGCGTGGTGGACATGATGGCAGTTTTGTTCCCGTTCGAGGTCGATATCTACCGCGCCGCCGGAATTCCGGTACGCTTCGTGGGGCATCCGTTAATCGATACGGTGACCGTCGGTACCGAACGCGGCGCGCTGCACCAGAAGCTTGGATTGCGGCCGGGACGGCCCACATTAGGCTTCCTGCCGGGCAGCCGCAGCGGGGAAATAAGCCTGATCCTGCCCATCCTGGCCCGCGCTGCCAGGCTGGTGCGCGAGCAGTTGGGCCCGATCAATTGCCTGGTACCGGTAGCCCACACGTTGGATCCGGCCAAAGTGCAGGCCATGGCAGGGGCGTTGCACGCTGATCTTATCACCGTGCAGGGACACACCTACGATGTCGTCAATGCCTGCGACGTAATCGCCACGTCCTCGGGCACGGCAACGCTGGAAACCGCGATTCTGGGCGTGCCCATGACGATCGTGTACCGGATCGGGCGACTGAATTATTACTTGCTGAAGCGGCTCGTGACAGTGGACGATATCGGCCTCGTGAACATCGTTGCCGGCCGCCGGATAGTGCGGGAATTCGTCCAACGCCAGGCGCAGCCGGCCGACATCGCTGTGGAACTGGTGCGCTTGCTGCAGGACAAGGACTATGCCGAGTGCATGCGCAGCGATCTGGCAGACGTCAAACAGCGCCTCGGATCAGGCGGAGCCAATCGGCGAGTTGCGGAACTGGTGGCGGAATTACTTGCCGCCTGACGGTGCGGAACGGTGTGCCGCAAACGCTCAGCGCACGATGCCGCGCTCACTTTGCACGATGAAATCCGTGAATCGCTGTACTTCGGGAAACTCAGCGCACAGCGTTTGCACCTCCTCGAGCGCCGCATCCCGCGGACCGCGACGGTGTACGAGCACTTTGTACGCTTTGTACAATGCCGCGATGACGTCCTCGCCGAAACCACGCCGGCGCAAGCCGTTTTTATTGATCCCGTAGGCCTTCCCCTGGCTGCCGGCAACGCTTACATAAGGTGGAACATCCCGGGTTACCACAGTCGATATGCCGGTAAAACAGTGCTCACCGAGGTGCGTGAACTGATGCACTTTGGTGAATCCGCCGAGGATTGCGAAATCCAGCACCTCTACGTGCCCGGCAATTTGTGCGGCGTTGGAGAATATTACACTGTTGGCGATCACACAATCGTGGGCCACGTGGGTGTATCCCATGAACAGGTTATCGTTGCCGATGCGAGTGACCCCGCCACCCCCGACCGTGCCGCGATTTACCGTCGAGTATTCGCGAAAGGTATTGCCGCTGCCGATTTCAAGTAGCGTCGGTTCATCGGCATATTTCAGATCCTGCGGGGCCTCGCCTATCGAGCAGAACTGGAACACCCGGTTGTTCGCGCCCATAGTCATGGGACCGTTCAACACCACGTGCGGACCGACTCTGCAGCCACCGCCGAGCTTTACACCCTCGCCAATCACCGTATAAGGCCCGATCTCGACGTCTCCGGCCAACTCTGCATCGGCATGCACGATCGCGGTTTTATGGATCACACTCATTCGACATGACGATGTGCGCTCATCAGCTCCCCTTTACACACGCTGTCACCGTCCACGTCAGCCCGGGCATCAAATTTCCAGATGCCACGCTTGTTGTTGACGACATTGACAACGATGCGCAACTGATCACCCGGCGTCACCGGCCGCCGAAACCGTACTTTGTCCACGCCCACCAGCAGATACAGGGAGTCCGAATCGGATGTGTCGCCCATCGTCAGTGCACCCAACAACCCGGTCGCCTGCGCCATGGCTTCGATTATCAGCACACCGGGGAATATCGGGAGCCCGGGGAAATGGCCGGTAAAACAAGGTTCGTCGTAAGTGACGTTTTTGATGGCGGTCAGTGTGCGGGCAGGTTCGTACGACAACACGCGATCCACCAGCAGGAACGGATAGCGATGTGGCAAGCGCGCCATTATCTCCCGGATATCCAATTCGCCCAGCGTATTATCGTTATCAGTCATCGAGGTCCACCCGTTTTTCGATGTTTTTCATGCGTTGTGCCAACGCGTCAAGCTGCTTGATCCGTACTTGGGTTTTACGCCAGTTCGCGATTGGCTCCAGCGGCGCTCCCGCGTATGTACCCGGTTCCGTAATGGACTTCATCACCAGAGACCATGCCGCCACGCGCACGTGGTCGACAATCTGCAAGTGTCCAAGGATACCAACGCCTCCAGCGATCCGGCAGTATTTCCCGATGTCAGTACTGCCGGATATTCCCACGCACCCCGCGATTGCCGTGTGGGCACCGATACGCACATTGTGAGCAACTTGAATCTGGTTATCCAGTATCACTCCTTGCTCCAGAACCGTATCTTCCAAAGCACCTCGGTCAATTGTGGTCCCTGCACCGATCTCGCAATCGTCGCCGATGCGCACGCCACCGACGTGCGGGATCTTTACCCAACGTCCGGCATCATTGGCGAAACCGAATCCATCACTCCCGATCACGCTGCCGGCTTGCACCACCACTCTGTCACCCAGTACGCACCCATTGTGCACTGTTACGTTGGGTTGCAGCAGACAATCGCTTCCCAGCCGTGATCCCGCACCGACAAAACAACCGGCACTCACCGTGGTTCCGGCACCGATTATCACCCCGGTTTCCACCACCGCATGCGGTCCGATCGCAACGTCGCGGCCAAGCTGCACATCCGGGGCAAGGATCACGCTCGCATGCACGCCGCCAGGCGGGCGTTGGCGCGGATGCAGGAGTTGCGCGATCTGCGCGTAAGCGAGATAAGGGTCGTTTACCACGATTGCCGCTGCCGGGCAATGTTCAGCCATCTCCGGGGTCACCAGGACCGCGCCCGCACCGGTGTCGGTCAGGTGCCGACGAAAACGCGGATTGGAAACGAAAGTAATTGTGTTGGGAGCCGCCGCATGAATCGGCGCGACGCTGTCGATCAATCGCGCCCCATCGCCATGGAACTCGGCCGCCAGATGCGCGGCGATCTCACTTACCGAAAGCGTCATGCCGCGGCTCTTGGTGATCGAAATTCCCGAACGGAAAATGCAACGCGATGGATGAGCTGAAGCAGACGAATGCCCGCAATTCGAGTCTCAGTTGCCGGCAGGCTGCTGCTCGCTACTGCGCTGCATCTGCTCAAGGATGTTTTCCGTCAGATCAAATCGCTTGGAGGAAAACAGCACGCCATCACTGAGAATCAGGTCAAACTCTTCCTCTTTGGCCAGTTGGTTGATCGCTTCCATAACCGACAACCGCACCTTCTTGAATTCGTTATTCTTTTGGATATTCAATTCTTCGCGAAAGTCCTGTTCCTCGCCGCGTAGTTTGCGCTCAATCGCGCGAATCTCGCGTTCCAGCTCAATGCGCTGATCGGCGGTCATGATCAGGCCGTCTTTCTCCAGCTGCTCTCGTTTGCTCTTCAGGTCCGCGCGTTTCTCACGAATCGCCTGTTGCCTGGGCGCAAATTCCTTCTCCAGCCGGGCACTTGCCGCTTTCGCCGAGGGCGCTCGATCGATGATAAAGGGAATATCCACAAAGCCGATTTTCGGCCCCTGCGCGGCCGCCGCGCCGGTCAGTGTGGTGACAACCAGCAGTGTAGCAATAGCGGAAAAGGTGGAGGTTCTGGCCATTATTCTTTCGTTAATCCGGGCCGTTCAGCGGCCGAATATAACACGAAATCATGGTTACTCCGCAACATCTGGACACGTCGGCCGGCAACGTATCAGAACAGCGTCCCGATCGCGAATTGGAACGATTCAGTCTCATCTCCTGGCTGATCATTTAACGCCTCGGCCAGACTAAATGTCAATGGTCCAATAGGGGAGAACCAGTTGAATGAAACGCCTGCCGAGGCACGCAGCTCGTCCTTGTCAAATGACCCTACATCCTCATAGACGTTGCCCATGTCGATGAACAAACTGAAGCGCGTGCTGGCAACGTCTTCGGCCCAGGGGGGCGGGAAAATCACCTCGGTGGTGAAAATCGACCTGAAATCGCCGCCCTTGGTGTTGCCGTTGGAATCGCGCGGACCGAGCGAAAATGCGGCATAGCCTCGCAGCGAGCGTATACCACCGGTGAAGTACTTCTCGAAGAACGGCAATTCGTCGAGATCGCCGTAGCCGTTACCTCCGTCCAGATCGGTTCGGAAGGAGAACACTAACCGTCGCGCGTTCAGCGGATAGAAGAATTCATAGTCGTAGCCAAGTTTGTAGTACTCCAAGTCACTGCCTGGCAGGGTGGCTTCCAGGCTCACTAGATGTTTGTTGCCGCGCTCGGGGAACGTAGTACGGTTGCGTGTATCGCGGACAACACTCGAGGTGATGTTCAGCAAGTCGTAGATGTCGCCGTATTTGTCAATGAATTCCTCAATGTGCAACGGCGTCGATTCGGTTTCAAACACCTGCGTATTCTCGAACCCGCCGCCCAGGCGCACGGTGGTGAACTCACTCAGCGGTATCCCGAAACTCATGCTGCCTCCGTACGAATCGGTGAGATAATCGGACGTCGTCGATATCTCGGTAGCATCGGTTTCCCTCGCAAAAACATTGAAGCTGCGGCTCACACCGTTCTCAGTGAAATACGGATTCGTATGCGAAAAACTGAGCTGGCGCCGCGTTGCACTGTTGTCCAGCGAAAGGGCAATTCGATTGCCGGTGCCGAACAGGTTCTCCTGCGACACCCCGATATTGAACAACAATCCCTGAGAAGACGAAAACCCCAAGCCCAGGCTCAGCGAACCGGCGGGCCTCTCCTTGATCGTGAACTGCAAATCGATCTGATCCTCGGTTCCCGGCACACGCACGGTATCTACCGATACGCTTTCGATAAAACGTAAGCGCTGGATACGTACCCGCGAACGACTAACCCGCTTTGGCGAATACCAGCCACCCTCGAACTGCCGCAACTCACGTCGGAACACAATGTCTCTGGTTTTCGAATTACCTAGGAACTCTATGCGCCTGACGTAGGCACGTTTTCCGGGTTCGACGACAAATGTCAAATGAACAAGACGCTTCTCGTCATCGATTTTCGGCACTACGTTTACGTTGGCGAATGCGTAGCCCTGCTCTTCGATCACGCTCGCCATATTCGATGCGCTTTCGCTCATTCGCTTACGTGAGAAAATATCTCCCTGTTTTATCAGTATCCGTTCGCGCAATTCCTCCTCGGACACGGGGTACTGTCCGCTCAAGCGAATATTCTCCACCGAATAGACTTCACCCTCATCGATATTGATCGTTATGTAAATATCGCGTTTATCGGCGGAAATCGACACCTGGGTCGAGACAATCTCAAAACGTACAAAACCGCGATCCTGGTAAAATGATCGAAGTGTCTCCAGATCACCGGAAAGCTTGGCCCGCGAATACTCGTGGGCACTGCTGAGAAATTGAAACATCCCCGCTACCCCAGACTCGAGAAGATCGAGCAGTTCGTCGTCTGGAAATTGATTGTTGCCGATAATTTTGATGTGCCGGATGCGCGCGTTTTCTCCTTCGAATATCTCTATGTTGATAGCGACCCGATTGCGCTCCAGCTCTTCCAGCGAAGTCTTCAGCGTCATGGCGTAATAGCCCTGACTGAAATACAGGCGTTGTAACTCCTGCTGTATTTTCTCCAGCACAGATGCATTGAACACACGGCCGCGTTCTATGCCGAGCTGTGAAAGTGAGTCGTCCAGTTGCTCATCTTCCAGCAGGGTGTTGCCTTCGACTTCGACCGCCGCGATCGCCGGTCGCTCCTTCACCGTGACGATAAACGAATCACCACGACGCCCAACCGTTACATCGTGGAACAAGCCTGTTTCGTAGAGTGCGCGGATTGCCGCACTGACGTCACGCGGCGTCACGGTATCACCGACCCGCACCGGCAGGTAATTGAGCACGGTGCCGACAGAGATACGGTCTGTGCCGCGAATATCTATCTCGCCGACAGTGAATTCAGTTTGTGCGTACGCGCAGGTTCCCAGAAGCAGGGAAAAACATATGATTGTGGTTGTGATCCATTCCCGGCCCTTCCCCATAGGTCATCCCATGAGGCGCGCTATGTCATTATAGAATGCCAATCCCATCAAACCGAAAAGGATCACCAATCCGATTTGCTGTCCGTACATCTGCACGCGCTCCGAAATCGGCCTGCGAGTTACTGCCTCCATTAGAAAGTACAGCAGGTGGCCGCCGTCCAGAACCGGTATTGGCAGCAGGTTCAGCACACCCAGACTGATGCTGATCAGGGCCAGGAAATTCAGGTAGTGGTCGATGCCGATGCTGGCCGATTGACCGGCGTATTGCGCGATCGTTATGGGACCGCTGATATTGCGCAAAGCCGCTTCCCCGGTAATCAGTTTCCCAAGTACGCGCAGCGTCAAGCTGGTCATGCCCCAGGTACGTCCCAGGGCTTCGCCCACAGCCTGCAGCGGACTGTAGCGTACCGTCGTGCGCATCCTCGCCAACAATGCACGGGATTCGACTTCGTACGCGCCGATGTAGCCGATTTGTTCCGGCCCCGTGTCTTTGAGATCCGGACGCAACAGCAATTGCACCTCGCTGTCACCGCGCTGCACTACTAGATCGATGTCCTGCAGCGGTCGCGCGCGCACGAACGTGACCCATTCGCGCCAGGTGTCGATCGATACGCCGTCGGCGCGCAAAACCAGATCGCCTACCAGAATGCCGGCACGCTCAGCGGCATGTTCATCGAGCAGGCCGCCGATACGTGGTGCGACATCGGGAAACCACTGCACGAAGCCGAGTTCCGCGACGAAATCACCCTCGTCCTGCAACAGCGAGCGTTGTGGCAGTGCCAGTGATCTGCTTACGGTGTTGCCTTGCGCATCGTGTACCTGGATCAACAAAGGATCGTTACTATCCAGCGCCTGTTCGAGAATCACTATGCGCACACGCGACCAGGTCGGTGTTGCTTCACCATTGACGGAGAGTACGCGGTCTTCCAGCTGGAAACCCGCTCTGCCGGCGGCCGATTCGGGGTCGACCTCACCAAGCAGCGGCGTGATGCCATTGATACCAATCACGAACGTAAACCAATACGCCACGATCGCCAGGATGAAATTGAATAAAGGTCCAGCGACGACGATTGCCGTACGCCGCGATAGAGATTGCGTGTTGAATGCCCGTGCTCGTTCTTCCGGCGCGACCGGTCCCTCACGCTCGTCGAGCATTTTCACGTAACCGCCCAGCGGAATCGCGGCGATCACGTACTCAGTATTATCGGCACCCGCAGTACGCTGCCACAACGGCCGACCGAAGCCGATGGAAAACCGCAGCACTTTCACGTTCAGGCGACGTGCGACCCAGTAGTGACCATATTCGTGAAAGGTGACCAGCGCGCCCAGCGCTACAATGAATGCCGCCGCACTGAAAATTATTTCGCTCATGCCGCATCGACCTCCGCGTACCGCGCCACGTGCTCGCTCGCGTGGCGCCTGGCCTCCCGATCCGCATCGAGCACCGTATCCAGAGTAGTGCCAGTCACTATGTTAGAATCCGCCAAAGTGCGCTCGATGATTTCGTGGATTCTGTCAAAACGCAACTTACGATCAAGAAATGCTTGCACGGCGACTTCGTTGGCCGCATTGACAACCACCGCGGCGGTGCCACCCCGGGCAAGTGCCTCGAAAGCAATTCGCAGGCACGGGAAACGGGTCATGTCCACCGGCTCGAAAGTGAGTCCACCCAGGGCTGCCAGGTCCAACGGCGCCACACCGGCGTCGATGCGCTGCGGCCAACCCAGGGCGTTCGCAATCGGTGTGCGCATATCGGGATTACCCATCTGCGCCAGCATTGAACCGTCTTTGAAGCGCACCAGCGAATGCACGATGCTCTCGCGATGCATCACTACCGAGAGTTGCTCGGCACGCGCCGCAAACAGCCAGCGCGCCTCGATCACTTCCAGCCCCTTGTTCATCATGGTGGCGGAATCAACGGAGATTTTACGGCCCATCTGCCAATTAGGGTGGGCGCATGCCTGCTCGGGCGTGACGCTGGACAGTTCTCCCGGTGCATGGTCGCGAAATGGGCCGCCCGAGGCCGTCAGAACTATTTCCGTTACACCAACCTGCTCGAGACCACGGCCGAAATCGCTCGGTAAACACTGGAAGATGGCATTGTGCTCGCTATCGACCGGCAGCAGCACGGCGCCGTGTTCGCGCACCGCGCCAAGCAACAACTCACCGGCCATCACCAGGGCTTCTTTGTTCGCCAGCAGAATACGTTTCCCGTGGCGCGCCGCATGCAATGTCGGTGTGAGGCCGGCTGCGCCGACGATGCCGGCGACAACGCATTCCACCTCGGGCAAGGCCACCACCCGCTTCAGGCCGGCCTCGCCAATCAACAACTCGGTGGGCAGGTCCTGGGCGGCCAATTGTTTCGCCAGCTGTTCGCCAGCCTGCGCGTCGCTCAGAACCGCGAAACGAGGACGAAAGCGACGGCATTGCTCCAGCAGCACATCGGCGCTGCGTGCTGCGGTCAGCGCAATTATCTCGAAGCGATCGCTGTTGCGCGCCAGCACGTCCAGCGTATGCTCACCGATGCTACCGGTAGAGCCGAGTACGCTGACGCCGATCACGCCAATGTCCGCTTGGCGCTTCATATGACTGGCAGCACCAGTGAGCCAGACGCAAACACCGGCATCGCCGCCGTGAGGCTGTCGATGCGATCCAGTACTCCGCCGTGTCCCGGCAACAGCGTGCCACTATCCTTACGTTGCGCGGCACGTTTCAGCAAGCTCTCGAACAGATCGCCGATAATGGACACCAAGCCAGCCGCCATCGCCACGATCACCAGCAACGCGGCGGCGGTAGGAGTCGCGCTGAACCACCAGCCACCCACTACACCGTAGGCAGTGACCAGCGCCAGGGCACCCGCCGCCCCTTCCCACGATTTACCCGGACTGATCGCAGGTGCCAGCTTGCGCATGCCCCAGCGACGTCCTGTGAAGTAAGCACCGATATCCGCCACCCACACGATACTCATCGCATACAGCAGAAAAACCGCACCGAACGAATCGCTTCGATGCAGGTAAAGGATCGCGGAGTATGCCGGTAACAGGGTCATCGGACCGGCCGCCAACCATGCCCGGCTGACCCGGCCCTGTAACGGCACCGCCGCCTGGCCGACCAGAATTCGTGCCGTCACCAGCAACCACCACAGGCAGCCCACCGCCGGCAACGCCGCATCCGGCAAATAGCTCACCGTCGCCAGAGCCAGCACGGCCATGCCGGCCACATAAGCGATCTTGGCACCCGGACTCCGCAGTCCCGACAACGCGCCCCATTCCCAGGCACCCGTAAGAATGATCACGCCCAGAGCCAGTCCCAGCCATTGCGTGTCGAGCCACACGACGGCGGAAACAATGGCCGCGAACATCGCCAGCGCGGTCATGACACGCAGTCTAAGCATGCTCGCCGTCCCCCACCTGGGCGCCCGTTTGCCCGAAGCGACGCTGCTTTGCGCCGTAATGTTCCAGCGCCGCGTCCAGCGCCTCGGCGTCGAAATCGGGCCACAGCCGATCGGTGAAATACAACTCCGTGTAAGCGAGTTGCCACAGCAGATAATTGCTCAGCCGCCGCTCGCCGCCAGTGCGAATGAATAAATCCGGTTCCGGCACATCGCCACCACACAAGTGCTGCGACAACATCGTCTCATCAATGCTCTCAACGCTTATGCGCGCCTCCGCCACTGCACCTGCGATGTTACGCACAGCCTGTGTCAGGTCCCAGCGCCCACCGTAGTTCACTGCTATCATCAGCACCATTCCACCGTTTCTTGCGGTGAGATCTTCGGCCCAGGCAATGCGCTTTTGCAGCGCCGGGCTGAACCGCTGGCGATCACCGATGAAGCGCACCCGTATTGCGTTTTCGTGCAGACGCGTCACTTCGCGCTGCAAAGTACGTAGGAACAAATCCATCAACAGATCGACTTCCGAGCGGGGACGCCGCCAGTTCTCGCTGCTGAACGCGAATATGGTGAGTACCTCGATACCGCGCTGCGCGCAGGCCTCGACGAGCCGCCGGGTCGCGTCCACGCCGGCTCGATGGCCCGCCGAGCGAGGCAAGCCACGCGCCGTCGCCCAACGCCCGTTACCGTCCATGATTACCGCTATGTGCCTTGGTATCGCGCCGCGCGCCATTTCTGACACCGTCAATTCCGGATTCGCGCCGGTCTAACCTGCATGCTGCGGCACGCAGATCAGACCTCCAGCAGTTCCTGCTCTTTGACTTGCAGAAGATTATCCATTTCCGCAACAAATTGATCGGTCAGTTTCTGCACTGAGTCTTCCGCCCGGCGATCGTCGTCCTCGGAAATTTCCTTTTCCTTCAGTAATTCCTTCAGATGGTGATTTGCGTCGCGGCGGATATTGCGGATCGCCACGCGTCCGTTTTCGGTTTCGTGCCGCACCACCTTGACTAGGTCTTTGCGACGCTCTTCGGTGAGCGGCGGCATGGGTATGCGGATTACCTCACCCGCGGTGGAAGGATTCAATCCCAGGTCGGAGTTCATGATGGCCTTCTCCACCACCTGCACCATCGGTTTCTCCCAGGGCGTCACCGTTAACGTGCGTGAGTCTTCAACACTTACTTTGGCGGTCTGGCTCAACGGCACTTGCGTACCATAATATTCGACGGTTATGTGATCGAGGAGACTAGTGTGTGCACGTCCCGTACGTATTTTGGCCAGTTCCTGCTTCAGCGCCTCCACGCTTTTGCCCATGCGGATCCGTGCGTCTTTGATGATGTCATCGATCATAGCTATTTTCTCTCCACCACAGTGCCCACGTGTTCACCGCTCGCGGCGCGCACCAGATCGCCCGGGTTGTTGAGATTGAACACCTGCAACCGTAAGTCGTGGTCGCGACACATTACTATTGCAGTGGTATCCATTACCGAGAGCTTGTTGGACAATACTTCGTCGTAAGTAATACGGCTGTACTTCTTCGCATCCGGGAATCGCTCCGGATCTTTGTCGTAAACGCCGTCTACCTTGGTTGCTTTGAGCATTACGTCGGCACCAACCTCGATGGCCCGCTGGCTGGCAGCGGAATCGGTGGTCACGAAGGGATTACCGGTACCGGCGGCAAAAACCACGACGCGCCCCTTCTGTAAATGCCGCACTGCACGCCGGCGAATGTAGTCCTCGCAAACCTGATTCATGCGGATCGCCGACATCACCCGGCAATTGAGCCCAAGGTGCTCCAGGGCGTCCTGCATGGCCAGCGAGTTGAGCACGGTTGCCAGCATGCCCATATGGTCTCCGGTCACACGGTCCATACCCGCTGCCGCCAGGCCCGCTCCGCGGAAGATGTTGCCACCTCCGATGACCATGGCCACTTCGACCTGCATCCGGCTGAGTTCCACGATCTCCGCGCCAATGCGCTTGATGTACTGCGGATCGATACCGTAGTCACAATCCCCGAGCAGCGCCTCACCGCTCAGTTTCAACACGATTCGTTTATATTTTCCTGCCATCGGCGCAGTTTACCCGAATCTGCCCTCAACACAGCCACTCACGAGCGTGGGCAGCGCGCAATTCCATTCTGAAGTAGCACTGACACGAAAAAGCCGGGAAGGGACCCGGCTTTCTCATTACCACCGTCTGCGGGATCTGCTCAGTTGCCCTTCACCTGAGCCATCACCTCGTCGGCGAAGTTTTCCTGCTTCTTTTCGATACCTTCACCCACTTCGAAGCGTTGAAAATAGGTTACGCTCGCGCCGGCCGCCTGCAATAACTTGCCAACGCTCTGATCGGGGTCTTTGACAAACGGCTGCCCGAGCAGCGTGATTTCCCCGAGGAATTTCTTGATCCGTCCCTGCACCATTTTGTCGACGATTTCCGGCGGCTTACCACTCTCCGCCGCTTGTGCTGCGAAAATCTCGCGCTCCTTTTCGAGCACCGCCTGCGGTACCTGATCCTCGCCCACGCATACCGGTCGACTGGCGGCAATGTGCATGGCGACGTCCTTCGCCAGGTTCGTATTTCCGCCCTCGAGTTCCACCAGCACACCGATTCTGGTGCCGTGGCGATAGATGCCGAACTGCCCGCCTTGCGAGCCATGCACCTCGAATCGGCGAATCTGGATGTTCTCGCCGACTTTGGCCACCAGTGCCTGGCGCATTTCTTCGACGCTGCCGCCGGCTGTTTCGAGTCGTGCCAGCGCGGCCATGTCGCTCGGCCGTTTGGTGAGCACCAGATGTGCAATCTGCCGTGCAAACTCGTCGAAATTCCCGTCCTTGGCGACAAAATCCGTCTCGCTGTTTATTTCCAGCAGCGCCGCGTGCTCTCCGGTGTCGTCGACCTCCACCAGCACAGTGCCTTCCGCCGCAATGCGGCCGGCTTTCTTGTCAGCCTTGGTGATTCCCGTTTTACGCAAATGCTCAGCGGCACCGTCCATATCGCCGTCAGTCTCCACCAGTGCTTTCTTGCACTCCATCATGCCGGCACCGGTGCGCTCTCTCAGTTCCTTCACCATGCTCGCTGTAATCTGCATCGTCATTGTGTCCTCGAAGTCGTCACTCCACCGCGAACCTGCTGGCTGTGTAAATCAGTCGGTGCTCTTGGCCGCGGTTTTCTTGGCCGCGGTTTTCTTCGCAGTAGTTTTTTTCGCCGCGGTTTTCTTCGCAGTAGTTTTTTTCGCCGCGGTTTTCTTGGTCGCGGTTTTCTTGGTCGTTACCTTTTTCCGCGCCGGCGCTTCTTCCGCGACAGGTATCGCCACGGGCTCTGCTGCTGCCACGGGCTCTGCTGCTGCCACGGGTTCTGCTGCTGCCACGGGTTCTGCTGCTGCCACGGGTTCTG
>JAOTYY010000332.1 GCA_029861595.1 Gammaproteobacteria bacterium
AACGATCGAAACCCAGCCTTTTCGGCCGCTGGTCGTCGATAACTACCGTTTCGATCCTTTCGACGCCGCGTCAGTAAACAGCGTTCTCGCAGGCAACGGCCTGGTCTACAGCGCGGGCTTCGGTATTCGCGGCGCCGCGCATTTTTTTCTCGCTGAACTGGACTCGGTTCGGGAGTGCGAAGGCGTGAGAATCCTGATTGCCGGGAGGGAACACGCCCGCGATGTCAGTGCACTACCCGCAATGAGTATGCAAGACACTGTCTTCATTCGCCGCGATGCGATTGCGCGAATGCTGTGGGAAAAAGCGCAAGAAGCCAGTTGGCACAAGCACGATACGCCGATGCGGCGCGCGTTACAGGCTTACGGATTCGAGAGCGCCCCCTATACGGCCATAGCGCGCATGGTAAATGATGAACTGGAAACCTTTGTGCAGCATGAGCTTGGCGAACTGCACGCCGGCGCGTTGCTCGGTTGCGAGTGGCAAGACTTGCTTGCGCGGGCGCTGGGGAAACCCGCCGAACCACTGATCCGCGCAGTACGCGACAACATCGCCGACGCCCTGACGACGCTACCTTACCTACTACGCGATTTCCGCCCCGCTGCTCTCCATTTCTATTTCAGCACTCTCGGTCCGTTGCGCAAATCGCTGCAGCCGAGTTTGATCAATGCCTACGACCTGTGGCGGGAAACGCAGCAACTGGCGCAATTGCAGCAACTCGTCGAGCGTAGCGCAGAGCACTGGTTGTCGGTCGCTAAACAACTGCCGCTGGACGATTGGGAGCGTGGGACTGCCGAAACATTCGTCGCGGCTCACTCCCTGTAAGCCTGCGGCGATACAACGGGTCATTCACGTCGCAGTTGAGTATCCAGCATGTTACCTGCCGTATCCACGACAACTTCGGTCGTGCCCGGACACCGTTTGAGGATGTAGGCCGCCAGTAACCCGATCGATTGTTCGTTGTCCTGTTCCAGAGCGGTGAGGAGCTTGTCCGCTACGATCTGACATCGCTGCACAGCATCGGGATTGGCTACCCACACGCGGCTCATCTGCCAACCGCTGTCCATGTCCCGGTCGAGACTGTGGAAAAAATCCTCACCGTCTTCGAGAACATCGCTGGGTACGTTCACACGGAACGTCTGCTCGGCCACCGTCACTTTGAGCAGCACGAACGTGTTATCCGGCAAACCGCAAGCCGGGAACGGAGCTATTCGCGTTTGGATCCCACTATGGCATGCGCCTCGTCGACGACTTCCATTGCCAGTGCGGTGTACTGCTGACGATAGCCTTGCAGCGCATCGCCTTCTTCGGGCGCGAAATACTCCTTCATTTCCACTCCCTGCTCGTGGTCCAGTTCGATGAACTTACGTTGCATCGCCAACAGCTTCTCGATTTTCTGCCGCTTGTCGTCCAGCGCCTGGTTGGCCATGATCGTTCCTCAATCAGTTATGCGGCGATAGTAACCGTCGTTCTCCACGCATTGTATATGCCCGTCAGGGTATACGCATGGTTGGCTGTCACAAGCGTGCATCGCCCACCGAATCTATGCCTCTGTGCGGCACGAACAACCCGCAGCAGAAACTGCGGCCCGGCCCGAGCCCTTGTTCCTGCAAGCGTATCGACTGCGCCGGGGACAGGTTAGCGACCATTAGACTTCTCGCATTGACCGGGCCGTCGGGGGACCGCAGGGAGTGCAGCCGGCCGGCGACCAGTCGTTTGGTGGATACCTCGAGGTCATGCAGATGGGCGGACACCTCAGCGAGAAAACGTACTTCATCGTGCGCATGGTTCGACGCGACATAGCGGGAAAACAGCGTCGCGCACGTCGTCAATGGCTTGATGGTCAATTCACCGATGCTGAGGTCCTGACCAGCGACCTGTAACGTACGGCCAACGAGCTCCCGCGCTGCCGGCAATCTTTGCGTCGGCAATCTCAGTTTCAAGCGCGTGCGCCGCGACAGGTGCAGCGCGGCGTCAGGATCCTGCGGCCGCTGCCAGCCATTTCCCGATTCAGCAACGTAGATCGGGTGGACGCCGGCATTGGCTGCAGTCCGCAACCAGGGTAAGGCATCCCGGAGCGCGCTCGATAGCGCGTGCACATGATCGACAGGCAGTTCACGGCAACGCATCCGGTAACTGACGTCGACTACGTCCTCCGGTGCAACGTACTCATTGTCGTGCTGCGCGTCTTCTTGCCAATAGGTTACGGTCACAACGTGCCCCGGCCATTCAGTGGACGTCAAGGGGATCCCGGTACCTTGCGCGCAGCAGTTTTCTGCGCTGTACCGGCTGATTGTCGACGTAGGCGTCGCGGCTGTGCAGAACGTTCGCGCACACAACTCCTTCCCCGGCGCGCAACGTGTGACGGCATCCGTAACCGTCCGGGTCATCGAGTATCTCATGCAGAAAGCCGATGGCCTCCTGTACGGCAGTGTCGCGTTTCCATACTACGTGACGGGTACGAGCCGTATAACGCATGTGCAAACCACCGTCACTGCGGACGGAAAACACCGGCCCGCTGATGTCCGGTCGCGACACTCCCGAGTCCACCGCATACCCGGGAATCGTCAGCACATCGCGCTGTGACAGTGCATCGATCCAGAGAGGCTCGCGCTCACGCAGCATGATGTAGGCGAGCTCGTGATCATAGAATCGGTTGGCACCGCCGTCGACGGCGGCTTCCACGCAGTGCAGCACGAACGCCCGCACAGATCGCATGACAGGAACGTAGTAGCCGTCTGTGTGCCAGTTCAGCGCGCGCGTGGTATACGGAATGAACTCGCCGGACCCCGGTGTCGAGCCGTCCGCAATCGTCGCGATACCGGAACGGTCGGCACAAAGATGGTGGTCGAGCCGCCGCAGTCCCAGCTGGCGCCCCAGGGCACACATGGTTCCAGCGTCAACATCCCTCGCACAACAGTAGAATGCCAGATTGTGGCACGCCAACTGGTGCTTCAGGGCGGCCAGCTCACCGGCGCCGAGTTGCAGCGGATCACGAATCTCTACCATTGCCGCGATCCGGGTACCGTCGCGTGCGCGCAGCTTCGCATCGCGCCACACACGGTACTCCCTACTATATTTGGGGCCGAATCGCAGGTTTTCAGCGACAATCACAGCGTCGGGCATTTGCGCGGTCCATGACGGATACCAGGTATGACGTTAATTGTAGGGCAGTACGAGCCATAGATGAGTATCCAATGCGTCAGTCCCAGGCCAGGTTCTCGACTGTTGGTGCCAGAGACAGGCAGAGGAGGTATAAAGTATTGATTTGGATACTTTTATATTCACCGAACAAAGCCTCTAGGAAAAGTTTCGGTGCAACATTCGGAGCAGCTGGAAAGGGTGACTATCCCTTTCGAGATAAGCCGTTGAAAAGGCCCCGCCCCCCATCGGTATGGTGTCCCCAAAACACGCCACCGCATACACTTCACACACCGCTACGGCTAATACTAATTTCTTGAAATTCTTGGAATTTAGCTTA
>JAOTYY010000119.1 GCA_029861595.1 Gammaproteobacteria bacterium
ACCGAGGGTTTAGGCGCGAAACGAAAAGTAGCGTATTCTCGTGCACCTTTCTTTTTCGCCTCGGAGTTTATCAACACAATCTCGGCATCCCAGAAAGAATCCTGGCTCTGAACTCGGGCTGTAGTAGCCTCGATTACGGACATCAACCGATTCCGTCTGTAGCCGAGGGCTTTTCCGCCAGGTCAAGAGCCGCGGGTTCTTCTTTCAGAGCTTGTGCGAAACTTACCAGCTGCGACGTCCCCCCACGGTCGAGGACGCTTTCGGCGTTCCAGATCAAGGACCGAATTAGCTCAATCAACGTCAGTGGGAGTAAGAAAACGATGACATCAAGAAACGCAATATGCGTGGCGGGTGCTAGCGGCCTTGTCGGATCGAACATCGTCAGGGCAGCTCTGGCGCGTGGGTATACCGTCCACGGCACTATGCGCGACCCGAGTGCACCCAACAAAGCGCCTTTCTTAAACGCTTTGCCGGGCGCGCCGGAAACCTTGAGACTTTTCGGTGCCGATATGGCAGAGGAAGGATCATTTGATGCCGCTCTGGCGGGAACCGATTGCGTATTTATAGCTTGTCTGATACCGGTATACGCCGGTCCCTCAGGCAAGCCAGCGCGCGAGATGGACGACGAGCAAGGTTATGCGGAGATCATCATGCCAACTGTCAATGGTTGCATGAATATCCTGCGATCTGCGGTTCGCCAAGGTGTTAGGAATGCGGTGATTTGCAGCAGTACCAGCAGCACCAATCCAGTTCCGCCGGTGCCAATCAAGAACGAAGTTGAGCACTGGTCAGACGAGAATGAGCAATGCCGGGCGAAGAAGTACACATCTGCCACCAAGACCGTCATGGAAAAGGCCGCCATGAAGTTGGCCGCAGAAAACGATGTACGCTTGTCCATTATCTTGCCAACAGGCATGTATGGGCCGGTTGTGTTGCCTGAGCAAATGAACGGTAATCCGCATGTCTGGTTGCAAAGCCTAATTAATGGAGGGGAAGGCCGACACAAAAAAGTACCAAATGATTCTAGCTCCATGAGTCACTTACATGACTTGGCGGCGCTGTTTCTGGCAGCCTATGAAAATCCGAGGGCATCGGGACGCTATTTCGGTGTATATGACAGTTGGCACTGGCAGGATATTTACGCGGAGCTTCAGAAGATACTGCCGGATATAAAGATGCCGGAACCTCTAATAGAGCCTCCTGTTGCGCCAACGGGGTTTGATTTTACCCGCCGGGATAGCCTCGGTGTCGTGATGCGAGATATCCCTACTATGCTGCGACAGACAATCGAGTGGATACAATCCGATCCGTTCAAGTCCAAGGCGACTGTCCGGTCATAGCCGTTCTCTGACTTGTGCGGCGCAGAAGATTTTTCGGTCTATGCCGTTCCGCGAGGTCGGCTTTGTCGGTGTAGCGTCCATTGGCCTAATCGCCGCATTGGTCCGAGACTGGGCTGACAACGGACAGAGCGGACTTGCAGCTTCCGGCGTTGCGAAGCTTTCAAACTAATTCGAGCATTTCTTCGAACACCTGCGCAAGGCCGGTTTCCCGAGTAGCCAGTAATGCTGTTTTCCCGATGCCCGTTGTTCCGGCACCAGTGCGTGCAGCCGCGTTCCGTTTGACAAGTCTATCGCCGTTGTCCGTAATGCCGATACAAGCTCCAGAGGAGGACATAACAAATGAAACTCTCGCGATTGTTTGGCGTTGCCGGTTTCTCGCTGTTGATGGGCGGCACGGCCTTTGCGCAATCGGTGGGCATAGCCACGTCGAACCCGGGCTCACTGTTTCACAACATCGGTTCGGCCGTGGCCAAGGTTGCCAACGAGGGCGGCCTCAATGCCACCATTCAACCGGCGACCAGCCCTAACCAGTATCTGCCGCTGGTCAACGCGGGCGAGATAGAGTTCGGTGTCGCCAATCTGACGGAGTTCAACTATGCCCTGCAGGGCGAGAAGTGGTTCAACAGCCGCAAGAACCCCGACTTGCGGGTAGTCGGACTCATCATGCCGCTGCGCGAAGGAATCTTCGTGCGCAAGGATTCCGATATTAAGACCATTGCGGACCTTCGCGGCAAACCGATGGTCGCCGGTTACACGGCGCAAAAGACAATCCTGCCGCAACTCGATGCGCACTACGCGACGGCCGGTATGACGCGGGACGACGTGAAGCCGGTGCAGGTTGCCAGCGTGGTTGCCGGCGCCAACGCCTTCATGTCCGGCGAATCCGTGGGTTTCATTTTTGCCCATGGTGCGGGGAAAGTGCGTGAGGCTGATGCCAAGGTCGGCGGCCTGCGCGCCTTGCCGATCGACAACACGCCCGAAAACCTGGCGCTGGTCCGCAAGCACTGGCCGGCCGGGTATTTCATCAAGATAAAACCTGGTCGCGGGGCGCCCGGTGTGCTCGAGGAAGGCTGGTTTGTCGCTTACGCGCAGCTGGTGTTCACCAACAAGGGTGTTGCCGATGACACTGTCTACAAAATGGCGAAGATTCTGCACGACAACCAGAAAGGCATGGCGGACGTGTTCGGCGCATTCCGGGGTTTCAAACCGAAAGCGCATATGGTCGGTGATACCAGCCCCGCCGAGTATCACCCCGGCGCGGTAAAGTTTTACCAGGAGGCCGGTCTCTGGAAGTGACATCCGGTGCCTGAGCCCGCTCCGAGAGGACCGCAAACCGAGCCGTTGTCCCGGTCCATCTGGGGCCCCGTGGCCTGTGGCCTGGGTGCGTTGTTGACCATCGCAGCCGCGGCCTGGTCGCTGGGTGTACCCCGGTACCTCTCGCTGGGGCTCTATCCTCAGCAGTTCTTCGCAGCGGCACTGGCGCTCGCGCTACCGGTCGCTTTCCTGAGGCTGCCGGCGCGGCGCGGGGCTGCGCGCCAATCGGTGCCCTGGTACGATCTTGCCGCTGCCGCGCTCGGGTTCGCTGCCGCCGGTTTCATCGCGGTACGTTACCCGGACCTCGTTAATCAGATCTTTTTTCGCCCGCCCCAGGCCTATGTCCCCGGCGTGATCGTCGCCGTGCTCGGCCTCGAGGCCCTGCGCCGGGCCACCGGCTGGGCGCTGCCCATCATCGTCGTCTGCTTTGTCGCCTACGCTTTGTTCGGCGATGTGATCCCCGGTCGGCTGGCGAGCCGCGCGCAGGACTGGCAGAAGCTCGCCGGCTACCTGGCGTTCGACATCAACGGCATTCTCGGCATCCCGCTGGCAGTGGCGGCCACTATTGTCATCGCCTTCATTTTTTTCGGCAGCCTGCTGGCCGTGACCGGCGGCTCGAGTTTCTTCACCGACGCGGCGCTGGTCAGCATGGGCCGCTTTCGCGGCGGCTCGATGAAAATCGCCGTGGTCGCGTCGGGGCTGTTCGGATCGATCTCGGGGTCGGCGGTCGCCAACGTGGTTGCCACCGGGGTGGTGACTATCCCGATGATCACGCGCGGCGGCTACCCATCGCACAAGGCGGGCGCTATCGAAGCGGTCGCGTCGACTGGCGGACAGCTCATGCCGCCGGTGATGGGCGCCGCGGCTTTTCTGATGGCCGAGTTTCTGCAGATCCCTTATTCGCAAGTGGTGATGGCGGCGCTGGCACCGGGTCTGCTGTATTACATCGCGCTGTTCATTCAGGCCGACCTGGAGGCGGCCAGACTGGGAATTTCCCGCGTCGATGTGAAAGACATCCCCTCGGGGCGTAAGGTGGTAAGCGGCTGGCACTTCTTCGTGTCGTTCGCATTGTTGATCTATGCGTTGTTCGCGCTCAACTGGCAACCCGAACGGGCGGCGCTGGCTGCCGCCGCGGCGGTGCTGATCACTGCTTTTGTGTTCGGCTACCAGGGCGTGCGCCCGCGCCCTTGGCACATTGTGCAGGCACTGTGGCGCACCGGCTTCGCGGTGATCGACATCATCGTGATCTGCCTCGCGGCCGGCATCGTCATCGCTGTGCTCAATATCACCGGGCTCAGCTTCAACCTGACTTACGCACTCGTGCAGCTCGGTGCCGGCGAACCGATCGTTCTGCTCCTGCTGGCCGCGCTGGTTTGCATCGTACTGGGCATGGGACTGCCGACGCTGGGCGTCTACGTGATCCTCGCTGCGCTGGTCGCGCCGGCGCTGGTGGAGGTGGGTGTCAACCCGGTTGCCGCCCATCTCTATGTTCTGTATTTCGGCATGATGTCGATGATTACCCCGCCGGTAGCCATCGCCGCGTTCGCCGCCGCGGGCATCGCCAAGTCAAGTCCGATGCGCACGGGCG
This sequence comes from Gammaproteobacteria bacterium, assembly GCA_029861595.1. Taxonomy (GTDB): domain Bacteria; phylum Pseudomonadota; class Gammaproteobacteria; order JAHELT01; family JAHELT01; genus JAHELT01. The sequence continues at coordinate 4,243 of JAOTYY010000119.1, forward strand.
TCGAGGCGATGCGCTTCGGCTGGACGGCTTATATCGTGCCGTTTCTGTTCGTGGCCTCGCCCAGCCTGCTGCTGATCGGCGAATCGCAAACGGTGGTGTTGGCGTTGCTCACCGCAGCGATGGGCGTGTGGTTGGGATCGATTGCGATCGCCGGGCAATTCACGCGCCCGCTGGCTGCACCGATGCGCATTGCGTTCGCGGCTGCGGGGTTGTGCGCGCTGATTCCCGCGGACGCGTTCGCGCAGGCGATCTGGACGGACATCGCCGGTGTGCTGCTGGGCGGCATGCTGCTGATCCGCGAAATCGTCGCAGCCCGTGCTGGTGCCGAGGCAAAAAGCACGGTTTCCTAGCCGGCAACGTCAGGTATTCGTAACGTTCGCCGCGCCAAACGCGCGCTGTCATCAACGGTGCGGCGCGTCCGTCAAACGGCGACACTGACGTCCAGCAGCGCAGGTACCGCATCGTTGCGAATTGCTGAAATTGCCCGCTCGATAGCGTCGGGCAGCGCCGTGCCGTCGCGTACCTGCTCTGCCCAAAGCCCGTGTGCCCGGGCTACCGCCGCGTAATCGGGCGAAGGCGAGAGTTGAGTCAGCGGCATGGCATTGCTGCGCGCCGCGGCGCCGTGGGGGTACATGGCGAGTGTTGCCCGTCTCACCGCACCCCAGGTGCCGTTATTGAACACAACAGTCAGAACCGGAAGCCGTTCGGCCATCGACACTTGATGGCACGCTACCGGGTTGGCGAAAATGTAGGAGCCGTCGCCGACGCAGGCGATCACCAGGCGCTCACGGTCGGTCAGCTGGTAGCCCAGCGCCGCTGGCAGGCCCCATCCCAGCCCGCCGGAGAAGCTCGTCGAAAAAAGCGTAGCGGGCCTGGCGAAGTCCATCACCGATGGATCACAGCCGAGTTCGTTGAATACCACGGCGTTGGCGTCTTTGGCCTGCGACAGGCAGAGACTGACCCACGCTGAGCTCATCGGTGAGCCATTTCCGCCCTGCGCGCGGGCCAGGGCTGCCGCACGCTGCTCCTCGATCAGCCGGGCGCAACGTGCACGCCGCTCGGACACGATTGCATGTAATGAGTCCTCGAACTCGATCAGTCCGCGGTTCAGCGCATCGATGGCCAGTTCGCCCGACCCGCCCAGTGCCACGTCGACGGGAAAGCTGCGCAGCGGTGTACGGCTGAACAATGGATCGGGACCAATGGCGATTATGCGTGCGTCCCACGGGGCGTTCTCCTGGTCGATCAGCCAGGGCACCAGTGCTTCCACCGTGACAATGACGTCGGCATCCGTGAGCCAGGTCGCCGCATCACCGCCGGCAAAAAGCGGATGGTCCGTACCGATCACGTTGCGCGACGCCCAGAAATCGACCACCGGAATCGCGAACCGCTCGGCGAACGCCGCCAGCGCCCGGCCGTCGTCCGATCCCACCGGTCGCTGGGCTACAATCACAGGATTGGCGGCACTGCGCAGCAGTTTCACGGCGGCGGCAACGGCCTCGGGGTGCGGCGTCCCGGCCTTGACAGGCTGCTGGCGGGTTTCCAACGGCAGCGCGCCGGACACGGGTTCCGCTACCACTTCCCGGGGCAGACTGAGATACACAGGCCCCATCGGGTCGCTGTCGGCGATCGCCAGGGCGCGTTGCACGATCAGCGCGGCCTGCTCCGGGTAGCGCAGTTCGTAGTCCCATTTCACCGCCTCGCGAACCATGGCCGACTGATCGCGCATCTCCTGGCCCCAGTGGATCGGCCGGGAGCGGCTGCCCGGGCGACCGCGCTCCGTGAGCGGCGTGCGTCCCGAACACATCAACAGCGGTACGTTGTCGGTGGCCGCGTTCAACACACCCATCAGTGCGTTCGCCAGGCCCACGTTGACATGCGCCATGACGGTCTGCGCGCGCCCGCTCGCCAGGTAATAGCCGTGCGCCATTCCCACCGCCACGGTTTCGTGGGCGACCAGGACCGGCTGCGGCAGGTCGAGCCCACTCTCGGGTACGCGTGCAAAGGCTTCGATGAGCGAGGGGAAATCCGTGCCGGCGTTGCCGAAAACGTAATCCACACCCAGCGACTTCATTCGTTGCAGGAGCAGCTCGGCGGTCGATTCGGGGATGCTGGGATCAGCCATGGAACGCGGCCAGTATCAACATATGTGTCTCGAGTGAGTAATTTTCACGCGCGAATGATCAGCTGGGCATTATCGCGGAACGTTTGCAACCCGTCTGGAAGATAGTCATGCATTGTCGCAAAATTCCCCAATGATCGATCGAGAGTTCATTCGCAGTGGTGGACTGTCCGAGGCGCTCGCCGGCGCGGCGAGCCATGGTCTGCTGCGCTTGACGACGCCGGCGGAGCGCCTGCGATCACGCGCTGAAATCCTTGCCGCCCGAGCTTGCCCCGACACCGACGTGTGGGTGTTCGCCTACGGATCGCTGATGTGGAATCCTACCATCCACTATACGGAGCAACGGGCTGCGAAAGTGTACGGTTACCACAGGCGGTTCTGCCTGAACGTCCCTGTCGGGCGCGGTACCCGCGAGCAGCCTGGTCTGCTGCTCGGGCTCGACCGTGGTGGTGCCTGTCGGGGTATCGTGTTCAGAATTGCAGCCGCCGAGGTCGAACGGGAACTGGACATCCTGTGGGCGCGCGAGTTAGTCGCCGACGGTTACCGGCCGGTTTGGGTGAGGGCCCGCGCGGAATCGGCGTTGCAGCGTGCGATCACCTTCGTCATCGACCGGTCGCTGCCAACCTACGCTGGCCGGTTGCCCCTGGAAGACACGGCGCAGCGCATTGCATCAGCTGCTGGCGCGCTGGGGAGTTGTGCGGACTACCTGGAGGAAACGGTGGCGCATCTACACCAGAGTGGTATACACGATCCGGCGATGCGAGCCATCCTGCAACGGGTTCGAGAACTACACGGCGCTCTATCGGACACGTGAGCAGGTGGCTCTTCAGCGTTGGTCGCTTAAGTGAGGTAAGCTACCGGCCATCATGGTGTTCCACTCCGGCAAGCACAACAAACAGTCGGCTAAGGCATGACAAAGCTCAGCGTTAACGTCAACAAGATCGCGCTGCTGAGAAATTCCCGCGGCACCGATTATCCGAATTTGCGCAAACATGCCGAGCGCTTGCTGGAACTCGGGGCGCACGGGATCACGGTGCACCCGCGCCAGGACGAACGGCATATCAAGTACGCCGATGTGCCCGAACTTGCCGCCTTGCTGGTCGATCACGCCAATGTGGAGTTCAACGTCGAGGGCTATCCTTCCGATTCTTTCCTGGCGCTGGTTGAAGAGACGCGCCCGGACCAATGCACACTGGTGCCGGATTCAGCGACCCAGTTAACGTCGGATCACGGTTGGGACATGCGCGACAGCGGTGAAATGTTGCACAGTGCGCTCGATCGATTGCGCGCCAGCGGGATACGCAGCGCATTGTTTATGGACCCGGACGTAGAGCTGATCGCGGGTCTGCAAGATTTGCCGGTGGATCGCATCGAGCTGTACACGGAACCCTATGCGCACAACTTCGGCAAGCCCGATGAGCAGGCTGTATTGCAACAATACCGTGAGGCCGCCAGGTTCGCTCAAGATCAAGGTCTCGGGATCAATGCTGGACACGATCTGAACCTGCAAAACCTCGCGGCATTGCTGGAAATCCCGGACATCCTCGAAGTGTCGATTGGTCACGCGCTTACCGTGGAGGCGCTGGAACTCGGAATCGCCGAGACCGTGGCACGCTACCTGAAGATCTGCAGCGGAGCGCTATGAACATACACGAATATCAGGCCAAGCGGCTGTTCACCGAGCACGGTATTCCCGTGCCGACCGGCGCGGTCGCGGCCAGCGCGCAACAGGCGGCCGAGGTCGCGCGCGCCAGCGGTGCACAGCGCTGGGTAGTGAAAGCACAGATTTATGCCGGCGGGCGCGGTGACGGTCATTTCGCCGGTCGCGAAACCGGCGCCGGCGGCATTCGCTTTGCCGATTCGCTCGCGCAACTCGAGCGCGATGCCGCGGACATGCTGGGCAATACGCTGCTTACCGAGCAGACCGGGCCAGGCGGTCGCGAAGTAGAGCATGTCTACGTGGAGGAGGCCTGCGAGGTCGAACGGGAACTGTATTTGAGCATGCTGGTGGATCGCGAAACCAGCCGCGTCACGCTCATTGCCTCCGCGCGCGGCGGTATCGATATCGAGAAGGTGGCGGTGGATTCGCCCAGCGCAATCCACAAACTGGCGATCGATCCGCGCGACGGTTTGCACGAGGCGGCAGCGCGGTCGTGCATCGCGAAGTTGCGGCTCGAGCCAGGGCAGGAAGCCGAAGCGGCGCGCATCGCTGTTGCTTTGTACGGTATGTTTACCGAGCTGGACGCTTCGCTGATCGAAATCAATCCGCTGGCAATCGTGCGCGGCGGGCAGATGCTGGCGCTGGATGCGGTCATAGCGTTTGACGACAATGCTTTATACCGGCACGAGGAAATACGCGCGCTGCGCGACGAGGCGGAACTGCGCGTGGGTGAGCTTGCGGCCAGCCACCATGGCCTGAATTACATCAAGCTGGACGGCAACATCGGCTGTGTGGCGAGTGGTGCCGGCATGGCCATGGCCACCGTGGACGCGGTGTGTCTGCTCGGAGGCAAACCGGCGAACTTTCTCGATGTCCCGCCGGATGCACCGGTTGACCGCATCAAGGACGCTTGCAAGTTGCTGCTCGCCGATCCGGATGTGCAGAGCATTCTGGTGAACGTTTTTGGCGGCGGTATCATGCGCTGCGATCATTTTGCCGACGGCATTCTGCTCGCCAACCGCGAGGTACCGCTCAAGGTGCCTATGGTGGTGCGCCTGAGCGGCACCAACGCAACGCTTGGCAGGCAGCGGTTGCGCGATTCCGGGCCCGATGTCGTGTTTGCCGGTGATCTCGCCGAAGCCGCGCGACAGGCCGTGTCGGCGGCGAGCGATACACGGTTGCTGGAACGCAAATCGTGGTGGCGCCGTACCCAGCAATTGCTGCAGCGAGGTTAAGTATGGCGATACTGGTTGATGCGCAGACCAAGGTGATCTGCCAGGGCATGACCGGCCGGCAGGGGACTTTTTATGCCGAACAGGCGATGGGGGCCGGGACCAACATGGTCGGCGGCGTAACCCCGGGCAAGGGCGGCACCCGGCACCTGGGACTGCCGGTGTTCAACACCGTGGCCGACGCAATGGCAGAGACCGGCGCCGATGCCAGTGTGGTTTTCGTGCCTAGGCAGTCCGCGGCCGCGGCGATCGACGAAGCGATCGCCGCCGGCATGCCGCTGATAGTCTGTGTTACCGAACGCATTCCGGTGTTGGACGTAGTGCGCATCAAGCGCCGGCTGGAAGATTCACAGAGCCGGCTGATCGGCCCTAATTGCCCCGGCATCATTACACCGGGCGAGTGCAAGATAGGCATCATGCCTACCGATATTTTCCAGCCGGGTAGAATCGGCATCGTATCACGGGCCGGCACCCTGACTTACGAGGCGGTGGCCCAGACCACGGCCCAGCGCCTGGGCCAGTCGACGTGCGTTGGCATCGGCGCCGACCCGGTGCAAGGCATGTCTTTCGTCGATTGCCTGGAACTGTTCATGGCGGACGACGCGACAGCGGGCGTGGTACTGATCGGCGAAATCGGTGGTGTCGCGGAAGAACAGGCGGCTGAGTACCTGAAAACACATCCCTCGGGTAAGCCGGTCACCGCCTACATAGCTGGTCAGTTCGCACCCGCCGGCCGCCGCATGGGGCATGCCGGCGCCGTAATACAGCACGGCCTGGGGGATGCCGCGAGCAAAATACGCGCGCTGAAAGGCGCCGGCGTGCACATCGCCGAGTCGCCGGTCACGATCGGTGAAACCATGGCCAGAGCGCTGACGGGGCGCGGCGTCTAGCGCGTATTCACAGATCTGCCAGCGAATGAATTGACCCTCCGACGGTTAGCTTTACAATCCCCCGCGAAGGCGTTAGCCTTCGTCGCAGCCTGGTATACCGTATACCAAATAGCAGAACAACAAGTCGTCAGGCGACCAGGCGTAAATTACTGATAATCAATGGCTTACGCAAAAAGCCTGCGATATCTATCTAGTCAAACGTGGAGGAAGATTGATGAAAGCACTTCGCAAAGTCGCTTTACTTCCCGTTGTTGCTACTACTGCCCTGGCGGTACTGGCAGCGGGCCCCGCAGCGGCCTGGGAACCTAAGAAACCTGTCGATTTCGTGATCATGGCGGGCAAGGGCGGTGGCGCCGATAAGATGGCGCGCCTGATGCAGAGTGTGATCGAGAAGCACAAGTTCGCATCCAAACCTTTTGTGCCGATCAACAAGCCCGGCGGATCCGGGGCCGAGGCGCTGGTGCACCTGAAAGGCAAGCAGGGCGACGATCACACCATCATGGTGACCTTGAACAGTTTCTACACCACGCCCATGCGCCAGCCTGGTCTCGGTGTCGACATCATGACATTCGCGCCGATCGCGAGAATGGCCGAGGACACGTTCCTGCTTTGGGTTAATGCCGATTCGGGCATAACCAACGTCAATGAATTCGTCAAGGCCGCGAAAGCCAAGGGTAACGAATGGATCATGGCGGGTACCGGCAAGGGCCAGGAAGATCAGCTGCTCACCAACTTCCTGAACACCGCCTATGGCTTGAACATGAAGTACGTCCCGTTCAAGGGCGGCGGCCGTGTTGCCAAGGAGCTGGCGGGTAACCACGCCAACTCGACAGTCAACAACCCGTCCGAGCAACTCGGTTTCTACGAAGCCGGTAAAACGCGCGCCCTGGCGGCGTTCACACCGGAGCGCCTGGAACTGTTCGGCGATGCGCCGACGTTCAAGGAACTGGGTAAGGACTTCGTGTATTTCATGCAACGCAGCGTGGTCGGCGCGCCGGGCATGAGTAAGGAAGCCGAAGACTACTACCGCGGCGTGTTCACTAAAGTTTTCAATTCCGAAGAGTGGCAGACCTACCGCAAGAAGAAGAGCCTGTACGGCGAATTCCTCACCGGTGCGGACTTGAAAGCCTATTGGCAGCGCGAGCGTGACATTCACCAAAAGATGCTCAAAGACATCGGCGAAATCTAGTCTCCTCCTTGCACTCCACCAGCGGATAAACGGACGCCAGGATGCGAAAGGCCGAGTTGATCATGGCACTCGTGCTTGGCGTCTTTTCCGCTTACATGATGTGGAAGAGTGCGGAACTCCCCATCGGCTGGATCCCTGACGAGGGGCCGGGTGGTGGGGCGTTCCCTTTTTGGCTGTCCGCGGGAATGCTGGCGTGCTGTACCTGGATTATAGTCCGATGGATCCGGCGTACTACCGCGGTGTCGCGGTCCGAAGAGCCGTATATGGATCCAGCCGCCGTCTACTTGTTTGCGATGGTGGCGGGGTCTATCACCGTGATGATCGGCCTGATTCATTTCATCGGCGTTTATTTCGCCGTGCCGCTATTTCTGGTGTTCTACCTGCGCATGCTGGGTAACCACAGTTGGGTGAGCACCGGTTCGATTACCGTCGCCGCGCCAGTCGTGACGTTTTTCTTTTTCGAGATCGCGCTGCGAATCACGTTGCCCAAGGGTTACACCGAACCTTTGTTCTACCCGCTGTATGACATGTTTCTGTAGCGCCAAAAACCAGCGGAGCGATTACCTTTCCCGCTGCGACGAGCGTTTTGTGTGTGCTCCGTGGCCGTGGCGGCAACAATAAATGGAAATAGTCAATCTTCTCCTGGCCGGTTTTACGATAGCGTTTGAGCCGCTGAACCTGGCGCTGGTGATCGGCGGCTGCGCGCTCGGGTTGTTTATCGGCGCGATGCCCGGTCTGGGCTCTGTAAACGGCGTGGCGATCCTGCTGCCGATGACCTTTCTCGTACCACCCACCGGCGCGATAATTTTCCTTGCAGCGATCTACTACGGCGCAATGTACGGCGGCGCTATCAGTTCCATCATGCTGGGCATACCGGGCGCTTCGACGGCAGTTGCTACCACGTTTGATGGACGTCCGCTGGCGTTGTCGGGCAGAGCGGATTCGGCGCTCATTACCGCCGCGGTCGCGTCGTTTATCGGCGGCACGATTTCAGTGGTGCTGTTCACTTTGTTTGCGCCACCGCTTGCCGAGGTTGCCCTGGCGTTCGGCGCTTCGGAAGAATTCGCCTTGATGATGCTGGCGTTTGCCACCTTCGTAGGGCTCGGCGGTGACGACATTCCCAAGACGCTGTTTTCAATTTTCGTCGGTCTTGCGCTGAGTGCAGTGGGATTGGATATCATCAGCGGCGAGCCGCGCCTGATCTTCGGTGACATCATCGGCTTTATGCACGGCATCAATTTCCTGGTGCTGGCGATCGGCATTTACGGGATCGGCGAGATGCTGTGGACCATCGAGTCCAGCCGCGGCGGTGTAAAAGTTACCCAGGCAACCATTTCGGCTGCGCGTATCCTGCAGGTGTTGCGCGAGTTCAAGGCCAGCATCAAAACCACGGTAATGGGTTCGCTGCTGGGCTATTTCGTCGGTATCCTGCCCGCGGCAGGCGCCACCCCCGGTTCGTTGATGGCTTACGGCGTGGCCAAGACCATGTCGAAAAATCCCGAGACATTCGGTAAAGGCAACCCGGAAGGTGTGGCGGCACCGGAGTCCGCCAACAATGCCGCCAGCACGGGATCCATGTTGCCGATGCTGACGCT
>JAOTYY010000333.1 GCA_029861595.1 Gammaproteobacteria bacterium
ACGTCCCCTTTTTGTTGCCCCTTTTTGTTGCCAAGGGCATGACGAAAAATAAGTACGTCCCCTTTTTGGTCCCCTTTTTGCCGAGTAATCCTTTCCCGCAAGGGGACGCAAGCAGCGTGCAACATAGGGGCTAGTCGGCGTCGGTTACCGCGCCCGTGGAAGCAGAGCTCACCAGGCGCGAGTACTTGGCCAGCACGCCGCTGGTGTAGTTTGGCTTGGGTGCCTGCCAGTCCTTTTCGCGTTTCGTCCACTCGCGCTTGGGAATCTGCAGGCTGAGTTCACGCTTCTCCGCGTCGATGGTGATGCGGTCGCCGTCTTTGACCAGGGCCAGCGGCCCCCCTACGGCCGCTTCGGGCGTAATATGCCCCACCACGAAGCCATGACTGCCGCCGGAGAAACGGCCATCGGTAATCAACGCCACGTCCTTGCCCAGGCCCTTACCCATGATGGCCGAGGTGGGCGACAGCATTTCGCGCATACCCGGGCCGCCGCGCGGACCTTCGTAGCGCACGACGATTACATCGCCTTTCTCGACTGTGCCGTCGAGAATGCCTTTGAGCGCTTTTTCCTCGGAGGCGTAAACACGCGCCGACCCAGTAAAGCGCAACCCCTCCTTGCCGGAGATCTTTGCCACCGCGCCCTGTGGGGCGAGATTCCCGTACAGGATTACCAGATGGCTGTCCTTTTTGATCGGATCGTCCAACTTGTGCACGATGTCCTGGCCGCGCTTGTAGGGTTTCACGCCGGCAAGATTTTCCGCCAGTGTTTTGCCTGTTACGGTCAGGCAGTCACCGTGCAGCAGTCCCGCGTCCAGCATGGTCTTCATCAGCGGCTGAATGCCGCCGATTGCGACCAGTTCCGACATCACGTAGCGGCCGCTGGGTTTGAGGTCGGCCAGCACCGGTATTTTTTTGCCTATGCGGGTGAAATCGTCGAGCGTCAGCCGGGTTTTAGCGGCATGCGCCATGGCCAGCAAATGCAACACGGCATTGGTCGATCCACCCAGCGCTATTGCGACTGCGATGGCATTGTGGAACGCTTTGCGGGTCATTATGTCACGCGGTCGTATGTTGCGTTTCACAAGCTCGACGACCGCTTCTCCGGCGTTGCGGCAATCGCGCAATTTTGCATTCGAAGTCGCAGCCTGCGCGGAACTGTTGGGCAGGCTCAACCCCATTGCCTCGATGGCCGAGGCCATGGTGTTCGCGGTATACATGCCGCCGCAGGATCCCGGTCCCGGTATCGCCACGGATTCGATCTGTTTGACCTCGCGTTTGCTTATCTTGCCGCCTGCCTCGGCGCCAACCGCTTCGAATACGGAGACGATGTCCACGTCGCGACCTTTGTGGCAGCCAGGCAGGATGGTACCTCCGTAAATGAAGATCGACGGACGATTGAGCCGCGCCATACCAATCACGCACGCCGGCATGTTTTTGTCGCACCCGCCGATGGTAATCAGGCCGTCGAAACCTTCGCAACCGACCACGGTTTCAATGGAATCGGCGATCACTTCGCGCGATACCAGCGAATACTTCATACCCTCGGAACCCATGGAGATGCCGTCCGAAATGGTGATGGTATTGAACTCCACGCCTTTGGCCCCGGCCTTGTCGATACCTTTGATCGCTTCCTTGGCCAGCTTGTCGATATGCATATTGCAGGGCGTCACCATGCTCCACGTAGAGGCAACCCCCACCTGAGGTTTCTTGAAGTCCTCATCTTTGAATCCGACCGCGCGCAACATCGCGCGGCTGGGGGCGCGTTCGATTCCGTCGACGACGATAGAGGAGTATTTGCGGGTGGCGCTTTTGTTACTGCGTTTTCGCGTGGCCATTTACTGCTCCGTAGGTAGCCCAATAAAATTCTGTATGATGCTGGAACTATAGCGCGTTTTTCCACGCAGTTATTTACTCACTTCTCGCTTCAGGGAGAGGGGTCGGGGTTGAGGGTCGCGACAGCGGACGCGATTGCACGCGCCGTGAACTCAGCAGCATGCTCATCATTGGCGGTATCAGCACCAGTGTGAGCACGGCCGACAATGCCAGACCGCCGACTACCACTGAGCCCAGTCCGCGATACAGTTCCGAGCCGGCACCGGGGAACAATACCAGCGGCAGCATGCCGAAAACGCTGGTCAGCGTGGACATGAAAATAGGCCGCACTCGATACTGGGTAGCCAGCAGGATTGCGTCGGCGGGGCGTTGACCCTCACGAAGATGGTGCAGGGTCTGGTGTACCAGCAGAATCGCATTGTTGACGACAATGCCGATGAGAATCACAAATCCAAGCAGGGTCAGCATGTCCAGCGGCTGAAAAGTGACGGTATTGAGCGCCACCAGGCCGGCGACGCCACCGGCTGCCGCAACCGGCACCGACAGCAGAATGATGAGGGGATAGAGAAAGCTCTCGAACAGCACTGCGATAACCAGATAGACGATGACCAGCGCCAGTAACAACTGCAGCTGCATGGCGTTCCAGGTCTGGTTCAACTGATCGGCGGTCCCGGATAATCGCAGCGTTACGCCGCCGGGGAGACCTTCCTTTTGCAGCACGTTGATCACTTGCTCACGCAGTACCTCCAGCGCCACCTCCAGCGCCATGTTCGGCGCGGGGCGTATCTCCAGGGTGACCGTGCGCGCGCGCTCCACGTGCCGCAACTCGGTAGGTCCGGTGGTCATGATGACGTCGGCAAGACTGGACGTCGGAATAATGCGGCCGCTGGCAGTGACCACCGGCAGGTTCGCGATGCCCTGGGTTTCACTTACACCGTTTTGCAAGCCGCGCAACGTAAGGTCGATGCGCGCGCCGCCAACAGTCACTTCGGCTACTCTCAGCCCGTCGTTGAAGGCATCCACGGTATCGCCCAGTTCGCGCACGCTTACCCCGTTGTCGGCCAGGCGCACCCGGTCGGGCACTACGCGCACCTCGGGCGCGCCAAGTTCCAAACCTGGATTGGGGCGTATCTGATTGCCTTCCTCTAAAGGCAGCACCCCCACGACCTTGCCCATCGCGCGCAGTGCCACGCCCAGGATCGGCTCGAGTTCGGGGCCGGAGATGTCGAGATCGACTTTGCGCCCGGCACCGATACCGCGCCCGAAAATCGACGGCTGATTGATGAAGCCGAAGGTGCCGGGCTCGCGAAATACCGGCTCACGCAGAATCGGAATCAGTTCACCGGCGCGCTGCGGATCGCTCGCCTGGGCGCCCAGAAACGTGCTGCCGCGCGTCGCGACGAAGAAAAAGCGCTTTATTTTTGCCGCTTCATCCCCTGCCGGTGCGGCGTCTGGCCCACTTGCCAGGTGTGGTTTGATCGCAGTCTCGATGCTCTCGGCGATTTCCGTCATGGTTGCGAGGTTGTAGCCCGGTGGCGGAATGATGATGCCGAACACCAGGTTACGATTACCCTCCGGCAGATACTCGAGCTTGGGCAGAAAGCGCCAGGCGCCCGCAACGGCAGCCGCGG
>JAOTYY010000120.1 GCA_029861595.1 Gammaproteobacteria bacterium
GAACTCGGCGCGCTGCACACCGTCCACATTATCGAACTTAAAATAAATCATCGTTGCCGGCAACTCGAGCAGCGCGATACGGCGCACTCCCTCCGGGCCCATGCGGATCTGCACCTTGCCGTCGGCCACACGAATATCGGCGCCGTCGTCACGCATTGCGAGCCCGGCGCCGGTATAAGTGCGTTGCAGCGCGCGGCGGAATTCGACATGCGAAAAACCCATTTCGCGCTGGAACGACTCACCGATTTCCGCCGCCCCGACCTGCTTTTTCGCGTCAGCCACCGAACGTTTTCACGCTGGATCAGCCGCCGGCGACCGGGGGCCAGATCGCCAGAGTATCTCCTTCGCTCAACGTACCGGGCCGGTCGCGATCCTCTTCGCAGGTGAAAAGTCCGTTTATCAGCACCAGGTGCGCGAGTTCGCGCGGCACCTTGTAACGGTCGATGATGTCGTTCAGCGTCACATCCGGCGCAACGTCGATCTGAGCGGCGTTCTCGTAAGCGCCGGGCGGCAGCCGCTCACCCAGCGTGGCGTACAGTTTCAGCGTGATTTTCATGTGGCATTCGGGCCGACACTCACGCGTTGGCGCCGATCGTCTGGGTATTGGCGAGATAAGCCTCCATCAGACGGGTCGGATCCTCGCGCAGCTTGTCTCTCCATTTGCCCAGCGCGGTGCGGCTCTGAATCAGTCCGCGAATCACGCCAACGTGCTGCGTCAGCCCCAGGCTGCTGGCACCGACCAGCACGTCGCCATCGAAACGCAGATTCAGATACCGGAAGTTGTCACGGTCGGTAAGCGTTGCACTGTCGCCGCCGTCGACGCCCATCCACATGCCGAACGAACTGGAAACCAGTCCCAGTGTGTCCAGTACATTCATGTTCACGCTGCCGGGATGCTCCAATACGTTGTCGCCGGCCATATTGGTGGCGGCGATGCGCCCGTGATCGGCGGCGGTCGGTTGAATCGCCTGCACGCTGAATTCTCCCGTGGAGAAGTCGCGGCCTTGCGCCACATCACCCGCCGCATACACGTGCGCGACGTTGGTCTGCAGGTGCGAATCGACCAGAATGCCATGATCGACTTCGATGCCGCTGCCATCGAGAAACTGTGTGTTCGGCGCGACACCGGTGGCGGCGATTACCAGTGCCGCATCCAGCGTATTGCCTTTGTCCAGGCTCACCGACAACCCGCCGCCAGCCGCTTCGATGCCGGTGACCCTGGTCGAGGTGTGCACGCTCACGCCTTTGCTCTCGCACCACTGCTTCAACAACGTGCCGGCCGTCTCGTCGAGCATCCTCGGCACCATGCGGTTCTCCATCTCAACCACGGTGAGATTGACACCGCGTGAAGCCAGCGCTTCGAGAATGATGCAGCCGATGAATCCGGCGCCCATCAACACGACGTTGGCGCCGGGCTTGGCGAGATTCATGATGGCGCGCGCGTCGTCCAGGGTCCAGCACGCATGCACACCGGCGCTGTCGATGCCGGGAATCGGCGGGCTGACGGGGTGCGATCCGGTAGCGATCAGCAGCTTGCCGTAGTTCAGGCTGCCGCCCCCGGCCAGCGAGATGACCCGATCCTTGGTGTCGATGCTGGTCACGCGGTCCCGCACCACCTCGGTGTTTTGCTCCGCGTAATGATCCGCGTCTTTGCGCAGGTAAGTGCCGGGCTCCTGGATCTTGTCGTTCAGCAGGTAGGGTATCGCCATTCGCGAATAGGGCGGCTCGGGCTCGTCACCCACCACAGTGACCTTGCTGTCGCCCTGCAGGCGATGCAGCGTCTCCGCGGCGATAACCCCGGCCGGGCCCGCGCCTATGATTACGTGATGCATGTCTGGACTCTCTCTATCTGTTCTGTCAGCGGTGAGCGTGCGCGCCAGCCGGGTGTTCGACTAACCACGTGACAAGACCGTGGCATCCGCTCGCGCGTCCACGCCGCTGTTAACCCCTGGGGCTGATCTCCGCGTCCGGGATGTGCAACTGCACGGAGGGGCGCGCCCCCCGTGCGTCTGCACTTTCTCCGCCAGTTACAAACCCAGCCGTTGCCGGGTTTCCTTGGTGAGCTGTCCATCTTTGGTCCAGCCCCGGAGCTCGTAGTACTCCGGCAGCATTTCCGACAATCCGCTGACTTTGCCTTCCGCCGGACCGGTGTTCGCTTTTTCAGTCGTCAAGCGCTTCGGCAGGGTATCATCTGCCGCCGTCAGCCCGGCTTTCAAATTGAACTCGCGTTCCAGGTTCCAGACGCGCTCCCCCAGCTCGGCCAGATTCTCCGGCGACCAGGCTCCCTCGCACGCCGCATCGAGCTGCGGCGCGACGTTCTCCAGCGTCCACGCAAAGCTCGTGAATATACACAGTCCCGAGGAGTCGAACGCCGCCGTGGCATCCTGGAACGCTTTCACGAGCCCCGCTTTGCCCTCCGTCACCAGAGGATCGGTTTTCTCGGGTATCCCCAGTACCTCGGAGGCCACCGTATAGCCGCGCAGATGACAAGCGCCGCGGTTCGACGTCGCATACGCCAGCCCCATACCCTGTATGCCCCGCGGGTCGTAGGCCGGAAACTCCTGACCCTTCACCGTCATAGACAAATCCGGTTGACCGTACTTTTCGCACAGCAGTTTCGACCCCAGCCCCAGGTCCTTGCCGAAGCCCTCGCCCGTCGCCACCAGTTCTACCGCCTTCGCCAACGCTTCTGCGCTGCCGAATTTAAACGCGACGCCGCCGGTTTCCTTGTCCGTGATGTGGCCGTTCTCGTACAGCTCCATCGCCGCGGCTACCGTCGCACCGAATGAAATTGGATCCACCCCGTCCTCGTTGCAGACGAAGTTGGCATAGGTCACCGCATCAAGGTCGTCCACCCCTGTGTCGCTGCCCATCGCCCAAGCCGCCTCGTACTCCAGACCGCCTGAGTTACCCCAGTACTGGGGTTTGTTCTCGATGGTGAAGTGGGTACGATCGATGGTCGAGATACGCCCGCAGGCAATTGTGCAGCCGAAACACCCGGCGTTAGTCGTCAGGTTTGGCTTGCCGTCGGTCTTGCGCGGCTCCGCCATTGCCTCCGCGGAGATCTTGTGTGCGCCTTCAAACTGCACCTCGCGCATATTGCGGGTGGGCATCGCACCGATTTCATTAATCACATTCATCAGCACCTGCGTGCCGAACGTCGGCAGCCCCTGACCCGTCACCGCGTTCTCGGCCAAAATCTGCTTGGCTTCCGCCGTCTCTTTCATGAACCGCGCCGGGTCTTTGATGTTGCCAACTCCCAGCGTGCCTCGCACCGCAACCGCCTTGAGATTCTTCGACGCCATCACCGTCCCCACCCCCGAGCGGCCGGCCGCCCGGTGCAGGTCGTTGATCACCACAGAATACAGGCAACCCTGCTCCGCTGAACGGCCCACCGCCGCGATTCGCAAGGCCGGATCCTGGTGACGCTTGTGCAGCCACTCGTCCGTGGCCCATACCGAGGTGCCCCAGATCTCGTCCGCCGGGAGCAGTTGGGCCTTATCGTTTTCTATATGCAGATACACCGGCTGCGGTGCCTTGCCCTCGAAAATGATCATGTCCCAGCCGGCGTTCTTCATTTCCGCACCGATGAACCCGCCCGAGTTCGAGCAGGCCACGGCACCCGTCAACGGGCTTTTGCAGATCACCGAATAGCGGCCACCGGTAGAAGCCATGGTTCCGGTCAACGGGCCGGTCGCCATGATCAGTTTGTTGTCGGGACCCAGCGCATCGCACTTGGGGTCGATCTCTTCCACCAGGTACTTCGTCGCCAGGCCGCGCTGACCCAGATACGCCTGCGCCCACTCCATGTTGAGCGGTTCCACGTCGACGCTGCCCTTGGTCAGGTCGACGCGCAGAATTTTTCCAGTCCAAGCCATTTCTATACCCCCCTCAGCCAGCGCTGGCTGCGTTGTCGGTCTTGCCCGCCCACGCGCGCATGCGCTCATAACCGGTCATGTCCGAATCGATGTAGGTTATCGCCTCGGTCGGGCACGCTTTCGCGCACGCCGGGTCACCACCGCAGAGATCGCACTTGATCACTTTGCCGGTCGCCTGGTTGTAATTCACCGTGCCGAACGGGCAGGCGATAGTTCACACCTTGCACCCCACGCATACATTGTCCAGCACGTCTTTGGCACCGGTCGCGGCATTGATCACGATCGCTTCCACCGGGCACGCCTGCATACACCAGGCCTCGGCGCACTGGGTGCAGGTATAGGGTACGAAACGCCCCTCTTCGTGGAAGGTGAAAACCTTGATGCGCGATTTTGCGGGGCTGAAAACGCCTTCGTTTTCGAAACTGCACGCCATCTCGCATTGCAGACAGCCCGTGCACTTCTCGGGGTTGATATGAAGGGATCTGAGCATCGACGCGTCTCCTCCTAGCTTGCGGCGCGTTATGTTCTTGGCGTGCGCCTTAGGGATGTTCTGACGCCGCCTGAGTCGGCCAGGCCGCGCTTTATTGCTACGGCTGAGCATAGACGATTCCGACAGGCAGTGCGAGCTTGTGCGGACGGTGTAATGCAGTTGCGAAACGCCGGTGCCCAGGACCGGACACCGATCAACCGCAAGCCGCGCCGGCGTTATACCGGCACGTGAGAATTCGCGGGTAACGTCTGGAATCAGCTATCTAAACACGGCGGTCCGTGACAGGCGCGTGGCCTGCAGGCTAGCTACCACCCTCGTCGGCGATCAGCTTTTCCATCACCTTTATCATCTGCGGGTGACCGCCCGCGAGCTGCCCCGATGTTTTGTACTTGCCGTTCACCGTGACGGTCGGTACACCGGAGATGCGATAGGCATCCGCCAGCTGCAGGGCACGGCGCAGGCGCGTTTCGGTGGCGAATGAGTTCATCGCGTCGCGGAACGCGTTTCCGTCTATACCGAGGCTGGCGGCGAAGGCGACGACTTCGTCTTCCTTGCGCATGTTTTTGCGGCCCTTGTGAATCACATCGAAAAACGGCTCGTGGAACCGGTCCAGCACGTCCAGCACTTCCGCGGCGTAATACGCGCGTGAGTGCATGGTCCACGACGAATTCAACGGCGCCGCCACCAGCCTGAATTTCACGTTCGCCGGCTTGCGGACAGCCCATGCATCGATGTGGGGGTGAAGAGCATAACAATGGGGGCATCCGTACCAGAAAAACTCCAGCACCTCTACGCCTTCCGAGACCTCGGTAGGCACGGGCGGCGAAACGGCCTCGTAGCCGCTCTGCGCGTGTGCGCCCATAGCCAGCGTCAGCATTGCCAGCAACCCTGTTATACGGACAGCGAACTTATTCATCAGCGGATTTCCAATTCCCGAAACAGCTCTAACTCTACACTGACCACAGGCCGGCGCGGGGAGTTCAATCAATACAATCCGGCCATGTACGACGTTACCGCCTGGATTTCCGCGTCGGTCATACGGTTGGCTATGTTGCGCATCATGCGATTGGGGTCGTTGCTGCGCTCACCGCTGCGGAACTTCATCAATTGGGCGGCCAGATACTGGGCGTGCTGTCCCGACACCGCGGGAAACTTCGCCGCCGGATTGCCCGCACCGCGCGGGCCGTGGCAACCGATACAGGCCCCCACGCTGGAGCCGCTGATACCGCCGCGGTAGATCGCTTCGCCCCGTTCGACCAGCTCTTCACTGGCGACACTGAAACTGCGCTCCCGCGAGGCGTAGAAAGCGGCGATATCCGCGATGTCTTGATCGCTCAGGTTGGCGACCATCGGCGCCATGCTAGGGTCCTTGCGGGTTTCGCCTCTTCTGAACTCGTGCAGCTGCTTGACCAGATAGGCTTCGCCGAGCCCCGCCAGTTTGGGAAACGTCGGCGCAGCGCTGTTGCCATCGGCGCCATGGCAAGCCGTGCAGATGCCAGACTTCTGCTGGCCCGTGGCGGCGTCGCCGGCGGACCAGGCTGGCATCGCCAGGCACGTCGCGGCCACAATCAATCCCGTCAGCGCAATTCTCTTCATTTGTTGTGTTACTCCAGTAAACTTCGCGGGCAGCGAAATCCAGCCAAAAAGCGCGCAAATGGTAGCAGGCGACCCGGCAAAAAACGAGGCGGACAACGGCACATCGCAGCCAGGCTGGACCTGTCGCTCGGCGCGCTTCGTGCTGAGCGCGAATAAGGTGACGCAACTGCCCGCGGACAGCGACGCCGAAGTGGCGTTCGCGGGCCGTTCCAACGCCGGCAAGTCGAGTGTCATCAACACGTTGTCAGGCAATGCCAAACTCGCGCGCATCAGTAAAACGCCGGGCCGCACCCAGGCGCTGAATTGTTTCCGGGTGGCCGACGGGCGCTATCTCGTCGATTTACCGGGCTACGGGTACGCCAAGGTCTCGCACGCGCAACGCAACCATTGGCACCATGAATTGGGGCGCTATTTTGGGCAACGCGAGGCGTTGCGCGGCCTGCTGCTGATCGTGGATATACGGCGCGGACTCACCGAACTCGACTGGCAGCTGATCGCGATGCTGCGGGAACGGCGTACCCCGCTGCATTGTCTGTTGAACAAGGCCGACAAACTCGCGTCGAACGCCGCGCACAACAACCTGCATCGGACGCGCGGGCAACTGCGCGAACGCGCCGGCGGCGCGACTGTGCAGCTGTTTTCGGCCAGCAAGCGGCGAGGCATCGAAGAATGCTGCGCAGTCCTCGCCGGCTGGCTGGCGTGACGCCCCCGACACCCCGGGATGTAAAAAACCCCAAATATTACCGACACTTAATCTTGCTGCCGTGGCGGGAACTCGGGCCGGCGGCACTAGTCTCAGCTATTACAGCGCTGAAGCCCGGCGCTAGTCCACCCGCTCCCTGGGTGGGCGCCCGGCTTCCCCAGCCGGGAAGTTATTGACCCCGGAGCCGGTTAAGGCTCCGGGGTTTTTTTGTCCGCGAGGTTACGCTCAGAATTCGATTTCGCCCCGGGCGCGCCGCTCCAGCGGCAGCAGACACCGATAGAGCACGTCGTTGACCGGCGTGGCGACGCCGTATTGGGCTCCCAGGCGTACGATGGCGCCGGTCTGGGCCTCCAGCTCGGAACGCCGGCCGCTCTCGATATCCCGCTGCATCGAGGTAGTCCCATCTGGGGGCGCGGCGTCCAGCGCCGCCAGCGCGGCTGCCAGAAATTCATCGTCAAGGTCCACCCCATGGGCACGTCCGACTTCCAGAGCCTCCCGCATCGCGCGTTCGATCAGTTCGCGCGTTGCAGGGGTCTCCCGCATCGCCGTGAAGGTAGCGCGCGAGACGGCACCTACCCCACTAACCGGCGCGATGAACAGAAACTTCCTCCATACCGCCGCCTGGATGTCTGCCGGGACATCTACTTCTACCCCGGGAGAGCGCTCGAACGCCTCGCGCAGGTGCGCCACTCGGGTGCTGACCGAATTGTCCATTTCGCCCAAGCGCACGAACGGTTCGATGCCGACGTGCTTGATACGCCCGGGACCGTCGATGTAGGCGATGATGCCGCACAGCCCACCCAGTGCGTGTCCGGCGCCGAGAGCATCAGCAATAACGCCCGGCGCCTCGACACCGTTGAGCAGTGGAACGACAGCGGTCTCAGGCCCGAGCAACGGCCGGATGGACTCAATGGCCTCGGCGAGCTGCCAGGCTTTCACGGCAACCAGCACCATATCAACGGTGCCGATTCCCGACGTATCGTCGCTTGCCTTGACCGGCGACAGCAAAAAATCCCCTTTGGGGCTCTCGATCTGCAACCCGTCGGCGCGCATCGCCTCGAGGTGGGCCCCCCGGGCCACGAACACGACGTCCTCACCACCCTGCGCCAGCCTTGCACCAAAATAGCCGCCAACGCCTCCTGCTCCGAGCACCGCAATATGCATCGTTCAGTGTGCCTGGTCCCAGTTATCACCAACGCCCACGTCCACCACCAGCTCGACCTCTAGATCGGCCGCGCCCTGCATGTGTCGGCGCACCATTTTTTCCAGTTGCCGCTCCTGCCCAATCGCAACCTCGAACACCAGCTCGTCGTGCACCTGCATGATCATACGCGCAGCGAAGTCGTGCCGTTGCAGCCAGTCGTCTACCGAGATCATCGCCCGTTTGATGATGTCGGCGGCGCTGCCCTGCATGGGCGCGTTGATGGCGGTACGCTCGGCGGCTGCGCGAATCTGACCGTTACGCGCATTGATAGTAGGCAGATACAGTCGCCGCCCGAACACGGTCTCCACAAACCCGTACTCGTGGGCGCGCTCGCGCGTCTTTTCCATGTACTCCTTCACCCCCGGGTAGCGCGAGAAGTAGAGATCCACGTACTCCTGCGCCTCGCTACGCTTGATGCCGAGCTGGCGACCGAGTCCGAACGCGGACATGCCGTAGATCAATCCGAAATTGATGGCTTTGGCGGCGCGCCTTTGTTCGGCGGTCACGCTGTTCAGGTCGGCGCCGAAAACTTCGGCCGCGGTGCTGCGATGAATATCCTGGCCCTTGGCGAATGCGCTCAGCAGGCTCGCGTCGCGGGACAGGTGCGCCATGATGCGTAACTCGATCTGCGAGTAGTCGGCCGCCAGCAGTTTGCTGCCGGGCGGAGCGATGAAAGCCTGGCGTATGCGCCGGCCCTCTTCGGTACGCACCGGTATGTTCTGCAAATTCGGATCGTTCGAGGACAACCGCCCGGTGGACGCCACTGCCTGACGGTATGAGGTATGCAGACGCCCGGTTTTGCTGCTGATCATTTCCGGCAGCTTGTCCGTGTAGGTCGAGCGCAGTTTGCTCAAACCGCGGTGGTCGAGAATTGCCTGTGGCAGTTGGTAGTCGTGCGCCAGCTCGGCCAGCGTGTCCTCGGCGGTGGACGGCTGGCCTTTCGGCGTCTTGCGCAACACGGGCAGTTCCAGGCGCTTATAAAGTATCTCCTGGATCTGTTTGGGGGAGCCGAGGTTGAACGCACCGCCCGCGAGTTCATGCGCGCGGGCCTCCAAGGTAAGCATTTTCTCCGCGAGTTCGCGCGTCTGCGCGGCGAGCATTTTCGTGTCCAGCAATACCCCATTGCGCTCCATCCGCGACAGCACGGGTACCAACGGCATTTCGATTGTCTCGTAGACGTTACGCAGCGACGGTATCGCTGCAAGTTTCGACCAAAGGCACTCGTGCAGCTGCAGTGCGATGTCGGCATCCTCGCAGGCGTAGGGCGCGGCCTGCTCCAGGTCGATATGATCGAAAGTCAGTTGTTTCGCACCTTTGCCGCCGATGTCTTCGTAGCGCACGGTTTTCACGGCGAGGTATTTTTCGGCCAGCGAATCCATGTCGTGGCGTGTGGCGGTGGAATCCAGCACGTAGGACTGCAGCATCGTGTCGTGCGCGATCCCGTTCATTTCGATGCCGTAGTTGGCCAGCACGCTGCGGTCGTATTTCAGGTTCTGCCCGACTTTTTTGTGCTCCGGGTCCTGCAGCAGCGGGCGCAGCTTTTTCAACACCCAATCGCGGTCGAGTTGTTCGGGCGCGCCCGGATAAGCGTGCGCCACCGGCACGTAGGCCGCCTCGCCAGGCTGCACGCTGAACGAAAGACCTACGATCTCCGCCTGCATGTATTGCAAGTCGGTAGTCTCGGTGTCGAAAGCGAAATACTCAGCAGCGTGCAGTTTTTCCAACCAGGCCTCGAAATCCGCCGGCGACGTGAGCGTCGCATAGTTGCGGTCCGCCGCGGCGGCCGATGATACAGGCGCCGCGCCGTCATCGATGTCGGCCAGCCACGATTTGAGCTCCCAGCGTACGAACAGCTCACGCATGGCTGCCAGGTCACGCTCGCGCAGGCGCAGATCCGCGGGGTGCAGATCCATCTCTACGTCCAGCTTGATGGTGACGAGTTGCCGCGACAGCGGCAGGTGGTCGAGACTGGCGCGCAGGTTCTCACCGATCTTACCCTTGATCCTGTCGGCATTGGCCATGATTACATCCAGCGACCCGTACTCGGCGAGCCACTTGGCGGCGGTCTTCGGTCCGCACTTGGGCACACCCGGAACATTGTCGCTGGAGTCGCCTACCAGGGCGAGAAAGTCGATCATCTGTCCCGGCGGCACGCCGAACTTGGCTAGCACGCCATCGCGATCAAGCGATGTGTTGCTCATCGTATTAGTGAGCGTGACCCGATCGTTCACCAGCTGCGCCATGTCCTTATCGCCAGTCGATATCAACACCCGCATACCGGCGTCTTGAGCTTCGCGAGTCAGCGTGCCGATCACGTCGTCGGCCTCGACGCCAGGAATGATCGGCAGCGGGTAACCGAGCGCGGCCAGCACCTGGTGCAGCGGCTCGATCTGGGCGCGCAACTCGTCCGGCATGGGCGGTCGGTTCGCCTTGTACTGGTCGTACAGCTCGTCGCGAAAAGTTTTACCCTTGGCGTCGAACACCACGGCCATGTACTCAGGTCGGTACTCCGCGTGCAGCTTGCGCACCATATTGCCCACACCGAGGATCGCACCGGTCGGTTCGCCGCGCGACGTGCTCAGGCGCTGTAACTCGGGAACGTGAAAAGCCCTGTACAGGTAGGACGACCCGTCCACCAGCACTAACGGTGCGGAATCGCTCATGAGGCTACGGTGTCATGCTTATGGACGTGTTCGACCGGCCTGCAGCTCAGTTGCTCTGCACCGCGCTCTGCAGTTCACCGGCACCTTGCAGCGCATCGATGCTGGCCTGCTTCACGTGCCCGAAACCACGAATCGACGCCGGCCAGTTCAGCCGCGCAATCGCTTCCTCGCACGTCACGGCAGGCAGTGACTTGCACACCTGGCGGACGTCTTTTTCGTAATCGCTGATCAGACGCCGCTCCGTGCGCCGCTCGGCGGTATAGCCGAAAGGATCCAGTGGGGTCGCTCGCAACACCCTGCAGCGTGCGAGCAATTTGAACACGCGCATCATCCAGGTGCCGTAGTTCTGTTTTTTCGCCAATCCGGTGAGCGGATCGCGTTTCGCAAACAACGGCGGTGCCAGGTGGAACTCCAGGCGGTAGTCGCCTTCGAACACCTCTTCGAGACGACGTGTGAACTCACCGTCGCTGTAAAGGCGGGCGACCTCGTACTCGTCCTTGTAAGCGAGCAGCTTGTGATAATTGCGCGCCACCAGCGTGCTCAGTTCTTCACCACCGCCTGCAGCGCTCTCGGCGCTGCGCATCGCGGCAACCAGTTTGCGATAGCGCCTGGCGTATCGCGCGTTCTTGTAATCCACCAGATGGCGAGTACGCTTGGCCAGTATTTCGTCCAGGCTCGGCTCGACCGGCTGGGCCTGCGTGTCCAGCGCACCCACCATAGCGCTTACGCTGTCCGGATCATGGGCGACTCGCCTCCCCCACTCGAACGCCTGCTTGTTCAATTCGACGGCCACGCCGTTTAGTTCGATGGCCCGCAGCAGTGCCGCTTCCGGCAACGGCAAATAGCCGCGCTGATACGCAAATCCAACCAGCAGCAGATTCGCCGCGATGCTGTCGCCGAACAGGCGCGCCGCAGTCTGGGTGGTGTTGATGAAATCCAGCGGTGCATCGCCCAGTGCACGGGACAGCCGCTCACGCAGCTCGAACAACGGAAAGCGGTGGTCGGCATCGCGCGCGAAATCGCCCGTCATCATCTCGTATGTGTTCACCAGTGCGCGTGTGGCACCGCGCCGCAAGGTAGCCATGATCTGCGGGGAAGCCGCGACCAGGATGTCGCCGCCCAGCAACAAATCGGCGCCAGCGGTCGGCACGTGGGTGGCAGAAATATCCTCGGGTGCGTGCGCCAGTATGATGTGACTTTGCACCGCGCCGCCTTTTTGCGCCAGCCCCATCATATCGAGCACCGAGCAGGCCTTGCCGGCGACGTGCGCTGCCATGCCCAGCAGTGCGCCGATGGTGACCACTCCGGTACCGCCCACGCCGGCCAGCACGATGCGGTAAGTTCCCGCCAGCGAGGCCACTTTGGGCTCCGGCAACGGCGCGAGGTCTCCGGCAACGGCGACATCGTGCGTACGTTTGCGCAACCGTCCACCGTGTACGGTGACGAAGCTCGGACAGAATCCTTTCGCGCACGAATAGTCCTTGTTGCAGGCCGACTGGTCGATCTGCCGCTTCCGGCCGAATTCGGTGCTCACCGGCACGATCGCAACGCAGTTGGATTGCACCCCGCAATCGCCGCACCCTTCACAGACCGCCTCGTTGATGAACATACGGCGCGGTGGGTCGGGATACTGTCCGCGTTTACGGCGACGGCGTTTTTCCGCGGCGCAGGTCTGATCGTAGATGATGACCGTGGTGCCGGGAATATCACGAAACTCACGCTGCACGGTATCGAGCTCGTCGCGGTGGTAAATCTTTACCTGCGGCGGCCAGCGCGTCCCGGCCGGGTATTTTTGCGGCTCGTCCGTTACCACGGCGATTTTTTTCGCACCCTCGGCGTGCACCTGCCAGCTCACCTGCACCACATCCAGTGGCCCATCCATCGGTTGACCACCGGTCATGGCTACCGCGTCGTTGTAGAGGATCTTGTAAGTGATGTTGACGCCCGCCGCGACGGTCGCGCGGATGGCCAGCAATCCGGAGTGATAGTAGGTGCCGTCGCCGATGTTCTGGAATACGTGCCCGCGCCTGGAAAATCGCGCCTCACCCATCCAGCTGGCGCCCTCGGCACCCATCTGCGTAAAGCGCTCGGTATTGCGGTTCATCCACAATGCCATGTAGTGGCAGCCGATGCCGGCCAGCGCCTTGCTGCCTTCGGGAACCTTGGTCGACGTGTTATGTGGACACCCCGAGCAGAAATACGGCATGCGCAGTGCCGGTGGCGGATCGCGTTCGACGGAATTTGTCACCTGGCGTAACTGCAGGAGCCTGTCGCGCAACGCCACGTCGCCGGTAGCAGCCAGCAGGCGCTTGCCAACTGCGAGCGCGATTT
>JAOTYY010000121.1 GCA_029861595.1 Gammaproteobacteria bacterium
TATGGGCGCCCAATATGAATGCCTTTCGCCGCTTCCAGCCGATGAGCTATGTGCCCGTTACGCCTTCATGGGGCTTCGAGAACCGTTCCGTGGCGTTGCGCATTCCAATCGGGGGCGGGGCCGCCCAGCGTATGGAATTCCGCGTCGCCGGCGCCGACGCGAATCCCTACCTGGTGCTGGCGAGCGTGCTGGCCGGCGTGCATCACGGTATCACCAAGCAACTGGACTGCGGTGCGGCGGTCAGTGGCAATGCGGGTGCCGAGGTGCACCCGGATCTGCCAATGCAGCTGCGCCCTGCGCTGGCGCGCCTGCGTGCGAGCCAAACACTCAACGACTACCTGGGCGAGCCTTATCTGGATGCTTATTGCGCTTGCAAAGAAGGCGAACTCGAGGTGTTCGAGCAAGCCATCTCGGCCAGGGAATATGACTGGTATCTGCTCACGTGACGAAGGGCCGCTTCGATTGTGTAAATTTGCGTTAACATCCGCCGCTAACGCTTTTACTTACGCCTGCGAGACCCGACCGCGATGATGCTCGGCTCGACAACCGAAAAAGATCCCGTCGTATTCGACGCCCGCTTCATGCCGCCGTTCCTGGCGCTGCTGGCCCTGGTTGTGTTTGGCACCGTGAGCGTCGGCGTGGTCCGGCATGGCGGCGAGTTGATGCTGTTGCTGGTGAATTCCGACTATCTGATGTTTCTGTTCGGCTTCATCGGTCTGCTGATGCTCTACGTACTGCTGCTGAACAGCGTCTCTTCGGTGAAGATCTACGATGAGGGGTTGAGCGCGGTGACGGTTTCTCTGGACCGGCACTTCCGTCCCTGGGGCCATTTGTACGGCGCACGCATCCGCAATTTTCTCGGCCTGCGGGTGCTGCTGATCGATGCCGAAGAGCTGAAACGGCCGCTGATCGTACCGCTGTATATCCATGGGCTGGATATCTTCGTTGCACTGATAACGCAGAAAGTCGGCGAAGACCACGAACTCGCGCGTCTGCTCGCGCGTTTTTGAGCGGTTACCCGCAGAATCGCTGCACGTCTTCGCGCGCCGCCTTTTCGGCGGTCTCGCGCTGAGCGTCCGACAGAATCCGCCGCTTGCCACTGCTGTCGACGTCGTACAGGTAGTTGGATTCCTCGAAACTGCGCAACTTGTCACGAGCCAGCACGCAATTGCGCTGACGGGTCTCACGCGCCTGCTGTTCCTGCTCACGGGCTTCTTTGCGACGCAGCCGTTCTTCTTCCATCACCTCGCTGATACTGGTGCGATTCGTACTGCCGGGCAACGCCTGCGAAGGTGGCGCGGTTGATGGACGTACTTTTATTTGCAACTCCTGTGCGGCATCGGCCGGGGGCCGGTCGCCGAAATGCACGTTACCGTCTTCGTCCACCCACTTGTATACTTTTGCCCCCGCCGCGGCGCCGGTGAACGCCAGCAGTAGAACCAGGCCGAACACTTTCCAGGGGAGCATATGAGTCCCCGCAGGGCGTTGCGCAGGCGAGCGTTGCATAATCATTCCGCGTCGGTGACAGGCTCCGGTGAAAACTCGAGGATTACCATACACGAAACGCGCCATTCAGGGTTCAGCGGTCGGGCATCAGGATGAACTGACACGACGCCCGCCTTCGCGTACTATTCCTACACCTCGTTGCCGCCGAGACCTTGTACTATGTTGGACCCGCGTTTTTTTGACGAATTCGCCGAGCGGATGTTGGGCCTGCTGCCGCCGGGCGCAGCAGAGCTGAAAGAGGACCTGGAAAAAAACCTGCGCGCTACGCTGCAATCCATGTTCGCGCGTATGGATCTGGTGACGCGTGAGGAGTTCGAAATCCAGGCTGCTGTTCTGCAACGTACGCGCGAGCAACTCGAGGCGCTGGAGAAGCGTGTAGACGCGTTGGAAAAACAGGCGCAATCCAGTGACCGTACGACACAAACGAAGGCTAAAAACAAGCCTCAAGCCAAAAAGAAAACCCAGGTCAAGCCCTGAAAATCTGCAGCCGCAGGACACAAGCGCGACGCACGGGTCGGTATCGGGGGGCGGTGTCGTGTGCCTATGGGTACTCGGCTTGTTCGCTGGTTTCGGTCTGATCCGGGTCCGGCGGCCCCTTGAGTTCGATCGTATTGCCATCCGGATCGGTTATGTAAATCGACGGGCCGTGGCCGCACGCACCGTAACGGCGTTGCACTTCGCCCGGCTCGATGCCGTGGTTGCGTAAGTGGGCGAGGATTTTCTCCGCATCGAAACTTGCCAGCCGCACTGCCAGGTGATCCATGTTGCGTTTCGTTTTGCCGGGTGCACCGCCGCCGGCCCGGCCTGCCTGACTGTTCACCGGAACAAGATCGATCAGCGCATCGCCGACGCGCAGCTGATAGAGCCCCAGGCGGGCGAGTCGACGCTCGAGCTTGCAGGCGAGGACCTGTTCGTACCACGCGATTGAGGCGTCAATGTCCGTTACGCGCAAAACAACGTGATCGAGTCCGAGTACCTGAACCGGGTGTTCGCCTGAGGGGTGGAACATGGATCGGTCAGATCACACCGGATTCGCGCAATTGCGCGATCCGGTCCGGATGATAGTCAAGTTCTCTCAAAAGTTCGTCGGTGTGCTCGCCGAGTCCGGGAGCGGGGCGCGCCGGCGTTTCGCCGCTGGCACTGCGCACCGGATTGGCCACCAGGCGGTATTCACCGCCGGCAGGATGCGCCAGTGTCTGTAACCGGCACTGTTCGGTGACGAACGGATTATCGAGCGCCTGGGCGATATCGTTTACGGGTGCCGCCGGTACAACGCCGGCAAAGATTTCCAGCCACTCCTGGGTCGCACGCCCGCTAAGCGCCGCGTCCAGCATTTCAGTCAACAGGTCGCGGTGCGCCAGGCGGTCCTTGAAGGTCTTGAAGCGCGGATCCGACTTCCAGTCGGGGCGCGCCAGAGCGTCGCACAACGCCGGCCAGAACTTCTCCTTGTTGCACATGAGAAAAATCCAGTCATCCGCGGTGCGGTAGAGCTGACAGGGCACCAGCGACGGATGCGCCGAACGTGGCAGGCGTGACTGGCAGAATCCTTCGTTGAGGTACCAGGCGGCCAGGTAATTGGTGTTGCTCAGCGCGAAGTCGAACAGGCTGACGTCCATGTCCTGACCCATCCCGGTCGAGCGCACGCCGGTCAACCCCGCGAGCACCGCATAGGCCAGCCCCAGCCCAGTCATGAAGTCCACCATCGACAGGCCGAAACGGGCAGGTGGGCCGTCCGCTTCGCCGGTGAGCGACAGATACCCCGCTTCAGCCTGCATCAGGTAGTCGTAGCCGGGCCAGCTCGCACGCGGCCCCTCGCGTCCATAGGCGCTCAGGTGCGCACACACGATCGCGGGATTGTGCTGCTTCAGGTGGGCGTAAGTGAGCCCCAGCTTGTCCGGGACATCGCCGCGTAGATTGCTCGCCACGGCGGCGGCGCTTGTGACGAGATCGTGCAGCACGGCGGCGGATTCCGGCCGGGCAAGATCCAGCGTCAGGCTTTTTTTGTTGCGATTGAAGGCATGAAAAAACAGGCTGTCGCGCTCACCGAAAAAAAACGGCCCCACGTCCCGCGCCATGTCCCCGCCATCGCGGGGATTTTCGATCTTGATGACCTCTGCGCCCAGGTCGGCGAGGAACATGGTGCCGTAAGGGCCGGCACCGTACTGCTCGACCGCGATTACCCTTACTGATTCCAAAGGCAGCACTTTTCTAACCGGTGTTTCTCACTATGGCGACGGACGTTAGAAGAGAATGATTCCCGCAAAGTGGCATCCAACCTGACAGACAGTGTAAGGCACCGTTTAGTCGAATGCCCCAAAATGATTCCTATTAGCAGCCAGGAATCTGACTCGCCGCCGGTCCCTGTTGCCGGGCCGAGCAGAGGACGGCGCGTTAGCGATCAAAGCAAAACTGTCGCCCGAGAAGGGAGCGGCGGTGGACGGTTTACGTGAGGATTCGGGAACGGCTTGTGAAATTGAACAAGACGTTACCGCGGTAACGTATCCACGCCGAGTCGCCTATGACGCCAGCCTCGTCAGGTCCATGTTTGGGCCTTGGCATCGTCGAAGTACCCGTAACCAATCCAGCCGCCGCCTTCATCCGTAACGAACCAGCCGATCGTGCTTGCCACGACACGGCCGTGATTCTTGGCGACACCATGCTCGCAGCATGTGCTGGCGACGACGGCTACGCGTGGAACCTCTCGGTAATCTGTTCTCGTTACGGGAAGTCTACGCCAGCTCGGTGGTGATATTGAGAGGTTTGGAAATAATGCACCCTACCGGAGAAGTCTTGAGTACGTGCTGGTGCAGGTCCTGAATTTCCTCTGGCGTGGCATCGGTGTCGAGATGGACCTTGGCACGGATCCCCGAAAACCCCGCCGGTACTTCGTCCGAAAGACCGAAAAATCCTGCCAGATCCAGGTCCCCCTCCAGCTCAACCTCAAGTTCTTTGATCGTTATTCCCCGTAGCGCGGCGTTCATGGTGTAACCCACCGTTAGACATGATCCATAGGCCGCGAGCACGGTCTCAACCATGTTGGGAGCGGTGTCTGTCCCGCCCAGCGCGTCGGGCTCGTTCATGTGAATGGTGTGGTCGCGGATTTTCGATTCGCAATTGAAACCTCCTTTCCAGGTGGTAACCGCGTTCCACTTGGTGGCACCGTTGGCCGGATCCTCTTTGACAGCGCCGACCAGCGCCCTCACATTCTCTACCGGCACACCGTTAATCGTGGCACTCGCCATGAGTCTTCTCCATCCTACCTCGAGTATCGCGAGCATACTTGGTCTGTTTGCTGGTGGCTACCGGCAAACGGCTTTGAAAGTCGAAGGCTTGGTCAGCGACGAATCAAACTACAAAGCATGCCCTATCGGTCGCCAACAGAGTAATCGTTCAAGCTACCCAGGAGTGGGTTATGTGCTTCCACTAGGCGTGCCGAAAGTCAAAAGCCCGAAGCTTCCGCCAGGCCGTGTCAGACGGCTCGAGAGTGATGAGGAGCAACGTTTGCTGGTAGCGCCGCCACAACTGCCCGCCGATCGCGCGTTCAGGTCAAAGCCCCGCCCCGGCGGTGGCCGAATTCGCTCCCCCACTGTCGCCAGCTTCGCGGATGACTGCACTGAAGAAGCGTTCTTCTCCGGCCGACCAGGTGCCCAGGGACAATTGTAGGGGAAACTCACTGCCGTCCCTGCGTACGCCGTGCAGCTCCACGGTCTTGCCAACAAGGCGGGCCTCACCCGTGCTGCCGAGGCGATCGAGTCCTGCCCGATGGGCCTCGCAGTACCGTTCCGGCATCAGCGCCGTGACGTTCATGCCAATGGCGTCGCTGTCGGCGTAGCCGAACATGTGCTGCGCGCCAGGGTTCCAGGCGAGGATCTTGCCCTTGACATCTATGACTACGACTGCGTCCGGCGCGGTCTCAACTAACTTGCGCAAGATCTCTTCCGATCGCTGCAACGCTTCCTGGGCCTGCTTGCGTTCGGTGATATCGCGGATGATGGCGCCGTAATATCGCTCGTGCCCGGCGGTCCAGGTCGACAACGAGAGCTCCAGGGGGAACTCCTGGCCATTTTCGCGCAGACCGGCTAGTTCCACCGTGCGATCGATGATGTGGTGTTCGCTGTCAGCATTGACCCGCGCCAGGCCCTGGGCGTGGGCGTCGCGGTAGCGCTGGGGAATAATCTTGGTCAGGGCCTCGCCGTACATTTCCTCGTAGCTGTAGCCGAACATGTTCTCGGCCGCGGTGTTCCAAAGCAGTATCTTTCCCTTCGCATCAATGGAAATGATCGCATCCTGGGCGAACTGGGATATGCCCCCGAACTCGGCTTCGTAGTCCTCCGGATCCTCCGCGCTGACGCGCTGCCGAGTGACGATGCGCAGAGAAACAAGAACCGGGACGACCAATGCGAGGCCCGCAATCGCCGTGGCCGTTGTTGCCGGTTGCCAAGACGGCACTCGTGCCTGCGCATCGACCAAGGTGGCCCAACCGCCGAACACGAGCGGACGCGCCAGCGCCAAAAAAAACACGCTCACCAGGGTAAGTCCCGCGAGCGACAATACGTGCCAAGTTCTCATCGCTACCGACGGAGCAGAAACGCGGTCAATAACAAGATTGCATTACTCCTTAGTTTCGCCGAGTAAATTGGTAAATCGAGACCCACAGGTTATTCGTGCGGCTTGTCGAGTTTGGGCTGCGCGCCTGGGCCCGGCGAGGCTGATGCCACGTTCAGGAAGTAGTCGGGCGGCAGCTCAGCGTAGGCAACCACACTGCCACCATGTGACCCGCTGAAGCGTGTGGCTGCCTGCCGGTCGCTGAAGGGTACAGGCTCTGGCGCGCCCATACCGCCCCGTCTGTCGCTGCCAATCACGTACCAGGCGTCTCGCGCGTCTATCCAAGTCCCCGCTTCGGGCGTAGCCCAACTCGCCTTGGCCATGTCGTTGACGTAGATGACGGTGATGTTTTTCGGTTCCCCAGGTAGCAGCGTGAACGTGATTGTGTCTCGTACGGAGGTGAACCAGACGGGCTGCTTGCCGTTGCTTAAATGAATCTGACCTTTGGGACCCTGGTGGTCGGCGACGATCATGTTGCAGTAGTAGCCGATGTGTTCGCGAGACAACTCCTGAGGTGGTGGGATTTCCACAGCGGTTTCACTACCGCAGGCCACAATCAGCAACGTGAGCCCTAATAGCGTAACCTTACTTGTGCTCACAACTCCCTCCGCCTGAATAGCAACGACGTTGCAACCAGCGGCGTCAGCACCCACACGGTCATCACACTAAGTGGCAACAAGGTTCCCGTGGCTGCTCCGCCACCGGCCTCGGTCAGCCCCGATACCAGAGTGGCGCCATGCGATCCGGCCAGATTGAACAGCCGATAGGCGTCGGTTGGATTGGCCAGCAGCAGCACCTGAAAAGCCTGTTCGCCGATGGCCAGGGATCCCTGGCTGCTCAGCAATACGCCGAGCAACACCAGGTCGTACAACACCACGAGCACGATCCACAAGCCGATCGCGATTCCCGCCGCGGTGGCGCGTTCTCGCACCACCATACTCGCCAGGTAACCGAGCGCCAGGAACACCGCACCCAGCAACACGGAGCTGCCAATGAGTGATCCGAAGCCAAACCATTCGTCAACACCGTTATCACCGCTAACAGCAGCCAGTAATGCGGCACACCCATAGCCGCACACGATCGCCACAAACAATACACAGAGGTGGCCGCAAAACTTACCCACCAACACTTGCCAGCGCTGTACCGGGTACGTCAACAACAGCAGCATGGTGCCGCGTTCGAATTCACCCGCGAGTGCATCGAACGAAAGCATCAACGCTATCAGCGGTACGAGGTAAACGCTGAGACTGGCAAGGCTGACGTTCGTTACGGCGAGCATGCTCGCTTTCGCACTACCGGCCGGCGCCGTGCCCAGCAATGCGAGCGTGAGCGACAACGCGGCCAGCAAAAGCGCACTGGCGGCTACCCAGCGGTTGCGCAGGGCGTCGCAAATCTCCTTGTGCGCGATTACCAATACGATCTTCATGCGTCGCCGACTCCCGTGAAGTGCGCGTAGATTTCCTCCAGGCGCGGCGGCGTGACGTCCACGTCCTCGACCCATTGATCCAGGTTCGATAGTTCCCGCAGCAGCGACATTTTGTCAGCGCCGAAACAACTGAGATCCAGCACTCGTTCATTCACCTTCTCGACCCGTGCGCGTTTGTGCACGTGTTCAGCCACGGCGCTGGCTTCGCCCGGCGCGGTAGCAACCCGGATGTGTATCGGTATGGCGGCTTCGCGCGCGAGCTCGGCGAGCGTGCCGCAGGCGACAAATCGTCCTTGTTTCATAATGGCCAGGCGATCGGCGCGGGATTCGATCTCCGTGAGTGTGTGGGAGCAGATCAGCGCGCCGACGCCGCGGCGCTGCAACTCGCTCAAGATCCGGTAGAACTCGCGACGCAGCACCGGGTCCAGACCCGAGGTCGGCTCATCCAGAAGCAGCAGCCGGGGTTCACCGAGCAGGGCTTGCGCGAGGGCGAGACGCTGGCGCATGCCCTTCGAATAGGTACCGAGGCGCTGGTTCTCGGCGCCGGCCAGCCCTACACGTTTGAGCATCGGTGACACGACGCTGCGCGGCTCGCCTTTCAGTTTCGCGTAAAACGTCAACAGCTGCCCACCGGTCATCGCGTTGGGAAAAGCCACGTTCTCGGGCAGAAACCCGGTGGCATCGTGTTGCCGCTTACCATTGCCGTTCACCTGTTCGCCGAGCACCATGATGTGACCCGAATCCGGACGTACTAGACCCAGCAACAGTTTGATCAATGTGGTCTTGCCCGCGCCGTTGTGGCCCAGAAGTGCCACGCATTCACCCGCGCTGATGCTGAGACTCACGTCCTGCACCACGACACGCTTGGCGTACGCCTTGGAAACTGCGTCGAGCTGAACGATGTTCGTCGTCACGATGGCCGATCCGACACG
Organism: Gammaproteobacteria bacterium; assembly: GCA_029861595.1. Taxonomy (GTDB): domain Bacteria; phylum Pseudomonadota; class Gammaproteobacteria; order JAHELT01; family JAHELT01; genus JAHELT01. Next base: position 8,470 of record JAOTYY010000121.1, read on the forward strand.
CTCACGGGAGCGCGCATCAACGGTGCGCTGTCGGTGACCCCGCCGGGATGCAGAGCCGGGAATTCCGCTTGCGCCCAGCGCAGCACCTGCAACGCGGGACTCGTTACCAGCAGCTTGGCCAGCGGATAGCGCCACAGCAGCTGGTCGACCATGTCGTTCGGCCTGTAGGCGAGATCCGCCAACCCGTCACCGTTCAGATCGAACGCCGGATTGTCGCTCCAGTAGTTGCCGCGGCCGGCAACCGACCACTCGACGTACCTCGTGCCCACGTACTTGACCTGCGTGCGGTTGCCCACGAACGCATTGCCGCTTATTTGATTGCCTTCCGAGCCGGCGGTGAAGTGCACGCCTATCTCACAACCCTCGAAGTGATTGTCGGAGAACCGATTCATGTTGGCGTTGTAGATGAAGACACATTTTTCGGGACCGGGATTGACGACGTTGTCATGAATCTGTGACTGGTTGGCGTAGTTCAGGAGCAAGCCACGATCGCGATCACCGGCTGACACGTTGCCGCGCACCTGCAACTGGTGTGAAAACATGATCGCATAGCCGACGTGGTTACCCTCGGAGACGTTGTCGCTCACCTCGCTGAAATTGGTGTACATGTAATGAACTGCAAAGCGCAGATCACGCAACCGATTGCCGCGGAAAACATTGTTGCGACTGCTGGTCACGAAAATACCGTCACGGCCATAGCGTATGTCGTTGTCTTCAATGACCGAGCCGGGCGTGTTCCATAAGTGGATGCCGTTACCGCGTTCATTCATGCGCAGATCGCGGCGGCCAACGATCGTGTTGTTGCTTACGCGCGCCTGATCGGGGCCTTTCAGGTAAATACCGATCAGGTTGCCCTGCAGGGTATTGTTATCGATCTGCGCCCCCGCCGCCTTTCTGGTCACGAAAATGCCGGCGTCTTCATCGGCCAGACTGCTGCCCGAGTTCTTTACTGTAAGTCCGCGCACGACCGTATCCGCGGCGTCCACGGTAAGCACCCGCCCTTTGCCACCGCCGTCCAGTACGCTGCCGTCGGCGCCCAGCACGATGAGCGGTTTATCGATGACTACGGATCCATGATACGTGCCCGCGTGCACCACTAACGTATCGCCGGGCGCGGCGGCAGCGATCGCTGCCTGGAGTCCGGGCTCCGGCGTCACGTCCCATTGCGTCGCATGCGACGCAAACGAACCGAACAGGAAGATGCCGGCAGCAAGTGCTGCCGGCGTCTTCCTCGTCGCTGGCAAATGCCCGTGCATCAGGCCTCGACCAGCATGCGGCCGCGCATCTCCATGTGCAGCGCGTGGCAGAACCACTGGCAGTAGAACCAGTGCACGCCGGGCCGATCCGCCGTGAAAGTTACGGACGCCGTTGCCTGGGCGCCGATCTCGAAAGCGATACCGTAATTCGCCAGCGTGAAGCCATGGGTCAGATCATCTACCGCATCAATGTTGGTGATGATCATCGTGACCTCGTCACCTTTTTTAACGGTGAACTTCTCCATGCTGAATGTGGGGGCGACGGAGAACATGTACACCCGCACTTTGTTGCCTTTGCGAATAATGGTTGACGCCGCACCGAGTTCGACGCCGTCCTCCTTCGCCATCTGCCGGCAGTTTTCCCAGATCGGGTCGTTCCTGTCCCAGACCTTGCGGGGATTGACGACATCGGCACGTACGATGATGCAGTCGTGCGGCTCGGCGAACGTCGGTCCGTCGTGCACGATCTGCATCTTGTCACCGGTGATATCGATAAGCTGCTCGTTCTCGGGCTTCAGCGGACCGACATTGATGAACCGGTCTTTCGAGAACTTGTTGAGCGATACCAGCCACTTGCCGTCGGCTTCTTTCGTCTCCCCCATGGAGGTGTGGTTGTGGCCGGGCTGGTATTGCACGTCCACCTTGTCGAGGATCGGATTCACGTCCTTACCCTGGAACTGCTCGACGGCCTTGGCCAAGTTCCACTTGGCGACCTGGCTGTCCAGGAACAGGGTGGTGTAGCAGTTGCCGTCAGCATCGAAAGCGGTGTGCAACGGACCAAGACCGAGTTCCGGCTCGGCAACGATGCAGCCGCGTGGTTCGATCTTGTCAGCGAAAACGTCGGGGACCTTGGTGACGTCGATCACCGACACGGTCGGGGACAGTTTGCCGTTGATGACCACATGCCGACCGTCCGGTGCAGTGTTGCAGCCGTGTGGGCTATTCGAAATCGGCACATAACGAGTGTAGTCGGAGCCCTTGCGTCCATCGACAACCGGCACGCCGTGGATCTCCTTGAAGTCGCCGCGCTTGACCGCTGCCTCGATACGCTTGATGTCGAAAATGACCGCCCAGTCCTGCTCGTTGGCGGTCATCTCGGCGAGGTTCACGCCCTCTTCGCTGTTGTAGCAGGTCGAGAACGCGTACAAGCCCTGATAGTCGGCATCGCAGTTATCGAGGTTGCCGTCCACCATCACCTGCCAGGCGACTTCCATCGTGTCGCCGTCAATAGCGCTAAAGATCGCGCGGTAGTTCTGCGGATCATCCAGCACACTGCCGTCGTTGGGGATCGGCACGCGGTGCTCGCCGTTGGCGAACACATAACCGGTGCGCGGATACTTCTGCGGCCGCAAACCGTGAATGTCCGCGGCGTTGGGCACTTCGATGATCCTGTCGACTTTCATCACGTCACAACGGATGCGCGCCACGCGCGTATTGGCCTTGTCGTTGATGAATAGATAGCGCCCGTCGTAAGTGCCGTCCGTGAATGACATGTGCGGGTGATGAGCGTCGCCGTTCAGGAACACACCGCCTTTGTCCTTCAGAAACTCGCGCGTTTCCGGCAACAGTCCTTCGGTCAGTATCTGGCGGCTCTCGTTGGTCTGACCCCAGCCCGTGGCGCTGCAACGATTGAACACCGGGATGCGCATAAGTTCGCGCATCGACGGGACGCCAAGTATGCGGACTTCGCCCGCCTGACCGCTGCTCCAGAACCCGTAGTACTCGTCCAGATCGCCGGGCCCTACGCTGGCAGCCGCATTGGCTACGTTGGCGGTGGTACTGACCGTGGTCAAGGCGCCGACGCTGGCCAGGCCCGCGGCACCGGCGGTACCGCCCAATAACCTGCGCCGTGTCACTTGGGGCAGTTGATTATGCGTTTTACTCATTGCAATCTCCTGTCGTTGGTTTCAATTAGGTGATTTCACGTCGCCGAACTCCACCATGAGTTCAGCCAGTTGATCCTGTTTCTTGCCAACACTGCGGCGTTCGCGTTTCAGGCGGCGCTGGATCATGACCGGGCAGCGCTGTTCGTCGAAGTACAGTATCTGGCAGTTCAGGCAATGTAGGCATTCGTTGGGATTGATGGCGCCTTCCGGGTGGATTGCCTGCACCATGCAATCGTTTGCGCAGCGTTGGCAGGGTTTGCCGCATTCGTTGTAGCGCTTCAGCCACTCGAACATGTGCAGCTTCCCCGGGATGGCCAGCGCGGCGCCCAGCGCGCACAGGTAGCGGCAATAGAAACGTTCCACGAACAGCCCCGCGAGCAGCATGGCAGCGGCAAATACCACGAACGGCCATTCGCGCATGAATTTCAGAATGATGGCGGTCTTGAACGGTTCGACCTCGGCAAACCGCTCAGCCCAGGCCAGCGAGTGCAGCGAGACACCGAACAGCACGAGAAATACCATGTACTTCACCGGCCACAGTCGCTCGTGAAGTCCCCAGGGCACGTTGAGCTGCGGCACCCGCAGGCGTTTCGCCAGCTTGTTGAGTAACTCCTGCAGTGCGCCGAACGGGCACAACCAGCCGCAGTACGCGCCCCGTCCCCAGAACAGCAGGGAAGCGGCAATGGCACCCCACTGAATGAAAATCAGCGGCTCCATCAGGAAGTACTCCCAGCTGAATCCAGTGACCAGCGCGTTAAAGACCGTGAGAATGTTCACGACAGAAAGCTGCGCGTTCGCATAGAAGCCGATAGCGATGACAGTGAAGATCAGAAAGCCGGTACGCAGCCATTCGGTCAGGCGCGGATGGCGTACCAGCGAGTTCTGGAAAAAGAACGCCCCCGTCAGAACACCAAGCGCCACCACCAACACCACGATCTCCGGGATCTTCTGTAGCCACAGTCGGTGCCACAAAGGCGACTCGGTTGCTTCACGTTGCGCGCTCGCCTGGGGTTGTTCGCGAGGCACGGCTTCGAACTTGAGAAACTTTTGCGGCGGCTGGTAGGCAAGCTCGAATGTCTCGAAGGCTTTGGTCGTCGGCCCGGTGGCGCGCCCTACCAGCAGCTCCAGTGTCCAGGATTTGGCGGCATCGAACTGCGCGTCGTCGGGCAACTCGAAGAGATCGACTTCGGCAAGCGTCGGTGACCCGTCTG
>JAOTYY010000334.1 GCA_029861595.1 Gammaproteobacteria bacterium
GGCGGGATCTCGGGCGGGACCTCGGGCTCGGGCAGGTCATCTGGTGGACGCCATTCGCCATGGCTGCTTGCTGTGACTAACACGATCGATACTCCCTTGTAGCGGGTACTAGTAAAACGCCCGTCGGGTTGGGTCTTCTTGAGGGAGATCAGCCAGAGGGCAGCTCACGATTCAGTTCACGAGTTTCGCTTCTCCGGGCCATCGCCAGAGCAGCCGTCGCCCTGCACGGAGAAGATGATACGTGAACTGAGGACGCAGAACGCTCTCTCTCCAGCTGTGTAGTTCGAGCAGGGAACGTCCACTGCGGGTCACTACCGCGGTGGACGCGCGAACAACGCAAGCACTGTTGCTCCGGCAGCGAGCACCGCGAATGTGGAAAGCGAGTTTGCATAGCTGCCACCGAGGTCGTAGAGGACACCCGCGAGAATCGGACCGGCTGCCTGCCCGACAACCTGCACCGGCAGGGCAATCCCGCGCACCGTTCCGTAGCTCAGTCGCCCGAAATATTCCGCGAAGGCGACCGGCACGAGGGTGAGTACACCGCCGATACCGCTACCGAACAGCAACGCCGCGCAAAAGCCTCCAGTCACGCTCGTCACCCCGAGCATGAACATCGCCGCGATGGCGGTAACGCCGGCGGCTAGCGAAAGTCCGAAGCGCACCGGCCAGCGGCCACCCAGCCAGCCGAAAACGAGGCTGCTCGCCGCTGCCGCTGCCGCGAAGGCGCCTACAATCAATGCAGCGGTCGTGGGATCGATACCACGCTGGATGAGGTGCGGCGCCTGATGCAGGCTGATCCCGGCCTGCACCGGAAAAATCAGCGCGGTGTAGAGCATCAGCAACCAGAACGCGGGCGTGCGCAACGCCATGGCCCGCGTGAACAAACCCTCGTCCGCACGCGTGGATCCCGACAGGCCGCCGGCTGAAGTTGCCAACGGGGCAGCGTCCCCATCGGTGCGCAGCCCAACGTCTTCTGGACGGCGCACCATAAGCACCGAGTTCGGCAATGCCCCGACCACCAGGACTGCCAGCGCAATAGCGACCCAACCGGCTCGCCACCCATGCGCGTCGATCGTGAGCTGCGCGAGTAGTGGCATCACGGCGAGGCTCAAACCGGTGGCGACAATCAGCCACGACATCGCGAGCGCACGCCGGCGCACGAACCAGTTTGCGACTGCACCCGAAGTCCCGAGATCAAAGGGGCTGGCGAAGAGCATCCTGCCGAAAGTGAATGCCACGTAAAACCATACGAGCGTTTCCGTCATCGCCAGCGACCCTACGGTGAGCGCGATGAGCAGGATGCTGATCGTCAGAACTGCACGCGCGCCGCTGCGATCAATCAGTGTTCCAACCGCTGGCGAGATCAACGCCGCAAGCAAGCCACCTAGCGATACCGCACCGGAAATCTCCGAGCGTGACCAGTCGAATTCGGTGGTCATGGGCACGATGAAAATCGAAAGCGTGGCGACCGCTGCCGCTTGCCGGGCGAACGAAGCGCACATCGCACACGCAAGAATTACCCAGCCATAGAAAAAGGGTATGCGGGCAGCCAGAACACGGGCAGTGGTCGAGGTCATCCGCGAGTAGGAAACAGGATTGGGAGACAATTGAAATCGATGTTGGCGAATATCAAATTAGTTACCAACAGCGTAAGTTTTTTTGATCTGCACTGAAAACTGCCAACGGCTTTGTCGCGAAAACCGGGAGGAAACAGCAGGGACCGCTGATATAGATCAACGACACGATCTGACCGATTCTAATAATCTTCACGTCCTCCCTGTCATAAGCGCAAGCAGCTGTGTGCAGGGTAACACGCGGGAGTCGAGGATCATGGAGGAGACACCGAGCGGCGTCGGCGACAAGTAGGTCTCTAAGCCCATTGTTGCAGCAGTGGCTCTTATAACATCTAGACCTTATGTGACACTAACCGAAACGGAATATGAACATGGCGACACGCACTTTTCGAATTCAGAATTACTGGGTATTTCTTGGTAGTAAGCTCCTGGTAACGGCCGCAGTTGGCCAGCCTGCCGCGGTGCCGACCCAGGCGCTCATTCATTGCGTCGGGGAGAATGGAGAAAGTCTGGCGATATTCTGTCTTAATAAAGATCGCGAGGTGGCAAACACGGACAGTGACGACTGGCCGAACCGCACATCGATAGATAGCACTCACGTACGCGGAGAGATCTTCGTCCCCGCTGATCAGTACAGGTGGTACCTCGATATTCTCAGGAACGAAGATCCTGTTTTTGGGCACGTGGACGACTCCACACCCCATATGAACCGCATCTGGTGTAACGAGCCTGTCGGCGAAGGAGAGTACTTCGGTGCATGAGGGTCGAGGGCCGCATAACCAATAACAAGGACAGAGATAGACATCCGCTGACTGCGCCCGTCGGACGCAGTCAGCGCTATCGGACAATTCATCAAAACAGCTGTACCAGCTAGACTATTTGCGCTCAGGTGTGAATAGGTCTTTGAAGAAATCCCAGATTGTGTTCTCAGAGAGATCACGGAATTCTCCTGCATCGTAGAACAACCCACCGCAAGAGCTACATTTTTCGTACCAGATATGCGACTGGTTCAAATCCACCATTCGTACCATACCTCCACTGCATCTGGGGCATGCAAATTTGTCGCGTTCCCTCACCTCAGTCGCGCTGCTGGGCTCGCCTATATCAATGTGTGTTGCCGCTTTCCTGATTCTCAGCGCTTCCATTTCACCGCCATCTATCCACAATCCTTTGCAGCCGATGCAGCGGTCGACCTCCACACCTTCATAAGTAAGAAGTTCCATTGTCGATTTGCATTTTGGACATATCATCATCGATCGCCTTTAACATGCTATAGATACTGCATCTATTAAACCGTCACAACGTGTTTTGCAAATAACCGTTCGAATTTCTCTTGGATTGAGAGCCATAGGCTGGCGACCCGCGACCACGTCTGGCGGACCCACAACATCCGAATGGCATCTGCGCCCTTTAGAAGATACGGGGTGCTTCCACATCGATTTGACTGCTGGGCTGACCGCTCCGGTTTCAGCGATCTCTGGCGATTCTTCCGCAACCGTCGAATAGCGTCTCCAACATCTACGCAAGACTATTCAGGGTCCGCTCGTCTCCCTACGTGGTGCAGTAATCTAGATCAAAATGAAAGGGAACAAGGCCGGCGGCAGAGCTGCGGTCATCGAACAGTTTCACCGCGCCGAGCAGGGTGGCCTCCAGCACATCGCCGCCCAGCTCGAAACTCAGGAAGCGATAGGCGCGCAAGTAACTGAAAACGTGTCAACATGCCGGCATTGACATCACGCCCAGGCCGACGCAGCGCTGACCGTCAGTACAAATCGACAGCCAATGCAAGTCGTCTATACTCAGTGCGACATGGGAGGTGTTATGAAAAATCGTGTTACCATAAAATGGGAATCATTAGCATTG
>JAOTYY010000122.1 GCA_029861595.1 Gammaproteobacteria bacterium
CCTTCCCATCATCAACCGCCGCCAGCACATACCAACGCTGTCGTACACCTCGACCCGGGGCTCGCGTTCGGAAGCGGCACCCATCCAACCACGGCACTGTGCCTGGAATGGTTGGATGCGCAACCACTGCGACAGCGAACAGTGCTCGATTACGGGTGTGGCTGCGGTGTGCTGGCGATCGCAGCGCTGGTGCTGGGGGCGGAATCAGCGCTTGCAGTGGACAATGATCCGCAGGCGCTGCAGGCAACCCGGGACAACGCCTCGCGTAACGGAGTGAGCGCACGGCTGCGTGTCCAAGCGGATACTCAATGGAACAACCAGCAGGTCGATACCGTGGTGGCGAATATTCTCGCTGAACCCCTGATCCAACTTGCACCGCGTCTCGCGACAAGCCATCGACAGGGCGGCAAACTCGCCCTCACCGGGATCCTTTGCCCACAACAGCAGCGAGTGCGCAGCGCATACAGCACCTGGTACACCTTCGACGAGTCATTGCAGCGCGATGACTGGATCCTGCTCCAGGGAACGCGCAACTCGCACGGTGTGCACAACTAGTGTCTCGTCCGACTGATTCGTGTCATTTCAGCGTGACCACACGGATAGTTGTTCCTGCAATATCCGCATACTGTACGTCCGTGTACACAAGCGTTCAGCCACCAGGCACGCCGAGGAGGAATAGCCGAATCAGTTGGACAGGACACTAGCAGATTGTTGAAAAACTCGTTATTCCGCGGCCTCCCGGGCAGTGCATGCAAGAGGGATTACTCCGGGCATACTGCCATGCGGGGCCAGCTTGCATTAGAAATCAGGATCGCGACTGGTCTGGCGCGGTTCGCACGTTCATACTTGCGGCTTCACAGAGCAGAACCCGACCCGCTGCATGGCCAAAACCCCGCGGTACTTCGATGACCTCGACGGTGGTCTGGGTGGACCTGCGCAGACACAGTGTTCCGAGTGCCGTACTGTCTTCCGCGTCACCCGCGAGCAACTGGAGGCTGCCGAAGGCCTGGTGCGCTGCGGTGAATGCGGTAATGTTTTCAATGCCGGCGCAGCACTGTTGCGCGAACCCTACCTGGCGCCGGAAAATCCTCAGGAAAATCTCGATCTGACGTTCGACACACACGCGGATACCCGGCCGCGCACGCGTTTCTTTCTACCCGAGGTGGATTCCGCAACCCGCCGGCCCTCGGCGGGACCTGGTAAAGCGCTCTGGGTCAGCCTGGGCGTCATTCTAGCGGTGCTCCTGCTGATCCAGCTGGTCTACCTGTTCCGAGATTCTCTGGCGCTGGTACCGGGCATGCGTGGTCCGCTGGTCGCTTTCTGTGAGTCAACGGGTTGTACGATCTCGCCACGCCGCGATCTGCAGAAACTGGCATTGATTAATCGCAACGTCTATTCGCACCCCAACGTCCCCGGCGCATTGATTATCAGCGCAACGATCGTCAACAATGCGTCGTTCACACAACAGTACCCGGTGCTGGCGGTCAGTATGGCCAACGTACGCGGCACGACGCTTGCACAACGAAATTTCGATCCCCGTGACTATCTGCCGCTCGCCGACGTGGAAGCGGGCATGACCCCGGGCGCGCCGGTGAGCATTGCGCTGCAGGTTGCAGATCCCGGCAGCGATGCGATGACTTTCGAACTCGACTTTCGTTAAATACTACACTCGTCGCTTTTGCACTTCGCCCAATCGCGGTATGATTTTGACTGCCGCTAGATAACAACAAAACAGTTTCGAACCAGGTGCGAATTGGACCCTACACCATAGCGAACGTTTTGGCGCTTGCGCCAATGGCGGGCGTCACCGATCGACCGTTTCGCACATTGTGCAGGCGGCTTGGTGCGGGCCTGGCCGCCTCAGAGATGGTAGCGGCGAATGCGCTGCTCTGGGGAAGCAGGAAAACGCTGCAGCGTATAGACCACCGCGGCGAGCCGACGCCGCGAGTTGTGCAGATCGCAGGCGCCGACCCCCAAATGTTGCGTGAAGCGGCACTTTTCAATGTCGAACGGGGCGCTGAAATAATCGACATCAACATGGGATGTCCGGCGAAAAAAGTTTGCAACAAGCTCGCCGGCTCGGCATTGCTGCGCGATGAAGACCTGGTGGCACGCATACTAAGCGCGGTGGTCGCCGCGGTGCGGGTGCCCGTGACGTTGAAAATGCGTACCGGCTGGGACAGCGACACGCGCAACGGCGTGCGGATCGCGCGAATTGCCGAACAGTGTGGTGTCGCGGCACTGGCGGTGCACGGTCGAACGCGCGCCGACGCGTTTCGCGGTGCCGCCGAGTATGCGACTATCGCAGAGATAAAGCAGACGGTGAGCATTCCGGTTATCGCCAATGGCGATATCCGCACACCTGAACAGGCGCACGCGGTACTCGAACAAACCCAGGCGGACGGTCTGATGATCGGCCGCGCCGCACAGGGCAACCCGTGGATATTCCAGCAGGTGGCGCACTTTCTCGCATGCGGCGAGAAACTGGCGGCGCCCGACCCGGCGGCTGTATACGCGACGCTCAGTGAGCATCTGCAGCAACTGTACCGCTTCTATGGCAGTTATCGGGGCGTGCGAATCGCGCGAAAACACATCGCCTGGTACTGCAAGGAACAGCGCGGCGCGGCAGCATTTCGCGCGGGCGTCTACCGGGCCGAACGGCCCGACGAGCAATTGCGCATGGTAGGCGAATTTCTCCTCTCGTCTTCCCGTTACGGACCGCTCGCGGCATGACGCAGAAACGCAAGGCCGTACGCCGGCCGCCGCCCCTGAGCAGTTCGATCGAGAGCGCGCTGCTCAGTTATCTTGAGACTCTGGACGGCCACAAGCCCTGCGATCTGCACAAAATGGTGGTCGGAGAAGCCGAGCAGACACTGTTCAAAGTGGTTATGAAGCACGTGCAGGGCAATCAAAGCCGCGCCGCCGAAATGCTGAGCATGAATCGCGGCACCTTGCGCAAAAAACTCAAAGCCTACGGTATCAAGTCCGACTAGATCAGCGCCGCCACTATGATCCCCAAACATGCGATACGGCCGCGCCGCGCACTGCTCAGTGTGTCGGAGAAAAACGGTATCTGCGAATTCGCGGCACGGTTAATCGGCCACGACATAGAGATACTGTCCACCGGCGGTACCGCAAAATTGCTGCGTGAACAGGGTGTCCCGGTGAAGGAAGTGTCTGAGCACACGGGCTTTCCGGAAATCATGCAAGGCCGTGTGAAAACGCTGCACCCGCGGATCCATGGGGGATTGCTGGGACGCCGCGGTATCGATGACGATGTCATGCGGGCACAAGACATCGCGCCCATCGATATACTGGTAGTCAACCTCTACCCGTTCAGCAAAACCGTCGCATATCCGGACTGCACGTTCGAAGACGCTATCGAAAACATCGATATCGGCGGCCCCGCAATGTTGCGCGCAGCGGCGAAAAATCACAACGATGTCGCGGTGATCGTGGATCCGGCTGACTATGCGAGTTGCGCCGAGGAATTGGACGCCAACGACGGTCAGCTGAGCGGCGCAACGCGATTTGGGCTGGCGGTAAAGGCATTCGAGCACACTGCCGGATATGACGGCGCGATTGCCAATCATCTCGGACGGATTGGCATCGACGGTGAACGTGCGCCCTACCCGCGCACGCTGAATCTGCAGTTCGTGCGGGCCGAGGTCATGCGTTACGGTGAAAATCCCCACCAGAGTGCAGCATTCTACCGCGAAACCGATGCCGCGCCGGGCACGGTAGCCAGCGCCCGGCAGACTCAGGGCAAAGCGCTCTCCTACAACAACGTAGCGGATACCGATGCGGCACTGGAATGTGTCAAACAGTTCGGCGAGCCAGCATGCGTCATCGTGAAACATGCCAATCCCTGCGGGGTGGCGGTTGCGGAGGACATTTTCAGCGCCTACGAAGGCGCGTATCGTACCGATCCGACCTCTGCTTTCGGCGGCATCATCGCCTTCAATCGCGAACTCGACGAGCACACCGCCGCGGAGATCGTTGCGCGCCAGTTTGTCGAAGTCATCGTCGCGCCCGTGGTCAGCGAGGCCGCCCACGAAGCGCTGCACAGCAAAGAAAACGTGCGGGTGTTGCTGTGCGGCGAATTTTCCGACGTCACCGGCGGGCTTGACTACAAGCGCGTCAGCGGCGGGTTGCTGGTACAGGACCGCGATTACGGCATGGTGACCGATGACGAGCTGCGCGTGGTGACGAAACTGGCGCCCGACACGCGGCAACTCACCGACCTGTTATTCGCATGGCGCGTTGCCAAATACGTGAAATCCAATGCCATCGTGTACGCCAGAGATCGCTGCACTATCGGTGTCGGCGCAGGGCAGATGAGCCGGGTCTACTCGGCCAGGATAGCCGGGATCAAGGCCGGCGACGAAAACCTTCAGGTCGCCGGTTCGGTAATGGCTTCGGACGCTTTCTTTCCGTTCCGGGACGGTATCGACGCAGCGCATGAAGCCGGCATAGCAGCGGTCATCCAACCCGGCGGCTCGATGCGCGATGCAGAGACGATCGCCGCGGCCGATGAGCACGGCATGGCGATGGTCTTCACCGCCATGCGCCACTTTCGTCACTGAGCCGGCGCATGCCATGCGGGTCCTGATCGTAGGCGGGGGCGGGAGAGAACACGCGCTGGCCTGGAAATGCGCGCAAAGCGAACACGTCACAGAGGTGTTCGTCGCCCCGGGCAACGCGGGCAGCGGCGCCGAAGCCGGGGTACGCAATGTCCCCATAGCAGCCGACGATCTGCAGGGGCTGCAACGCTTCGCCAGCGAAAATGCAATCGGACTCACTATCGTGGGACCCGAAGTACCGCTGGTCGCCGGCATCGCCGATCGTTTCACGGCCGCCGGTCTGCCGGTATTCGGTCCGACGCAGGGCGCGGCGCAGCTCGAGGGGTCGAAATCGTTCACCAAGGATTTTCTAGCGCGCCACGCAATCCCGACCGCTGCCTACGAAACCTTCGACAACAGCCGCAGCGCGATCGCCTACATCGAACGTCAGGGCGCACCTATCGTTATTAAGGCCGATGGCCTGGCCGCCGGCAAGGGTGTGGTGCTTGCCGCTTCGTTACAGGAGGCGGAGGACACGGTTCACCAGATTCTCGATCGCCAGCGCTTTGGAACTGCCGGGCAGCGCGTCGTAGTCGAAGAGTTTCTGAGCGGCGAGGAAGCAAGCTTTATCTGCTTGGTCGACGGCGAGGACGTGCTGGCGCTGGCGAGTTCGCAGGATCACAAGGCACGCGACGATGGCGATCGCGGCCCTAACACCGGCGGCATGGGCGCTTACTCGCCGGCACCGGTAATCAGCCCGTCCCTGCATCGACGCATCATGACTGAGGTTATCGAACCCACCGTGCGTGGCCTGGCCAAAGAAGGAAACTACTTTCGCGGATTTCTGTACGCCGGCCTGATGATCGACGCCGATGGCGCTGCCCGCGTACTGGAGTTCAACGTGCGCCTGGGCGATCCTGAGGCGCAGCCGATTCTGCTGCGCCTGCGCAGCGATCTGATCGAGCTGTGTCTTGCGGCCCTGGACGGTTCGCTTGGCGACTTGCAGGCCGAATGGGATCCGCGCGCCGCACTCGGTGTCGTCATGGCGGCCGGCGGCTACCCTGACGACTACGAAAAAGGCGCGTTAATCGCGGGCCTGGGAGACGATGCCGAGGATCTGAAAGTATTCCATGCGGGTACCGCTGCGAACAATCGCGGGGTTGTAACCGCGGGCGGGCGCGTGCTTTGTGTCACGGCACTTGGTGACGACGTGGCGGCAGCGCGCGAACGCGCCTACGGCGCAGTGGCTAACATTCACTGGGATAACTGTTACTACCGGCGCGACATCGGCTATCGCGCACTGGATAGCCAGTAAGGAAAAAGGGGATTATTTCCCCTTCATTGCATCGAAAAATTCGCCGTTGGTTTTAGTCTGCTGCAGGCGACCGAGCAGAAATTCCATCGCCTCGATGTCTTCCATGCTGTGCAGGAACTTGCGCAGTATCCAGACTTTCTGCAACTCCTCCTGCCCCAGCAATAGTTCTTCGCGCCGCGTTCCCGAGCGCGCAACGTTGATCGATGGGTATACGCGCTTCTCGGAAATACGCCGATCCAGGTGCAGTTCCATGTTGCCGGTGCCCTTGAACTCTTCGTAGATAACCTCGTCCATCTTGGAGCCGGTATCCACCAACGCGGTGGCGATTATCGTCAGACTGCCACCCTCCTCGATGTTTCGCGCGGCGCCGAAAAACCGTTTCGGACGTTGCAGCGCATTCGCATCCACGCCACCGGTCAGGACCTTTCCTGAAGAAGGCACTACCGTGTTGTAAGCACGCGCCAGGCGGGTAATGGAATCGAGCAGGATCACCACGTCCTGTTTGTGCTCCACCAGGCGTTTGGCCTTCTCTATCACCATCTCAGCCACCTGCACGTGGCGACTGGCGGGTTCGTCGAACGTACTGGAGACCACCTCGCCCTGCACCATGCGCTCCATCTCGGTCACTTCTTCCGGTCGCTCGTCGATAAGCAGTACGATCAGGTAGCTATCTTGGTGATTGGCCGCCAGACTCTGGGCAATGTTCTGCAAAATCATCGTTTTACCGGCCTTGGGCGGTGAGACGATGAGTCCGCGTTGCCCCTTGCCGATAGGTGCCACGATGTCGATGACCCTGGCGGTAATGTCTTCGGTGCTGCCGTTGCCGCGCTCCAGTGTAAATCGATCCGTCGCGTGCAGCGGCGTAAGGTTCTCGAACAGCACCTTGTTGCGCGCCTGCTCGGGTGGACCAAAATTGATCTCATCAACTTTCAGTAGCGCAAAATAGCGCTCGCCTTCCTTGGGCGGGCGAATCTTGCCGGTGATCGAATCCCCGGTGCGCAGGTTGAAACGCCGGATCTGGCTGGGTGATACGTAAATATCGTCAGGCCCGGCCAGGTAGGAACTGTCCGCCGAGCGCAGAAATCCGAAACCGTCCTGCAGTATTTCCAGCACACCGCCGCCGAAAATGTCTTCGCCTTTTTTGGCGCGCGCCTTGAGGATCGAGAAGATAATATCCTGCTTCCGCGACCGGGCAATATTGTCGATGCCCATGTCTTGAGCGGTTTCGATGAGTTCCGATGCTGGTTGTCGCTTGAGTTCGCTGAGGTTCATAAGATTACTGGTCAGATTCAGTATGGTTTAGTCCCGGGTATCCACGGGCTGGATGACCAAAGGCCTAGACCAAATGGTTTTAAGTGGGGATTGTTCGGTAGTTAGAGGCGCTGTTGCCGGAGCAACGACCCAAATAAGTTAACACGTTACCCGTATCGGCGTCTACCGCCGGATCTTTAGATATTCGGCCACCACGCGCGATTGTGTGACGCGCATCTCAGCGCATGTCGCCGATTCCGGTGAATCGGCGACACCCAGGCGACTTCGGGGTGTCCGGTCCGGTGCGCTACGCGAGTGAGCTGTTCAGATATTGCTGTCCAGGAACGCGGTCAGTTGCGACTTGGACAACGCGCCCACCTTGGTCGCCTCGACGTTGCCATCTTTGAACAGCATCAGGGTGGGAATTCCACGAATGCCGTATTTGGGCGGGGTATTCGGGTTCTCGTCGATATTGAGTTTGGCAATCTTCAATTTGCCGGTGTAATCGTCAGCGATTTCTTCCAGGATCGGCGCGATCATTTTGCACGGACCGCACCAGTCGGCCCAGTAATCCACCAACACGGGAACGTCGGATTTCAGTACTTCGTCGTCGAAGCTGCCATCCGCCACATGCACGATATTGTTCACACTTTTCTCCGCTGATTGACTCGGTCCCCTCGCCACGATGCGCAACACGGTGTACGGAGGGGAGCGCAGGTTACCACGCCACCCGGAGGCGTTGGAACAACTTCCCCCAGCAAAAACAGGGAATCACCGTGATTTCAGCCGTTTCGCGCACCAGCAGCATATTGTTTGCGAACCGCAGGATGTAATCCCTTGATTATTAATGGTATTCGTCGAGCGGCCGAAGCATCCCCGGGGTCCGTCAG
This sequence comes from Gammaproteobacteria bacterium, assembly GCA_029861595.1. Taxonomy (GTDB): domain Bacteria; phylum Pseudomonadota; class Gammaproteobacteria; order JAHELT01; family JAHELT01; genus JAHELT01. The sequence goes on from JAOTYY010000122.1 coordinate 8,019, forward strand.
AAATGCGAGCAGCTGCTGGACTGGCTCGTGAGCAACGCCGGAAACGCTGATATCGCGTCACCGGCGCCACGCCGGAAACGCCGGGACGCTGCGTACTTCCGGTGCACCGTGGATGAGAAAATTGAATGAGCGGTGGGTTTCTTATGTATTCTTACACTCATGGAACACAACTCACACCTCACAGATTTGAGCTTCAGCGCTCTGCCGCTGCACGGTTTGCTGCAACAAGGATTGGTCGAAGCCGGCTTCGAATTCTGCACCGCGGTGCAGGCCCAGGCGCTGCCTTTGATGCTCGAGGGCATCGACGTCGCCGCACAAGCGCAAACCGGCACCGGTAAAACCGCAGCCTTTCTGCTCGCGCTCTTCGATCGCCTGCTGCGCACTCCGCCACCGCCCACGCGCGAGGACCGCCAACCCCGCGCATTCATCCTGGCGCCGACCCGTGAACTGGCCATCCAGATCCACAAGGATGCCGAACTGCTGGGCCAGTTCACGGAATTTCGCATGGCACTGGCCTACGGAGGGACCGATTACGAAAAACAGCGCCGCACCATCGCCGATGGCGTAGACATCCTCATCGGCACACCCGGGCGCCTGATTGACTACTTCAAACAGCGCATATACGACCTGCGTATGGTCGAGGTGGCGGTGCTTGACGAGGCCGACCGCATGTTCGATCTCGGTTTCATCTCCGATGTGCGCTATCTGGTGCGGCGCATGCCGCCGCCCGAACGACGGTTGAGCATGCTGTTCTCAGCCACGCTCACGCTACGCGTCAACGAACTCGCGTACGAACACATGAACAATCCGCGCAGCATCAATGCGGCACCGGAGAAGAAAACAGCCGATCAGGTGCACCAAAGCGTCTACCACCCTGCCCAATTCGAGAAAGCCTCGCTGCTGGTGGGCCTGATCCGTGAGCTGCAACCGGCTCGCAGCATGGTATTCGTCAATACCAAGCACGTCGCCAGCCGCCTGGAGTCGACGCTCCTCGCCAACCAGGTAGATGCCGGGCTGCTGTCGGGCGACGTACCGCAACGCAAGCGCCAGCGGCTTCTGGAACAGTTTCGCAATGGTGAGCTGAAAGTACTGATCGCCACGGACGTCGCGGCACGCGGACTGCATATCGCCGATGTCACGCATGTTTTCAACTACGATCTGCCGCAGCAGGCCGAAGATTACGTGCACCGCATTGGACGCACGGCGCGTGCCGGGCAAAGCGGCGAGGCCATCAGTTTCGCGTGCGAGGAATATGCGTTTTCGCTGCCGGAGATCGAAGACTACGTGGGTCACAAGCTCCCGCACGCCCAGATCAGCGAATCTATGCTGCCGGAACTGGCCAGGCCGCCACGCAAACCCCGAAAAACGCCGCGCCCCGACCACAAAGGCGCGCCTCGCAGGCGGCGCGCGCGCCCCCATGCTACCAAAGAAACTCTAACGCCTTGAGCACGTCGCGGCGGCTGACCTGTCCGACCATGCGGTTGCCTTCCATCACCGGATAGCGGCGCAGTTTTTCCTCCAAGAACAACTTGGCCACTTCGAGAATGCTGGTGTCGGCATCGACAGTGCGAACCTCACGCGTCATGTATTCGCTGACCAGGCCACCGTACTCACCGTGATAGCCGGCGTTCAGAGCAACTTTCAGACAATCCTGTTCGCTCAGTAGACCGACGAGATTGCCGCGCTCGTCAACTACCGGCGCGCCGGAAATACGATGCTCTATCATCGTATGGATGGCACTCAGCACGTTCATATCAGGCGTAAACGTCACCAGACTGGCCGACATGTAGTTTTTTACGGCAACCGAGTGCAACATGCTTAATCTCCTGACTCGAGTCGCTCGCGAACCGCCCGTCGCCGGGCGCAAGGGCTCGCGCACGCGCAGTTATTCATCCCCCCGCAACTCCCCCTGAGTGGCGCACGTCCGAGCAGCACACCGGCTGCCAATCCGACGACACACAGAATCATCACAATGAAACTGGCCACGAATGTGCTCACGATTGATCCACCAGGTATTTCGTAAACGCATCCGTATAGCGTTCGCTGAAACCTTGTTTTTCACGAATCACAAAGTATGCGGGCAGTTGCAGCTTGTCGGCAAGCGAGAACCCGGCCTGCGGCCCCAGCACCAGCAAAGCCGTAGCGAGCGCGTCGGCGCGCATCGCGGTTTCGTCCAGCACCGTCACGGAAGCCAGGGTATGCGTCACCGGACGCCCGGTGCCCGGGTTTAGAGTATGCGAATAACGCTTGCCGTCCACCGTGAAAAAATTCCGGTAATCGCCCGAAGTCGCGACGCCGCGATCGACAGGTGTGATAATGCGCTGCACGGCGCGCGCGGCCACGACCGGTTTCTCTATGCCGATACGCCAAAGCGCGCCGTTCTGATTGGTGCCCTGGGTTTTAATTTCGCCACCGATTTCGACCAGGTAGTCGTCGATCCCGCGGCGCTCCAGATACTCGACGACCCGGTCCACAGCATAACCCTTGGCGATAGCCGACAGGTTCAACGATACATCCGGCACCGTCTTGCGCACCGCGCTGGGGTCGGTGCGAACGGACAACTTCTGGTATCCGATCCGGCGTTGCGTTTCGGCAATCCGCTCCGCGTCGGGCAATCCGTTGGCGCCGGTGCTGCCCGCGAAACCCCACAGCTCGATGAGCGGCGCGACCGTCACGTCGAACGCGCCGTCCGTGAGTCTGGATATCTCGAGAGCAGCCGCCACTACGTCCACTACTTGCGGCGACACTGCAAACCACTCGGCACTGGCGAAACGATTGAACCGCGAAACTTCCGAATCCGGGCGATAGGTAGACATCGCGTTTTCGATCCGTTCCAGCAGATCTACTATCGCGGCATCCGCGGTGCGGCTGTCGAATTCGCCGTCGACAATCAGTTTCACGGTGTACTGCGTGCCCATGGTCGGGCCCTGCAACTGCACCAGTTGTGCGTCGCGCGGCGGCGCACATGCGGCGAGGATCAGCGCCAGGCTAACCGCCGAAATCGTCGAGCAAGATATTGTCATGTTCCACGCCCAGATCTTCGAGCATCCTTATCACCGCGGCGTTCATCATCGGTGGACCGCACATGTAGAACTCGCAGTCCTCCGGCGCCGGGTGGTCCCTGAGGTAGTTGTCATAGAGGACATCGTGAATAAACCCCGTATAACCTCGCCACTCGTCCTGGGGCTGCGGGTCGGACAGCGCCACATGCCATTCGAAGTTTTCGTGCTCCCGCGCCAGCATGTCGAAGTCGTCGACGTAGAACATTTCGCGCCGGCTGCGCGCACCGTACCAGAAGCTCATCTTACGCTTGCTGTGCAAGCGTCTCAGCTGATCGAATATGTGCGAGCGCATGGGTGCCATCCCCGCACCGCCACCGACGAACACCATCTCCGCGTCCGTCTGTTTGGCAAAGAACTCACCGAACGGGCCGGAGATCGTCAATTTGTCGCCCGGTCGCAGACTGAAGAGATACGACGACATCTTGCCCGGCGGCACATCATGCATACCGGGCGGCGGCGATGCGATGCGGATGTTCAGCAAAATGATGCCGCGCTCGTCCGGGTAGTTGGCCATCGAATAGGCGCGCGACACCGGTTCTTTTACTTTCGAGACCAGACTCCACAGATCATACCGGTCCCAATCGTCGCGAAAACGCTCGTCTACATCGAATTTCGAGTACTCCACAGTATGCGGTGGGCATTCGGTCTGAACGTAGCCGCCGGCGCGAAAGTCGACCTGCTCGCCCTCGGGCAGTTCCAGCACCAGTTCCTTGATGAACGTTGCCACGTTGTCGTTGGAACGCACCGTGCACTGCCATTGACGTACCCCGAATACTTCTTCCGGCACGTGAATGCGCATGTCGTGCTTGACGGCCACCTGGCAGGACAAGCGGTCTCCCTGAGCCGCTTCACGCCGGGTGATGAATGTTTCTTCGGTGGGTAGAATCGCCCCGCCACCCTCGAGCACCTGCACACGACATTGTCCGCAGGTACCGCCACCACCGCAGGCCGAGGAAACGAACAACTGCGCATCGGCCAACGCGGTAAGCAGCTTGGCGCCCACCGGCGCGAGAACTTCACGCTCGTCGTTGACCTCGATCCTTACGTCGCCACTGGCGACCAGTCTGGACTTGGCAGCCAGGATGACAAACACCAGGCTCAGCACTATGGCGGTAAACAGGCCTACTCCCAGAATGATTTCCAGCATCGCCGCTAAGTGTCCTGTCCCATAAATAACCTACTATTCTGAGCGCGTGTCGCGTTCCAGGGCAAGGCGTCGGCGGTGCAGGAATAGTTCCTCATATTTCAAACCGTCGCAACGCAGTCGTGGGACGCGACACACGCTCCCATCGTCTATTCATCAATGTTTGGGCAAGCCGCCAAGGGACCATCTGCGTTGTTACGCGCTTGAGCAATAGCTCAGGCTTTCCTCTGCACACGGTGCCTAGCACCTGACCCCTATGTACACGGATGTACAGTATGCCGATATTGCAGGAGCAAATATCTGTTGGCGGCTCGCAGAATGGCAGGTTATTCATGGGACAGGGCACTTGCTACAACTGAATACCGGAAAACGCCATGAAGCCCAGCGACATGAGTCCGACGGTGATGAAAGTGATGCCCAACCCCTGCAACCCGTCGGGCACGTCGCTGTACTTGAGCTTCTCTCTCACGCCGGCGAGTGCGGTGATAGCCAATGCCCAGCCGACGCCACTGCCAATTCCGTAGACCACGCTCTCGGTGAAG
>JAOTYY010000123.1 GCA_029861595.1 Gammaproteobacteria bacterium
TCCGCGGCCTTGGCCAGCGTGTTGGCGCGCTTCGAGAGTTCGCGTTCGTAATAGTCCGCCACCCGTGTCATTACCTTCGGCAGGCTGCCGGTCTGCTCGCCGGTGCTGATCATCTGCTGCACCATCAAGGGTATGAACTCGGATTGTGAAAAGCCACTGGCGACTGTGGCACCTTCCTGAATTCTGCGCTCTACGCCGAGGATGAAACGCCGGTATACGCTGTTGCTCACCACGTCTCGGCAGGCTGCAAGCGCATCGACGATGCTCACCCCGTTACCCAGCGACAGGCCCAGCACACGCAGCGACTGGACCAGGTACAACCAGATAAACACTTCTTTCAGCACCGGGAAGCTGAGCTTCAGCGAATCGAGACGCTCTCGCCCGGCCGGGGTCGCCGACCAGTAACGCCAGGCCAGAATCAACCCCCCGCTGCCTAGCAAAACGAAAATCCAGTGCTGACGCAGCTGATCGCTGGTCCACATCAACGCCAGCGTGGTCGCCGGTAACTGATCGGCAATGGAAGCGAACAGTTCCGCGAATTTCGGGAATACCACGACCAGCACGAATACGACGACGGCACCCGAAAAAGCCGCGAGAAACGCCGGGTAGGACAGCGCAGACATCAGCGTGCTGCGTAACCGCTCGCGCTTTTCGTCCATGTCCAGCAGTTCCTGCAGGACGCGGTCCAAAAACCCACCTTGCTCGCCCGCGGCCACCAGATTGACGTACGTGGTGGAGAAGAATTCCGGGTGCGTAGCAAGCGCTGCGGCGAACGTGCGGCCGGAACCGATCTCGTCCAGCAGTCCATCGATGATCTTCTCCATGGCGGCTTTGTCGCTTTGCTTCTTAAGCGCCGCCAACGCCTGATTAAGATTCACACCGGTCTCCAGCAGCAACGCGAGACGTTCGGTGAATAACATGCGATCGCGATCGCGCAATCCGCCTTCCTGCGGCAGGATGCTTTTCAGGCGCTCCAGTCGTTTTGAATCGCCAGTGGGCCGTGTGGTTTTTGCGGTCAATTCGAGCGGCACTGGCTAACTCCCCACGACGCGGCTGATTTCCTCGATGGTAGTCAACGCTTGGCGTGCCCGGTGGATGCCGTCCCTGCGCAGCGTGACGATGTCTTTGCTTTGCAGGTAGGCTGTAAGATCGTTGCGACTTGGATTGCTGAGCACCAGCTTCTGCAACTCTGCTTCCACCGGCACCACTTCGTGAATTGCCACCCGCCCGCGGTAACCGGAGTCGTAACATTCGCCGCAGCCACGGCCACGCACCAGCGTGACCTGCCCGGCCCCCTGCCAGTCGAAACGCTCCACCAGTTCGGGTGAGGCGAGATAGGTGGTGCGGCAGTTCGAACAAACCGTGCGCACCAGGCGCTGCGCTATCACACCGATCATTGCGGATGACAACAGGTACGGTTCGACGCCCATATCCAGCATACGGGTCACTGCGCCAACGCTGTCGTTGGTATGTAAAGTCGACAAAACCAGGTGACCGGTGAGCGCCGCCTGGACCGCAATTTCCGCGGTTTCCTTCTCGCGGATCTCGCCCACCATGACGATATCGGGGTCCTGGCGTAACACATGCTTGAGCACCTTGGCGAACGTCAGGCCGATATTGGCGTGCACTTCGTTCTGATTGACGATGTCGAGCTGGTATTCGACCGGGTCCTCGATAGTGACGATGTTTTTTTCGATGCTGTTAAGGTAGTTAAGCCCGGCGTAAAGACTCGTGGTCTTGCCGCTGCCGGTGGGGCCGGTGACGAGGATCAGGCCGTTGCTGTTATCGAGCAATTGACGATACGTCGCGAGATTGGCATCGTTCATCCCCAGCTTGTTGACATCCAGGATCGCCTGATTCTTATCCAGGACGCGCAGCACGACCTTCTCACCGTACAGACCGGGCAGGGAACTGAAACGCAGATCCACCGCTCGACCCTGGGTTTGCACCTGGACACGCCCATCCTGCGGCAGACGGCGTTCGGCGATATCCAGGTTGGCCATGATCTTCAGTCGCGACACCAGCGCAGGGTGCAATTCGATGCGCGGCGACATTACCTCGTACAACAAGCCGTCAATACGAAAGCGTACGCGCGACTGGTTGCGCCCGGGCTCGATGTGGATATCGCTGGCGCCTTCCTGCACGGCGCGTTGAATCAGCGAGTTCACCAGGTTGATGACCGGACTGCCGGCGGCCAGTTGGTCGATCGCTTCATGATCGCCCTGAACGTCGTGGTCGACAACCTCGAAGTCTTCGTCGACTTCGGCCAGCAGGTCCGGCACATAGTTCTGATGCAGTGCGGCACTGTCGACAACGGACACAATTTCTTCGCGTGCCGCGAGCACCGGCGCGACGCGGCACTGGGTGCTGTCCTCGACCTCGCGGAAACTGGGCATGGCCTGCGGCTCGGATGTAGCCAGGTACAGCGTGTCGTGAACCTTGAACAACGGCAGAATTTTCAGACGCTGGATGACGGCACTGCCCAGCAGCTCCACGACGTCCGCGTCGTACAATCCTGGACGCAACTGCACGAACGGAAGCGACAACTGCACACCCAACGCGCGCAACATCTCCGCCTCCGTTACCCAGCGCTTATCGATGAAAATCTGCCCCAGCCGGCGCCCGGACTTCTGCTGCAGGGTCACCGCCTGTTCGATCTGCTCTTCACCGACGACGCCGTGTGCCAGCAGAATGTCACCGAGTTTGGCCTTTTTGTCCGGCACTTCCGGCATGGCACCGGCGCGCCGCTCCGATGAGGTAAGCAGATGATCAAGCCGCACGACACGCAGAATATCACCCACCGTGCCGTCGGCATTGGCCAGGCCGAGTTGCCCGCTGACCCGCAGCAATGCGGCTTCGGCATCGCGCAGGACTTCCAGCACCTTACTGTTGAGCAACTGCACGCTGGCAAGATCGATGACAACGTGCGTCTCGCCCGCCGTGTAGCAGTTGTGCAGGGCACTGCGAAGTGCTTCGATGGCATCGTCTTCCAGCAGCGACGCCGTAGGCGCAAGACGCGCGACTACTCCGCCCCGGGAATGCAGGATCGTCGGCGCGGACGCTGCCTCCGCTACTGTCACGGTTGCCGTACCCGCCACTGCCGATAATTGTGCATGGAAACTATCTACGCGTAGCGCTTGCTGTGTCGTTTACCGAGCACCTGCAGCACATCCAATAGCGGTCCGGGCCGGCCGATGCCATAACCCTGCGCGTAGTCGATGCCGATACCGCGCAAATGTTCGAGGATCTCGTCGTTCTCGACAAATTCGGCAACAGTTTTCGTGCCCACCACCCGGCCGACTTGGTGAATGGCTTTCACCATGGCGCTGTTGACCGGATCCTGATGAACGTTGCTGACAAACGAGCCGTCGATTTTCAGATAATCGACAGTCAGCTCGCGCAAGTATTTGAGCGAGCTGAATCCGGTGCCGAAATCGTCCAGCGAAAAAGCGCAACCGAGTTCCTGCAGCGCGCCGATGAACCGCTGCGCCTCGGCCAGATTGGCCACGGCACTCGTTTCGGTTACTTCAAAACAAAGGCTCGATGCCTTGGTACCCGTACGCCGTATTTCTTCTTTTACATGGCGCAGGAAGTCACCGTCACTGACCGAATAACCCGACAGATTAATCGCCCAGATCGCATGAAATTCAAGCTCGTTCATGCCGTGATCCGTCAGCAACTCCAGTGTACGCCGCAATACCCAGCGATCGATCCCAGGCATCAGTTGATAGCGCTCCGCCGACGGCAGGAACAAACCGGGCGGCACGATCTGCCCCTGATTGTCTTGCATGCGCAGCAGTATTTCCCAATGACGAATCTCACGCGCATCGTCAATTGGCGCTATGGGCTGCGCATACAGCTCGAAGCGGTCCTCGCGCAAGGCATCCTGGATACGTGACACCCAGGTAATTTGATCGCGCCGCTGCACCAGTTCCGGATCATCGAACAGATGCACACGATTGCGGCCTTTTTCCTTGGCTTCTTTGGTAGCCATCTCGATACCGGTCATGACCTCGTCGATCGACTCGGTCTGCGAGGTGAGTTGCGCGATACCGACAGATGCGCTCACGTCCAGCGGATGATTGTTCCACTCGAATGCCAATCCTTCCACCGCTGCCCGTATCTTTTCACCAACGCGCTCGCCTTCGGTTAACGAACAGTCCCTCAGCAGCACACCGAAACAACCGCCACCCAGGGAAGCGACTGTGTCGCTTGCGCGCACTTGTTTTTCGATCAACCTGGCAACCCGTTGTATGAGCACGTCGCCGGCCTGGTGGTCGAGATCATTCACGAGCTGCAGACGATCCACGTCGGCCTGCAGCACGGTGAACGCGCAATCTGTGTGACGTGCCGACTGCAACGCGTTTTCCAGGTGGTACTCAAGGCCGACGCGCTTGACGAGTCCGGTTCTCGCGTCGTAGTTGGTCTGAATGACCTTACTGGCTTTGCGCGCCAGCACTTCGAGGATATTCCGGTCGCTGTTGGTGAAGTCCTTGTGCGACACACCTGTGACCACCGCCAGCATGCCGTCTACTTCGTTGACCACGAATATCGGCGTGCACAGCAGCTTGCCCGGGAACACCGATACGTTTAAGCGGTTCGCATCATCGCTGTTGTTGGCGACGATGCCTTGTCTAGAGGTGCGGAGCGCGTCGAACACTGACGCGGAGAGTTCCTTCAACAGCAGCGGGATGCGCTGCGGCGCGAGGGCCTTGCTGTAGTGTGACTTGTGAATCCCTTTGCCCGGTACCAGCAACGCGGCAAGATTCACATCCAGGTAGTCGACGCAATTTTCCACGAGCTTTTGCAGTACGTCATCCTGTTCGCTGAAACTGCTCAACTCATCTTCGGTATCGTAAACGAGATTCAATTCTTCGTAGCGCGTCGCCAGCTCGTCGGTGATATTCAGCATATCCCGATTGAGTCGGTATTCGTCACGGATAAAACCACCGACAAACGTCATCAGCGCGTCAACGTTCGCTGCATCCGCCTGCGCAGCGGTAGCGATTCCAACCGTGACGATCAAGGTGTCGGTCTGGTCTTGCACGCAACCGTAGTGCAGGGTATGAGCGCCATCCAAAGCTTCAACGCCATTGCGCCTGTCCCGGGCATCGCGTGCGAAGCGCGCATCCACGCGCTGCAGCATGTCGCTAATCTGCAGGCCTGTCACCCTGGCATCACACCATTCGCCCGCCGGCGCAATCAGGCATATACCCATGCACTCCGGCAACAGCCGGTAAATCAGCTCAATGTATTTATCGCCGTTGAGTAAGGTCATCGAATCGCTGCGAATCGCTCAAGCTACCGAGGCATCCTGCAAATCAAAATAGTCTTCCAACTGATTCAACAATTTGCGCGTGCTCACCGGTTTTTCCAGAAACTTGACGTTGGACAGAGCCGCCGACCACTCGCGATGCTCTATCTCGGTGCGCGAGGTGAGTATGAATATCAGAAACTGCCGATCGGGCATCTGTTCCTGAATGCGTTCACAAAGCGTCTGGCCGGTCATCTTCGGCATACTGATATCCGTGATCAGCACGTCGGGCGCCGCCTGCACGACAAGCTCGTACGCGTCGGCACCGTTAGCCACCGTTTTCACCTCATAACCTTCACGCTCCAGCGAGTGCGCCAGCACCCGCAGCACATGCGGTTCATCATCGGCTACCAGTATACGTTTACTCATCAAATGGCCTTCTGTAACAGTCCGCTGTCTTTCTTCAGTTCGATAGTGAACTCGGCGCCCTCGCCGGGTTCACTCACAACATGCAGTTCACCGTGATGCAGGTGCACGATATCCTGCGCCAACGCCAGTCCCAGACCATGGCCGGTACGACTGCGCACCTTGTCATCGTCAGAGCGGTAGAACTTCGAGAAAATGTTTTTCTGGTCTTCGCTGGAAATACCAATGCCGTCGTCTTTGACGCTGACCAGAATAGCCGCATCGGTTTCTTCAGCCTTCAGTGTCACCGTGCCATTCGGGTTGTTGTATTTGATCGCATTGGTAAGCAGGTTGTTGATCGAGATGCGTAACAATTCCTTGTCAATCGATACAGGGCTGATGTCATCCGGCAGCTCCAGCTTGAAATTCAGGTGCGCGTCGCGACCGCTGCGGGAGACGTTTTCGAACGCATCCTGCAGCAGTTCGCGCAATTTGACGCGTTGTTTCTCCACCTTGAGATGACCCATCTCGATTTTGGTGATGCTGAGCAGGTTATTGATCAGCCCGGACAACCGTGCGACCTCATCACCGATGACGTTCACCGCCTCGATGCGAAAATCTTCACTGTCCGCATCCTCCCCCTGCAGCGCTTCTGCATACATTGCCAGCACGTTCAGCGGCGTTTTGAGTTCGTGCGCAACATGCGCCACAAATTCACCGCGCGCGCGCTTGGCCAGCACCTCTTCCGTTGCGTCGCGAAACACGACCAACGTGCCCAGAATCTCTGCAGATTCCCTCGGTGAAAACAATGGGTAGCTGTGTACATGGATGGTTTTGTTTACTGCATTCGGTAACGAAAGCTCCAGACAATGGCCCGCATATCCGGGCGCGGACTTGGCACGCAGTTGACTCAAGTACTCGCGCAGCTTTTCGTCTTCACACCATTCCGCAGGTTTCGTTGCAACGATATCGTCGACCTGCCGCCCCAGAAGGTTTGCCAGGCGCATGTTGGCATAGTTGATGGAGCCGGTATCGTCCATCACCAGGATCGCCTCGGGAAAAGCCTGCAGCACGGTTTCCACGCGCATGCGTTGATAGGTGAGCAGTTTCGATGACGTCATCAGGCGCGTTTGTTCGCCTTCCAGCGTATCGACGCGCGTACGCATGAATTCGACAAACGAATTGAAGCGCGCGAGAAAATCGCCCAGTTCGCCGCTGGCGCGAATGTCCACCGTGTTCAGTGCACGTGAATCGATCAGCGACTGGATTTCGGAATTGGCTTCGCGCAACGGACGGACTTCACGGCGCAGCAGGAAGTAGAACAGTGGCACGAGCAGGAAAATCGGCAGCGACACGGTGGCCAGGAAAGAAACCTGGGCGCGATCCAGGCCCATGATCGGCTTGAAATAACCCAGGCGCACGTGTCCGGCGAGATCCCCGTTGACCAGCAACGGCGCATAGAACTCCATGATTTCGCGCGCTGCATCGATGCTCAGCGTGCGCTCGCCCAGCCACTCGCTTGGCGTGGCACCGGGTTGGATGCCGGGAATGATAACGCCCGGCGCGGCGATCTCTGTTTGCGGCTGCCCGTTACGGTCCGTTACCGCCGCATACGCCAGTTGTCCATCATTGGCACTCTCGTAGATCAGGTGCAACGGGCCGCGCCGCGGCGCCTCGCTGGTAATTTGCGCATAGGGCGTTTCGGCAAGCAACCGCACCAGGTTGACACCGCGCGAGCGCAGTTCCGCCACCCGGGTTTCGAGTTGTGTACTGACCAGCACCACAAGGATGAAGCCGATCACGGCCAGGGAAGCCAGGACTACGGTTATACCGAGTTTCTCCTGATTGGAGCTTTTAGTTGTTTTGGGCATGCGTACACGTTGCGCCGATGGATTGCACTGTCCCTTGTGTCGACCAGGGCGCGTTAATCTTTATCCTTGCCCGCTTGCTGAAGGCCTGCAACAGCGCTGGACAGGTATCCGACAGTGCGCAGTCGACCTGCCCCCTGGCGGCCGAGCTACAGGAGCGTTCAAGTTCCCTGACCGGGCAGCCGCTACGTACCGCATCCGGTACCCGGCAAGAATTACCCGTGACGTCGCCATCCGATTCTTACAACCCGACAGTGACTGGCGCGCAAGCCGTGCCATTCGCCACTGTGATCATGATCGAGCACGGCAGAATCGTGGCCTGGCCGCAATCGGCGCAACACGCATTGGGTTGGGCAGCCGACGAAGTCTTGAATCAGGGTTTTCTGACGCTGCTGGCCCCCGACGTTTCGTTTCACGCACCCGGCGTCGAGCTTGCCGATACAGACGATGTCGCCTTTGAGGGCTGCGCCGTTGCAACCGCCGTCACCCACCGGGACGGGTCACGGCGAGCCGTAGAATTGGTTTTTGTGCCCGACACTTCCGGCACGTCCGAGCGCGTCGCCGTGGCAATACGCGCCAGTGGTGTCGCAGGCGGGAAATCGCAGGCTGTCGAGCAAGCGGCTGAAAACCCGATTGCCCTTGAAAGCGAGTTTCTGGCGCGCATGAGCCACGAAATCCGCACGCCTATGAACGGTGTTCTGGGGATGCTCGAATTAATGCAGAGCACCGAGCTGAGTGGCATACAGAAGCGCTATGCCGACGCCATGAACCGGTCGGCCCTGGCATTGCTGCAAATCGTCAACGACATTCTGGATTTCTCGAAAATCGAGGCCGGGAAACTCGAACTGATCACGGCACCCTTCTGTCTGCAGGAATTGCTGGACGACGTGAACGAACTGTTCGCCGAGGCAGCCCGTAAAAAGGGAGTCGAACTCCTGAACGAGCGTGCTGCGGACACGCCGCGCCAGTTCATCGGCGACGCTTATCGGTTACGTCAGATCCTGGTCAATCTGGTCGGCAACGCGATCAAGTTCACGGATACGGGTGAAGTCGTCACCGCAGTCGAAGTATCCCGGCGCGAGCACGATGCGCTGTTGCTGCGTTTTAGTGTTCGCGACACCGGCGTTGGTATTGCACCGGAGCGGCACAGCGACATCTTCCATTCGTTCGTGCAGACTGACGATTCGGCGACCCGCCGTCACGGAGGGACCGGGCTGGGATTGCCTATATCCAGACAGCTCGTGGAACTGATGGGCGGCCACATCAGCGTCAGCAGCGAGCCTGGCAAAGGATCCACCTTCTCTTTCACCGTGAACTTGAGAGAACGACGCGACAGCATCGCGACCATGCCCTCGCAGCGTATCGTCGATGCACGGATATTGATAGCGGACGACAACCCGCCCAGCCGGCGCATACTCGCTTTAAAACTGGAAAGCTGGGGTATGCAGGTGGCCTCAGCTCAGGACGGCAGCGAAGCCTGGTCGCTGATGTGCGAAGCCAGCGCCGAAGGTAATCCATTCGACATCGCGATACTGGATCGTATGATGCCCGGTTTGGACGGCCTGGCATTGGCTCGCAAAATAAAGAGCGAAGCGAGCTTGCGCGGCACGCGCCTGATCATGTTGAGCGGCGTGCGCGATCAAGACAGCGACACCTGGCGCAGTGCCGGCATTGATTACTACCTGACCAAACCGGCGCGCCTGAGCGAAATACGCGACACCTTGATGCAACTGACCGACACCAGCGAGGCCACCGGGGAAAGCAGCGAGAAATTACAGCTTCCGCCGCTCAATGCCCGGCTGCTGGTCGTGGAGGACAACGAGGTGAACCAGGACGTTGCGCGCGGAATGCTGAAGATTCTGGGTTGCGAAGTCGATATTGCCGCAAACGGCAGGCTGGCGCTGGCAGCGATCGAAGAGACAGACTACGATCTGATCCTGATGGATTGCCACATGCCGGAGATGGACGGCTTCGAGGCGACGCGCGCCATACGCCAGCGTGAAAGACGCAATGAAAAGATGATCAGCACGCCGATTGTAGCCCTGACGGCTAACGCCCGGCCGGACGACTCCAGGGCGTGCAAGGCGGCAGGCATGGACGACTTCCTGTCAAAACCCTTCTCGGTCGAACAACTCCACAGCACACTCGCCAGCTGGCTGCCCGGCAACGCCGGCGCGGCGCCAGCCTGATTTTCCGCACGCCCGCCGCAAGCTATCGCGGCACTGAGCGATTATTCGTCTGCTTTGTAATAGCCGATCGTGTCGTCTTCGGTGGTGACACCCAATCCGTTGAGCAAACGGTTGGAATAATTGAAGTACGCGCACACCTGATTGACTTCCAGGATCTCACCGTCCTCGCAACCGGCCGCCTGTAACGCTTGATAGTCTTCGGCGCACATGTCCCCTACGGCACGGGTGAGTTTGCCCGCATAGCGCAGCAACGCCAGGTGTTTGCCCGAAAACTCGCTCGCCAGTCTGCCTGACTCGAGCGCTGCATAAATCGCGTCCGCACGCTGCTCATCTGCCAGCAGGCGGCGCACGTTGGCGAAATGGTGCGTGAGGCTGTAATCACAGCGATTGAGCACGCTGGTGAAAGAAGCGACGACTTCGAGAAACCAGAACGGCAAGGTGTTATCGGGATTGTGCAGCACACTGCGGTACAAAGTGACGTGCCCCTGCATGGTGTGCGGGCGCAGGCTGTGCACACGCATAACGTTATCGACAGTGCCATACGGAGTACGCACCAGATCGTACATTTCCTTCACGGCGCCGGTTGCATCGGCGTCTGAAATCATCTTGATCCACGCGGACATGGGCGGAGTATATAGAAAAATTTTGGACCACGAGCGAGCAGACGCCACTTCGTGTTTCGCCGCTGGCGGCAAACCCTGACATCGCACCATGCGGCACAGCGTATGATAGGCTGCGGCCGCTGTGCGGTTATTGCCCATCAGCCAACCGCGCGACATTTTGTGAAAATCGCTGAACAAAACCTGGCGAAACTGGCAGCCGTCTACTCGGGGCTGGTATTCGGTGTCTACTGGATCCCGTTGCGTGCCCTGGCGGAACACGGAATTAGCGGCATCTGGCCGGTAGTCGTTATCAACGTAATCCCGCTGACGGTATTGTCGCCACTTGTTGTCATTCGCCCCGGCGCATTTTTTCCCGGCCGTTTGCGATTTCATGTTGCCGGATTTCTCGCCGGTATAACGTTCGCATTGTATGCCGCCGCGTTTCTGTACACCGAAGTAGTACGAGTGGTACTGCTCTTTTACCTCACACCGGTGTGGGGATTTCTGTTGGCGCGTGCCGTCATCGGTGACGCCATCACCCCGCTGCGCTGGATGTCCATCTGCCTCGGCCTGGGCGGCATGCTGGTGATACTCGGCGTGGAAGTCGGGTTGCCCGCACCACATAACGCCGGCGACTGGATGGCGCTTGCCGCCGGCATTACCTGGGCGTTCGCATCCTTAATGCTGCTCACCGACAGCAAAGCAAATACGCTGGACTACTGCTGCATATTCTATTTCTGGAGCGCCGCCGGTGCCGCAATACTGGCTGGCATCGCCACCGTACACGGAATCTCGACGGTGCCCGACCTCTCCGAGCTGCCGGCCACTCTCCCCTGGTTGATTCCGGTGGCGGTGCTGGTGATCCTGCCGGCTGGATTTGCGGCCATTTACGGCCCGACGATTCTCAATCCGGGCGTGGTGGGCTTGCTGTTCATGACCGAAATCAGCGTAGCGACGATTACTGCCGCATGGCTTGCGGGTGAACCGTTCGGAACCAGAGAACTGCTGGGCGTGGTGCTGATTACGCTCGCGGGCGCGCTGGAACCCGTGATCCAGACATACCGGTCGCGCACCGCCCGCGCCGTGCCGCAGAGTGAATAACGGGGTCCGCGCAGGTACCCACTGCTCACGTGTTGAGGCCAGTCAGCGTGACCCACAGGAAGTACGCGGCGCCGCTGAGAATGAATCCCTCCACCACCACGGTGTGGATACGGATCGGCGTGTTGCTGACGACCCAGCGCCCGGTGTAAGCGCCGGGTATCGTGCACAGGCCGATCAGCAGCCCGGTAAACGCGAGGTCGGTAGTGAGCAGTGGCGAGAACCCGAACACGACGGTCTTGGTTAGGTTGAGACCGAATCCCAGCGCGGCAACCACCGCGATCAGCCGCACACCGGCAAGCCCCGCCCCCAGCAGGAACGGTGCAAGCATGAGCCCCGCGCCCATAGTGGTGCCCGAGATGATGCCGTAAGGCAGGGCGGCCACACGCAAACCGTTCAGGCCAACCCGGTAGTTGTGCTTGTTTACGTAGCGGCGCAGCGGCACGGTGACCAGCAGAAACAGGCTGAGCAGCAGAGCCACCCAGTGGGTGGGCAATTCGATGTAGAGCACGGCGCCCAGGACGATACCGGGCAGCGCCACGGAGAACACCGCAGCGAACACCTGCCAGTCGATCGCGTGGCGAAACACCCACACGCGCGTGACGTTGGAAATGACCATTGCCACCGCGGCAACCGGGATGGTCGCCTTGACGCCGAGGATCGGCGCCAGACAGATCATCAACAGCAACCCGCCGGCAAACCCGCCGACGCTGTGGAACAGCGCGGTGCCGTACGCGATGCACGCGATCAACACCAGCGTGCCCAACGTCAGTGAATCCAGCATCACCTCAGCGTCGCGCAGGGGACGGCCACGCTGCCCGGGGACCCGCAGCGCTGCTCAACGCCCTTTGAACTCCGGCGGTCGCTTCTCCTGGAACGCCTCGCGGCCCTCCACGTAATCGTCGCTCGCGAAACAGTCGTCCACCAGGCGCTGGCACAGAGCCAGATCGCGTTCGCCGGGGTCCTTTAGCACTTCGCCCACGATCACCTTCGCGGCCTTGACCGTCAACGGCGCATTGCCGGCCACGGTGTTTGCGTAGTCGTCGACGAATGTGCCAAGTTCCTCTTCCGGCACGACGCGTTGCACGAGGCCAATACCGAACGCTTCGTCCGCAGCGAGGCGGCGCGCCGAAAACACGATGTCCTTGGTGGCGCCGGGACCGACCGTATCGACCAGCCGCTTGAGCCCCTCGAAGGGATAGCCGAGCCCGAGGCGTGCCGCGGGCAAACCGAATTTCGAGCGCGGCGAGCAGAAGCGCAGATCGCAGGCCACCGCAAGCGCCAGCCCACCACCGAGACAATAGCCGTTGACCATGGCGATAGTGGGCTTGGGTAAGTGCGT
>JAOTYY010000124.1 GCA_029861595.1 Gammaproteobacteria bacterium
TGAATAACCTGCCATTCTGAGCGTGTGTCGCGTCCCACGGCTATGTTGTGACGGTTTGAAATGGGAGGACCATTCCTGCACCGACGCCTTGCCCTGGAACGCGACACGCGCTCAGAATGGTAGGTTATTCATGGGACAGGACACTAGGCGGTCACGATTGCTGCTGATAACTACTTTGTATGGCCTGGCGACCGGGGTATGCCTTGCAATCGGCGTCTATTCCCTGTTCGGCTCGTTGCATGCGTTTCTCGTTTTCAGCGGCGAGCGGCTCATTGCCAACTTGCGGTTCTGGTTGCCGATCAGCGTGTTTTTTCTCGGTTTCGGCTCCTGGTTGGGATACAAGACGCTGCAACGTGCGCTGACGGGCCGGCACTATTGAGCTTGTGACTTGGAAGATCGCGCGGTCAGGAACTGGGCTTTGCGTTTGCGTGAAACGCCTGTTCATCGCCGATCCGAAAACCATTGATTGCGGTTTGTCCCGCCTCGGACAATAACCAGTGCACAATGGTCTGCGCGGCGTCTGCCTTGGTGTGCGGGTGCACCGCCGGATTCACCGCGATCAATCCATATTGGTTGAATAACCTGCGATCACCTTCCACCAGCAGTTTCAGCGTGCCGCGGTTGCGGAAGCTCAACCAGGTCGCGCGATCGGTCAGACAATACGCGCCCAGCGAACTGGCGATATTCAGTGCCGCTCCTTGTCCGGCACCGACCTCGCGATACCAGCCACTGCCGTTTTTCGCCGGATCGAGGTTAGCGTCGCGCCACAGGGCTAGTCCACGTTTGTGTGTACCGCTGTCGTCGCCACGAGATGTAAAGAGTATTTTCTTCTGTGCGATCTCGGTCAGCGCCTGTGTTGCATCCTGCAGTCCGCCGACACCGGCCGGGTCTGTTTCCGGGCCAACGACGACGAGGTCGTTGTACATTAGGTCGTAACGCTCCACGCCGTGGCCGTCGCTGATGAATTTCTCTTCTGACGCGGTGTGGTGAACAAGCAGTAAGTCGGCGTCACCGCGTTCCGCATACCGGATTGCCTGCCCGGTGCCTGCGACTACCACGCGCACATCTATGCCGGTGCCGGCGTGAAGCAGCGGAGGTTTGTAGTTCAGGAAACCGGAATTGTCGGTGCTGGTAGTGGCTGCCAGGGTGACCGGGCGTTGATCCTCGGAAGCGGTGCCAGCAAGGCTTGCCGCCGCAACCACAATGGCGATCAACCAGCGCATCGCTGCCATCACTCCCAGTACAGCTCGCCGTTCACGAACGCTTGTGCCGCCGGCGTGTGCGGTTGTTCGAAAAATACCAGCGCCGCGGCGTGCTCCACCAACTTGCCCTGGTGAAGAAACAATACCTCGTCGGCCAGGCGCTGTGCCTGGCTCAGGTCGTGGGTAGACATGACAATCTTCGTGCCCTGCTCGTCTATCGATTTGATCATTTGCTCGATGGCGTAGACCGCACTGGGATCCAGATGAGCTGTAGGCTCATCGAGAAATAATATCTGCGGTCGGATCGACCAGGCCCGCGCCAGCGCGAGCTTCTGTTTTTCGCCGCCCGAGAGCACCCGTGCTTGTCTATGGGCGAGATGCGCAATGCCGGCCTGTTGCAGCGCGGCCTCGGCCAGTTCGCGGCGGTCGCGCGCGCGCGCACCCGTTGCGCGCAGCGCGAATTCTACATTCTTTATGGCGCTGCGACGCAGCAGCACCGGTGTTTGAAACACCATTGCTTGCGCGTGCCGTTGCTCGCTGGACCAGTTCACTTGCCCTGCGGAGGGGCGGATGAGTCCGTGACATAGACGCATGAGCAGGCTTTTGCCCGCACCGTTGGGACCCATGACGATAGTGCGGCCACGGGCCTGCAGCGTGACGGTGATGTCGGTGATCAGCGATTGTCCCGCCTTGCTGTAACAGACGTTGCGCAAATCCAGAGGGAAAATGCTGCGCGACGGTACCGCTGACTGTACGTACGCCATTTTTCAGCCGTGGGCGCGTTGCGCGAATTTTTGCAGCGCCAGCGCCGCGGCGTTGACGGCGACAATAAGTGCGATGAGAACAAAACCCAGGCCCAGGGCCAGCGACAGGTTACCTTTGCTGGTTTCCAATGCGATCGTGGTGGTCATGACACGCGTCACGTGATTGATGTTTCCGCCGACGATCATTACCGCTCCCACCTCTGCGCTGGCACGCCCGAATCCCGCCAGCAACGCGGTCAACAAGCTGTAGCGGCCTTCCCAAAGCAGCGTTGCCAGGGCATGCCACCAACCAATCTGCAATGAACGTAATTGCTCGTCGTATTCGGCATGCAGGTCGAAGACGACCTGCCGCGTCAATGCTGCGATGATTGGCGCCACCAGTATCGTTTGAGCAATTACCATGGCAGCGGGCGTGAACAGGATGCCGAATTCACCGAGTGGTCCCGCGCGCGACAGCAATAGGTAGATCAACAGGCCAACCACCACGGGTGGTAAACCCATCAGTGCGTTGAGTAACGCAACCACGACGCCGCGCCCCGGAAAACTCGACAGAGCAACGGCCGCGCCAAGCGGCAGTCCGATCAGCGCGGCGAGTGCGACCGCGCTGAGGCTGACGCGCAGAGACAGTCCGATGATCGCCAGCAATTCGGCGTCTAGATTGGTTATCAGAGCCACAGCGCTGGTGAATGCGGCCGATAAATCGTTCATTTATGCGTATCCGGTTCTTCTGCCGTTCAGGGGATATTACGGTAAAGTGAGTTCGGCTCACAGGTTACACACGCTCGCTATGCAACTATCGCACAAGCTTTGCTTCGCATTGGCGGCACTGAGCATTGTGCAGGCTGCCTACTACTATCCGCAGTTGCCGGATACCATGGCATCGCACTTTGACGGCGCGGGTGTTGTGAACGACTGGTCGTCCCCCGTAGGATTTTTCGCCGTGGTGCTGCTGGTGGTAGCGCTTAACCTGTTCGTGTTTGTCGCATTGCCGCACTTGATCGTGGCTGGCAGATTACGCGTCAACCTGCCGCATCGCGACTATTGGCTGGCCCCGGAACGCCGTGAGCAAACACGCGCACGCATCGCTGGTTTTCTGGGCTGGTTTGGTGTCGCCAGCCTGTTGCTGGCCGTCGCCGTAGTGCAACTGGTGATGGATGCCAATCTCGCGCAAGCCCCTCTTTCGCCTGTCGTCTGCTGGCTGTTGCTCGCCTATTTCGTCTACGTGCTGGTTTCGCTGGCGCGTTTGTTCTGGCAATTTCGCAAGCCAGCGGTCTAGGGTTCGCTGTGCACGAGGGCGAGCTAGAGCGACTCCGCGTGATGGCAGGCCACCTGCCGCCCCAGCAAAGTCCGCAATTGTGGCCGTTCGGTTTCACACACCTCGGTCGCATGTGGGCAGCGCGCGTGAAAAGCGCACCCGTCGGGTGGCGATAACGGCGACGGTAACTCGCCTTTCAGCACGATGCGGTGAGCGCGCCGTTGCGGATCGACAAACGGCGTAGCTGCGAGCAGTGCGCGCGTGTACGGATGTTGAGGGTTATCAAAGATTGTGCTTTTATCACCTTGCTCTACGGGTCTGCCCAGGTACATGACCATGACTTCCTCAGCGATGTGCTCGACCACGCTCAAGCCGTGAGAAATGAACACGTATGCCAGATCGAACTCATCCTGCAGATCCAACAACAGATTCAACACCTGCGCTTGAATGGAGACGTCGAGCGCCGAAACCGGCTCGTCGGCCACCACGATGGATGGTTTGAGCATCAACGCCCTCGCGATCGCTATGCGCTGGCGCTGGCCGCCGGAAAACATATGCGGAAAACGATTGTAGTGCTCACTGCGCAGACCGACACGTTGCAGCATTTCGTGTGCCGCGGCGCGCCGCTCCCGCTTGTCCATTGTCGTATTGATGCGCAGCGGTTCCTCGAGAATCACGCCTACCTTCTTACGCGGGTTCAGCGAGCCGTACGGATCCTGAAAGATGATTTGTACGTGCCGGCGCATTTCGCGCCGCGCCCTGCCCGCGGCGTGGACCACATCTGCGCCGCGGATATTCAACTCGCCACTGGTCGGCGGTTCGATCATTGTGATCAGACGCGCCAGGGTGGATTTCCCGCAGCCGGATTCACCAACCACTGCCAACGTGCTGCCGGAGCGCAATTCGAAGTTCGCTCCGTCCAGTGCTTTCAAGGTTTTCTTCGCCGCGAAGGTATACGGCCGCACCTCATAGTAACGGCAAAGATCCTGTGCGTTGAGCAGGGTTTCAGGCACCAACGGCGTCCTCACGCAACGGGTGCCAGCAACGAACTCGGCCCCTGTTGCCTGACTCGATTGGCGGCACCCGCTCGGTGCAGTCGGCTTGCGCGCTGGCGCAGCGCGGATTGAACAGACAACCCGACGGGCGATCGTAAAGACCCGGCACAACCCCCGGGATGGTCGGCAGGCGCGGGCGATCGCGGCCGCGTTCCGGCAGGGCATCCAGTAAGGCGTGCGTGTAGGGATGACGCGGATGCGTGAACAACGCCCCGGCCGCACGCTCTTCGACCAGCTGTCCGGCATACATCACGCTGACACGCTGCGCGGTTTCAGCGACTACACCCATATCGTGAGTAATCAGCACCAGCGCCATACCGTATTCGCGTTGCAAACCCAGTAACAGCTGCAGTATCTGCGCCTGAATCGTAACGTCCAGCGCGGTGGTGGGTTCATCGGCAATCAGCAGTTTCGGCCGGCAGGCGATTGCAATGGCAATCATCACGCGTTGATTCATTCCGCCCGACAGCTGATGTGGAAAGGAATTCAAACGCCGCTCGGGATCGGGGATACCGACTTGCGACAACAACTCCAGGGCGCGCTCGCGCCGCGTGTTACGTGTGCCGCCCTCGTGTACTTTCAATGTTTCGGTAATCTGGAATCCGACGGTGAAACATGGATTCAGGCTGGTCATCGGTTCCTGGAATATCATAGCGATATCCTTGCCCGTCAGATTGCGTCGTTCGCGTTTGTTCAGGCCGGTCAATTCTCTGCCGTTGAATCTCACCGCGTTGGCACGAACCACGCCCGGGAACGCGATCAATCCCATCACCGCCAGCATGGCCACGCTTTTGCCCGAACCTGATTCGCCGACGATACCCAGTACCTCACCTTCATCGATGCTCAGGTCCAATCCGTCCACGGCCCGCAGTCCGCCGAACGTCACGCTCAGGTTGTCGATTTCAAGCAGCGGCATTACGTGTAATGATCCTCGCGGGTGTCAGCGCTTGAGTTTTGGATCCAGCGCGTCCCGCAATCCGTCGCCGAACAGGTTCAACGCGAGCACTGTTAACAGAATAGCGACGCCCGGAAATGTGACTACCCACCAGGCGCGCAGAACGAACTCGCGCGCCTCGGCAAGCATGGTGCCCCACTCGGGTGTCGGCGGCTGTGCGCCCAGGCCCAGAAAACCCAGCGCGGCTGCGTCCAGAATCGCGTTTGAAAAACTCAACGTCGCCTGCACGATCAGTGGCGCCATGCAGTTGGGCAACACGGTGATGACCATCAACCGCGGCATCCTGGCACCACTGACTTTCGAGGCAACGACATAGTCCTTGCTCAACTCGGTAATTGCAGCGGCCCGTGTCAGGCGCACGAGATGTGGCAGGTAGGTGACGGAGATCGCCAGCATCGCATTGAATAGTCCAGGCCCCAGGATCGCGACGATGACAACTGCCAGCAGCAGACTCGGCATGGACAACATGATGTCCATGGCACGCATGACCAGCGCCTCGAAGCTGCCGCGAAAAAAAGCGGCCAGCAGACCCAGGGCGATACCGACGGTCAACGACAGTGTGACGACGATAAAGCCGATCACCAGCGAGTAGCGCGAGCCATGCAGTATGCGGGTCAGAATGTCGCGGCCTACCGCATCGGTGCCAAGCGGGAACTCCCAGGTGCCGCTTTCTTCCCACACCGGCGGTTCGAGGAAATGATCGCGGTATTGCTCATGCGGATCATGCGGCGCGATAATGTCGGCAAACAGCGCGACGAATACCACCAGCGCGACGAACGTCAGACCGGCGACTGCTCCCCGGTTCAACCGGAAGTAGTTCCAGAATTCACGCAGCGGATGCGGTGGCGCCTGCGCAGACTCCAAACCGCTCATTGACTGTGCCGTTTCGTTCATCGCCTGTGCCTGATGCGCGGGTTGATGAGCCCGTAGACAAGATCCACCAGCAGATTGATGATGATGACGGTTGTGGCAATCAGCAGAATACCGCCCTGCACGGAGGGGTAGTCGCGGCGATGTATGGAGTCGATGATCCATTTGCCGATGCCCGGCCAGGAGAAGATCGTCTCGGTCAGCACGGCGCCGCCGAACAGTACGCCGACTTGCAGGCCGATTACGGTAATCACCGGAATCAACGCGTTGCGCAGGGCGTGAAATCCGATCACCCGCCAGGGTGCGAGGCCTTTCGCTCGTGCGGTGCGCACGTAGTCCTCATGCAGGACTTCCAGCATTGCGGAACGTGTTTGTCGGGCAATCACGGCCAGTGGTATTGTGCCCAGCACCACGGTTGGCAGTATCAGATGACGTACCGCCGATTTGAACGCACCTGACTCTCCAGACAGCCAGCTGTCGATAAGCATGAATCCGGTTACGGGTTCAAAAAAATACAGCAGCGAAATACGTCCCGAAACCGGCGTCCAGCCGAGAATGCCCGAGAACAGGATGATGAGCAGCAGTCCCCACCAGAAAATCGGCATCGAATAACCCGTGAGCGCCGCACCCATCACCGAGTGATCGAACACCGAACCGCGGCGCACTGCCGCGAGAATGCCCGCCGGGATGCCGAGCGCCACCGCGAACAGCATGGCGCATATGGACAGCTCGACGGTGGCCGGGAACAACGTGAAGAATTCGTCGACCACCGGTTGTTTGGTGACGATGGATTTACCCAGGTCGCCCTGAAGGACGCCGGTCAAATAATGCCAGTACTGCTCGAGTACCGGCCTGTCGAGTCCCATTTCCGCACGCAGTTTCGCGTGGCGCGCCGGATCGAGGCCCCGCTCGCCCACCAGCAGTTCGATCGGATCGCCCGGGATCAGCCTGATCATCGCGAACGTCAGCAACGTTACCCCGATGAATGTCGGGATCAGAATGCTCAGGCGGGTGAGGATGAATCGCAGCATTGGCGTGGCTCAACCGGCACCGCGGCCAGCACCGCGTTTACGGAGGGACTGCATGATGTGCAGCTGGATTACCGGCTGTCGAATTTGCAGAAAAAGCGGGCGGAGCGATGCTCCGCCCGCCTGCATAGTCCGCGATCGTATCTATTTCAGATCCACACCGTAGAACATGTGGCCACCAAACGGGTCGATGCGAAAGTCGACGACTTCCTTGCGTACCGGTTTGAACACCACGGAGTGGGCAATGGTCACCCACGGCGCTTCGGATTTGAAAACCATCTGCGCCTGCTTGTACAACGCAGTGCGTTGGGCAACGTCGCTGGTCTGCTTTGCATCGCGCAACAGCTGGTCGAATTCCTTGTCGCACCAACGGGCCCGGTTGGCGCTGTCTTTGGCGGCCTCGCAGCCAAGCAGCACGTACAGGAAGTTGTCCGGGTCGCCGTTGTCACCAGTCCAGCCGAGCAGCACCGTTTGATGCTCGCCCTGCTTGGAGCGTTTCAGATATTCGCCCCACTCGAAGCTGACGATCTTGGCCGTCACGCCGACCTTCGCGAAATCGGCCTGCAGAAGCTCCGCCATGCGCCTTGCATTGGGGTTGTACGGGCGCTGCACCGGCATCGCCCAGATGTCGGTTTCAAAACCGTTGGGATAGCCGGCCTCGGCGAGCAGTTTCTTCGCTTCATCCGGATTGTAGGTGTAGTCCACTACGTCGTCGTTGTAAGACCAGATGGTCGGCGGTATTGGGTTTTTGGCTTTTTTACCCGCGCCCTGGAAAACCGCATCGATGATCGCGTCTTTGTTGACGGCCATGTTCAAGGCCTGGCGTACTCTGCGATCGTCGAACGGCTTTTTCTCGGTGTTGAATGCCAGGTAACCCACATTCAATCCTTCCTGTTCCAGCAGGTTGATGGCCTGATCCTGACGCATGGCGTCGAGGTCGGCTGGGTTGGGATAGGGCATGACGTGGCATTCGCCGGCTTTCAACTTCTGGTAGCGAACCGAATTGTCGGGTGTGATCGCGAACACCAGATTGTCGATGGGCGCTTTGCCGGCCCAGTAGTCGGGGTGTGCCTTGTAGCGGATCACCGCATCTTTCTGATACGCGACCAGCTGGAATGGTCCCGTGCCGACCGGATTCTGATCGAAAGCCTCCATGGTTCCAGACGTCTTGTCCGCGTATTCCGCGGAATGAATCGAGGCGAAATCCATGGCCAGGTTGGCGATAAACGGCGCTTCCGGCTGATTCAGGTGAAAACGGACCGTGTTATTGTCGACTTTTTCGATGTCCTTGATCAGGTTGGTCATATCCATGGCCACGAAGTACTCGTACTGGCCACCAACTTTATGATACGGGTGACTTTCGTCGCGCTGACGGTTGAAGCTGAACAACACGTCATCGGCGTTGAAATCCCGCGAAGGCGTGAAATTCTTGGTGGTATGAAATTTAACGCCTTTGCGCAGGTTGAAGGTGTAAGTCAGGCCATCGTCGGATACTGACCAGGATGCGGCGAGTGCCGGTACGATCTTGGTCGAACCGCGTTCGAACTCCACCAGCCGGTTGAACATCTGGCGCGACGAGGCATCGAACGTGGTGCCGGCCGTGTAGAGTGCCGGGGTGAAGCCTTCCGGGCTGCCCTCGGAGCAATACACCAGCGTTTTCGCACCGACGTGTCCGGCAGTCAGCGCGAGCGCGCTGGTTAATACCAATGCATGGACGCGTGGTCTCATGAGGTCTCCTCCTATCCAATTGATTGTTGTGGCTGCGCCCGCCAGCCGATCGGCGAGCACGGTGTTGCGAAGTATAGACGCTCTCGCGGCCAAGCTGTTAGGCGAATATGTTAGTGTGCTGCCCCATAGATAACGCGCAGAATTACACGTTATCTATGGGACAGCACACTATTATCCCGCGCCCGGTAATCTGCACATAAACGTGACGAACAAGCTCGAACAATTGTTGGCGGAGCGACCGTATCTGCTTGCCGATGGCGCCACCGGCACCAATTTGTTTGCGATGGGACTGGAGACCGGCGACGCCCCGGAACTCTGGAACCTGGAGCGGCCGGACAAAATCGCCCGCCAGTACCGCAGTTTCATCGAGGCTGGCGCAGATATCGTGCTTACCAACTCGTTCGGCGGCACTCGCTACCGCCTGCAGCTGCACGGTGCGCAGGATCGCGTAGCCGAAATCAATCAGGCCGCCGCGCGGATCGCCTGTGAATGTATCGTCGACTACCCACGGCCGGTGGTGATCGCCGGTTCCATGGGTCCCACCGGAGAGATTCTTGCCCCGCTGGGCGACCTCTCCGCGGAAGGCGCGACTTCGGCTTTTGCCGAGCAGGCGGTGGCGCTGGCGCAGGGTGGCGTCGACGTGCTGTGGATCGAGACGATGTCCTCGCAGGAAGAGTTGGTGGCGGCGCTCAACGGAGCTGCCACTGCCGGACTGCCTACGGTGTGCACGATGAGCTTCGATACCAATGGGCATACCATGATGGGAATCTCCCCCAGCGCCGCGCTGGAGATCGCGCAAAGCGTGGCACAGCAACCGGTCGCGTGCGGCGCCAACTGCGGTGTCGGAGCCGCCGACCTGGTGTCGTCGCTGCTTGAGATGAGCGCTGCCGGCACTGCCGACGGGGTGTTCGTGGCCAAGGCCAACTGTGGCATCCCCAGATATGTGGATGGCCGGATCGAATACGACGGTACCCCGGAACTGATGGCCACCTATGCGCGCCTGGCGTACGATGCCGGGGCCCGTATCATCGGCGGCTGCTGCGGCACCACACCTGCTCATCTTGCCGCGATGCGCGAAGCGCTGCAGACGCACACGCGACGCAGCGTACCGACGCGCGGAATGATCGAAGCCGCACTGGGGCCGGTGTCCACAGCCCCCGCGCCGCGTGGCCACAAGATACGCAGCAGCCGGCGTCGCAGCCGCAAGCCGTCACATCCTTCTGTCAACTAACTTACTGTTTTATCTATAAAAGTACTAACAATGTACATGATCAGAAAAAAATACTTGAAAATTAAACATTGTTCAATTAATCTGTGTTTAAATTGAACGTTGTTTAATATACGAGGAGAAACACTATGCGCACTTTCAAACGCCTATTTGCGACATTGACGGCGGGTTTCGACAGTTTTATCGATCAGGTGGAAAACCATGAGGCAGTGGCCGAGGCGGTGGTCGCCGACGTGCGACGCCAGGCTGCCCGCCTGAAAGTGCAGATCACGCGCCTGGATCAGCACATTGCCAGGCTTGGCGAACAGCACCAGCAGGCGCTGGATGAAGCCGGGCAGTGGCGCGAGCGCGCATTGCGCGTCGCCGAGGACGACGACAGGCGGGGTTTGTACTGTGCGGCCCAATACCGTGATGCGGAAGCCCGCGCCCGCCAGCTGGCGAGCCAGATAAGCGAGCACACCGGTCTGCGCACCAACGTGCAACGCGAACTCACCGCGGTGGAAGACAAACTCAACGAACTGCAGCTGAAAAAAACTCTGCTTGCGTCACGCAGCGCGCATGCGGAAGCGAGCAAGGTCGCGGCAGGCGTGGCTCACGCCGAATGTGATGCCGAGGGTGTATTCGAGCGCTGGGAGACCCAGATCACACAAAACGAGTATCTGACGGCCGCGGGAACACCGGTCCCGGTGGATCCTTTGCGTACCGAGTTCGAGGAGCAGGAACGCGATGCCGCGTTGCGTGAACAGCTGTCGGCATGGCGCGACGACGCGTCCAAACCGGCTGGTAAAGACGAAGGCGGCGCTTGAGCTTCGGCGCCCGACAATACGGGAGATCCAAATATGAACCTTCAAACTGACAACGCAACGTTGGCGGGAACCGGCCAAGCCGGTGCCCTGGCCGCCAATGTACTACGCATCCTCGGAGCCGCCGCGACCGTATTCGGCGCTGTGATATTCATGCTGCAGGGTTTCGATCACATCGAGCTCAGCTGGCGGCCGTGGTTTTATCTGGCCTTCATAGCGCTGCTCGGGGCCGGCGGCTTGGCGAGTCTGCATTTATTCAGAGATGCACGCGGTGCGCGTTTGTTTCTGGCTCTGGCCGCTGCCCTGGTGCCGGTGCAGTTCACACAACTCGGCGGCATGCTCTACGCGCTGTTGCACGAGTCTGCAAGTCCCGTGCCTGGCATTTTCCAATCCGGTGTCGTGACAGCCGCGCAAACCGCAGTCGTGGCAGGTGTCAGCGTCCTGGTGCTCGCGGCTGCCAGCTGGGCCGGATTTGTCATCCTGGTAAGACCGTATGCCAGATCGCTTGGCATGACGTTTCTGGCGGTCTGCGTACTGCTGTTGCTGCCCGAACGAGCGTCGCCGATCGGTATGTTGGTGCTTGTCGCGCAGGCCGGTGTGTTTTTATGGCTGGAGACACACCGTTTCCGCGTCGCCCCGGAATTTGCCACCTGGGAAGGTTGGGCGGTGCGGCTGATGTTTGTCATGCCGTTATGCATCACCGCGGTGCGCGCCGCTTTCTACCTGCATGACCTGACCATGTATGCCATGTTGTTCAGCGTCGCAGGCGGATTTCTGTTGCTGACGATTCGCGCTGAGTTCCGGACCTGGATCGCCGAGGCGATGCGTGCGGTAGCCAGTGCCTGCCTGATAATTGCCTGGCTGCTGCTCGCGCTGGAAGTCTTTTCGTTGGGGTACGACTACCTCTGGTTCGCGGTTGTTTTTCCGATGGGGGTCGTCTTGCTGGCCGTGGGCCACTTCGCACCGCGCAGCGGTGTGCTGTATCGCTGGCTGGGCATGGCATTGATTACACTGGCTTCGTATGCGCTGATCGATGCCGCTGACGAAGTATTTGCCTGGCTGATCGTGTGCGCCATCGGGGCCGGACTGTGCGCCACTGGTGCTTATTACCGCGAACGCACGCCCGTGATCATCGGTGCGCTGCAAGCCGCTATCGCGCTGTTCGGGATCGTCGCCTTGTCACTGCGTGCGTTCGACGTGGATACTTGGCTGGTGCTGGCAGGGGCGGGTATCGCGCTGGTGCTGCTGTCGTCCGCAGCGGAGCGCTACGGGCTGCCGGTGTCGAGGATCCGCCGGTTTGTGCGCGGGCGCGGTGACGATTGAGTGGCAACCAGGGCGAGCCGCGCGCAGCGCGGCCTGCCCGGCCACTTCTCGCGGGCGTCTATTTGGCGGGTTTGTGACCCATTGGCTGGTATTTTCATAGCGGCATGGCATCATGCGGTTTTGCCTCTCACAGGGTCACTGCCATGCAGCAGGACGCGCAGCCTAATATCGATGACAACGTACGCAGAACGGTTGGATACGCCGCCCTGCGACAGATCCATCGCCTGTTGGCCGCCTGGGAATGTGAGGAGCGGCGGGACCGACGCATCGCCTTCGTGCTCGCCGGCGTGCTGATTTGCGTGATCCTCGCAGCGACGGCGATTTACTACAGCACGCTGCAGCTGGTGACCATCAACTAAATTCATTTGACGCCGCGCGGCGCGCAATCGGACTTGCACAGTATGCCCGATTTGCGCAAAACATTGCGTATGGCTCGTGATTTGTTCGTCTACGGCTTATTGACGTTCCCGGAGCTGCTGAGGGGATTGACTCGCCAGCGGTTTGCCACGCATAGGGCGGTATTGCCGGACCACGTCCGATTG
>JAOTYY010000335.1 GCA_029861595.1 Gammaproteobacteria bacterium
CTTCCTCGCCGGCACCGCAGCCGAAGCCACCCAGGAGGAAATGGCCGACAACTATGCCGACTATTTCCAGCACTACATTCGGCGCGGCGCGGAGTTGGAACTGGTGGATGCAAAACTCGCCGACGAATTCGATCTCGACAAGCTGGGAGCGGCGTTGCTCCCCGAACGCGATCTGCAGTTCACATATCTGGGGCTGCAGACGCTGTATGACCGCTACTTTATTCATTCCCACGGTACGCGGTTCGAACTCCCGCAGGCGTTTTTCATGCGGGTAGCGATGGGCCTGGCAATGAACGAGGTGGATCGTGAAACGCGGGCGATAGAGTTCTATCGTCTGCTGTCGTCGTTCGACTTCATGAGTTCCACGCCCACACTGTTTAACTCGGGCACGTTAAGACCTCAACTCTCCTCCTGCTACTTGACTACGGTCCCGGATGATTTGCATGGGATCTTTGAGAGCGTCAAGGACGACGCTATGCTTTCCAAGTTTGCCGGAGGATTGGGCAACGACTGGACCCGCGTTCGCGCGATGGGTGCGCATATCAAGGGTACCAACGGCAAATCGCAGGGCGTGGTTCCGTTTCTGAAAGTAGCCAACGACACCGCGGTTGCCGTGAACCAGGGCGGCAAGCGCAAGGGTGCGATGTGCGCCTATCTGGAGACCTGGCACAAAGATATCGAAGAGTTCATCGAGCTGCGCAAGAATACCGGCGACGACCGGCGCCGCACGCACGACATGAACACCGCCAACTGGATTCCGGACCTGTTCATGAAGCGGGTTATGCAGGAAGCTGACTGGACCTTGTTCTCCCCCGACGATGCGCCCGATCTGCACGACCTCTACGGCGCGGCATTCGAACAGCGCTATTGCCAATACGAGGCCAAGGCCGAGCGCGGGGAAATAACCAATTTCAAGCGCATGAAAGCCACCGATCTGTGGCGCAAGATGCTGGGCATGCTCTACGAGACCGGCCATCCTTGGATGACGTTCAAGGATCCCTGCAATCTGCGTTCGCCGCAGCAGCACACGGGCGTTGTGCACTCCTCCAACCTGTGCACGGAAATCACCTTGAACACGTCCGACGCGGAAATCGCCGTGTGCAATCTCGGTTCGGTGAATCTCGCCGCGCACGTCGACGAAAACGGCCTGGATCATGGAAAACTGGCGACCACCATTCGCACTGCGGTGCGCATGCTGGATAACGTAGTCGACTACAACTACTACAGCGTTGCCAAGGCGCGGCGCTCGAATCTGCGCCACCGGCCGATCGGCATGGGCGTGATGGGCTTCCAGGATGCGCTGTACAAACTGCGCATCCCTTACGCTAGCGAAGAAGCTGTCGAGTTCGCGGATCGTTCCATGGAAGCGATCAGTTATTTTGCCATTGGCGCGTCGGTGGACCTGGCCGAAGAAAGGGGTCAATACGCGTCTTTCCCCGGTTCGTTGTGGAGCGAGGGCGTACTGCCGATCGATTCCATAGCGCGCCTGGAGGAAGGGCGCGGTGGCTTTATCGAACTGGACCGCTCCCAGACCCTGGACTGGGACACGCTGCGCGCGCGGGTCAAGCGCAGTGGCATTCGCAATTCCAACACCATGGCGATCGCGCCGACCGCGACGATTTCGAATATCTGCGGCGTGTCGCAATCGATCGAACCAACTTACCAGAACCTGTTCGTCAAATCGAATCTGTCCGGCGAGTTCACAGTGGTCAATCCCTACCTGGTAGCGGACCTCAAACATGCCGGTCTGTGGGATGGGGTGATGGTCAACGACCTGAAGTACTACGACGGCAGCGTTCAACCCGTCGATCGGTTACCCGACGAGTTGAAGCAATTGTACGCAACGGCTTTCGAAATCGATCCGCGCTGGCTGGTGGAAGCGGCAGCGCGCCGGCAAAAATGGATTGACCAGGCGCAGTCGCTCAACCTGTACATGGCGGAGCCGAACGGCCGCAAGATGGACAATCTTTATCAGCTCGCGTGGATTCGTGGCCTTAAGACCACCTACTACCTGCGTTCCATGGGCGCAACACACGTGGAAAAAAGCACCATGTCCACTGACCGTGCTAATCGGTTGAACGCCGTGCAGAACGAGGCGGCGGAAGAACCGGCGCAGGTGTGTTCTATTCTCGATCCGGATTGCGAGGCCTGCCAGTAAGCGGGCACGGCGTTACAGCGAGGAGCTCATTGACATGTTGAATTGGGACGACCCCACAGCGCGGTTCAAATCCACGGCCAGTCCGGCACTTGCCGCGGTGCAGCTGCCGGTCGAAGAGGCGCCACATCGTCCATCCATGGCGCCAGCCATGCAACCGACCTCGTCCCTGTCGGCCAGCGGCGGTGCGACCGGTTTGGAAGAAATCGAAATGGGTGCGGCACGCGTTCGCGTTGACGACAAACGCATCATCAATTGCAGCGCCGACCTCAATCAGCTGGTGCCTTTCAAGTACGAATGGGCGTGGCAAAAATATCTCGACGGCTGCGCCAATCACTGGATGCCGCAGGAAGTCAACATGACTGCGGATATCGCACTGTGGAAGGACCCGAACGGTCTCACCGAAGACGAGCGCGTCGTGGTAAAGCGCAACCTCGGCTTTTTCTCCACTGCCGACTCTTTGGTCGCTAACAATCTCGTACTGGCCGTTTACCGACACATCACCAATCCCGAATGTCGCCAGTACCTGTTGCGTCAGGCATTCGAGGAAGCGCTGCATACCCATGCCTATCAGTATTGCGTCGAGTCGCTGGCGTTGGACGAAGGCGAAGTTTTCAACATGTACCGCGAATTGCCTGCGGTGGCACGCAAAGCGGAATGGGCACTGCTTTACACCAAGAGCCTGGGCGATCCCGAATTCCATACCGGTACGCGCGCAGCGGATCAGCGCCTGCTGCGTGACCTTATCGCTTTTTACGTGATTTTCGAGGGTATCTTTTTCTACGTGGGGTTCGTGCAGATTCTCTCGATGGGCCGGCGCAACAAGCTCACCGGAGTGGCCGAGCAGTTTCAGTACATTCTGCGCGATGAGTCGATGCACATGAATTTCGGCATCGACGTAATCAATCAAATCAAGATCGAAAACCCCGATCTATGGAGCGACAGTTTCAAAACCGAGATTGCAGCAATGGTTCACGAGGCGGTCGACCTGGAGACCCAGTACGCTTACGACACCATGCCGCGCGGGATTCTTGGTTTGAATGCGCCGATGTTCGAAGAGTACCTGCAGTTCATCGCCAACCGGCGGTGTGCGCAGATCGGACTGGCGGAACAATACTCAGGGGCGTCAAATCCGTTTCCGTGGATGTCGGAAATTCTGGATCTTAAGAAAGAGAAGAACTTTTTTGAAACCCGTGTGACGGAATACCAGACGGGTGGAGTCTTGAGCTGGGATTAGTCCGCGTTTACGGGCTTATAAGAA
>JAOTYY010000336.1 GCA_029861595.1 Gammaproteobacteria bacterium
AAAAGCGAATTTCCCAAACGGGTCGGCAAGTGGCGTGAACGGGGGCAGGCGTTCCACTTCGCATTCATGGATCTCGACGACTTCAAACCATTGAACGATACCTACGGACATGATTGTGGCGACAAGGTGTTGCAATGGACTGCCGGTGTCTTCGGTTCACTGTTGCAGGACAAAGGCTGTCTCGTGCGCATGGGGGGCGACGAGTTTTCCCTGTTGTTTACCGCTGATGACCCCGAAGCGTTGCTCGAAGCGGGCTTTCGCGAAATCCGTTCGCTCGCGGCTGGCGATATGCAGTGCGGTTCCGCACAGATCGGTTTCAGTGCTGGTATCGTCAGCGTGGATTCCGACGTAGACACTGATCAGAGCGAAATTTACAAGCGCGCAGACGAAGCGCTGTATGAAGCGAAAGCTGGCAAGGGGACGGACGCAGACCGTCCGAACCTGGTCCGTTACCGCTGGTGCGCGGAAAACGACCAGGATGTCTACGATGCCGTGTCAGACGGGGCCCTGAGCGCGCCCGAACCGATCGCCCGATAATCCTGTTGCCGCCGCGCAGCAGGTAATCCGCCAGGCACTAAAGAACCTACCCGCCCAAGCCGCTACCGGATGTAGCGGAACTTTGTTCCGAGACTTGGTATGGGATCGCGGCGCAGGCCGCATGGTCCGCATCTGGAGCATGGGATGATTCCCTTTTTACGCAGCAATCGAGCCAGTGCCGGCACCGCCAAGGGCATCAGCCGCGGTCACATCGGTCTTGAGTTCGCCCGTGAAAAACTGCACATGGTGCAGCTGGAGAGGGATTCGCAGGGACACATCGCAGTGCGAGCGCGCTGTTCGCTTGCCTATCCCGGCGATCGCGACCAATTACTGCAGTCCGTACAGACACTCAAGTCCACGATTAGGCAGGCGCTCAAGTCCAGCCGCTTCAAAGGCCGCAGCGTTACCAGCGTGCTGCCCAGCCACCTGGTGCGCACCATGTCCATAACCTATGAGGCGGATCGCGATGGCAACAACGACGCGGCAATCGCTAAAGCGATGCAGCAGCGTTTGCCAGAAGCGCTGGACAACTACGTCATCGACTACCTGCCGGTTCGCAGCAATACCGAGCGTGACCAACGACTGTCCGTCGTGGCCGTGGCGCGCCGCGATGACGTGATTCCGTACCTGGAACGGCTGCGCGGTTGCGGACTCGACGTGGTGGCGTTGGAGATAGGACCCGCAGCGATCAAGCGGCTGGTTACCGCCATGACCGACTTGAGCGATCCGGAAAACGTACTGGTGATCAACTTTGGCGAGAGCGTGAGTTACCTGACGATGATATCCGGACGCCGCCTGCTGTTCGATCAGGAAGTGGAGTTCGGCGAAGTGCAGTTGCTGGAACACATCGCCGCAGCGCTGGATATGGATCAGCAGGAGTCCAGGCAACTCGTTCATCGCCATGTGCTGCGCGGCGACCGCGTGCAATGCACAACCGATGGTGCCACGGCGCTGGCGCCTGACGACATTCGCGAAACGTTACTGCAGATCATCAGACCGCGCTTTGCACCGCTGCTCGAGGAAATCAAGCGCACGCTCATGTACGCGGCAGCGGAAACACGCGGCGAAGCAGCCAAACGCATTTTTCTGGTGGGCAGTATCGCTCGCTGGAGTGAAGTGGATCGCCTGTTGAGCGAACTGCTGGATATCGACGTGTTAACCATTCCCGACCCGCTGGCACCGTTTTGCACTACAGGTGATTCCGCGACCCATCCGCAGGGGGCGGAACCGGAAATCGCGGTGGCCACAGGTCTGGCGTTGCGCGGCATGTTCGAGCATGGCTGAGTTCGACCTGATACCCAGCGATTACCGCTCCGGGCTGGTGCGGCGGCGTTGGCTGCAGTTATTTCTGGCCGCGCTTGCGGCGATGGTGGTCCTGACCGGCGGGGCTGCGGCAGCGCTGGAGTACGTCGCGCGCGAAGTGGTTTCCGAGATCGACAAGCTCCAGGCAGAGCAGCAGAGCAACCGCGAAGTGGCGGAGAAACTCGGTAACTTGCGCAAACAGAAAGAGCAGTTTTTCTACCAGCTGTCACTCCTGGACGGACTGCGCGGTGGCACGCCTGCCGAGCGCATGTTCGTGGCCGTTGATCGTGCGCTGACCGACGACACGGTCTGGTTCCAGAGCTGGGATTTCAAACGCGCCGGCTCGTCGGTCAAGCCAGCCGAAACGCCGACCACGAACACCGGCTATTTCATCGTGGTACCCAAGTCCAACGAGGCGAAAACGCAGCAGGTCTGGCGCATCGAAACCCACATGACGATCAAGGGGAAAGCCGGTGATCACGCAGCGTTGTCGCGATTCATCGCGAATCTGTTCGCGCAACCGGAAATCGACGATGTAAAGGTGCTGCGCACATCGATGTATCGTACGGCACAGATGCACGCCGTGGATTTCGATCTGGCGATTGTCGTTAACGGCGGACAACGGCAATGAGCGTCATGGTTCACCTCGAACGCCTGGACGACCGGTCGCTGTTGATGCTCCTGGGTGGCGTGGCCGCACTGCTTTTCGCTGCGGGCATCGTGTATCTCGTGGTGCCCGAATACAAGGCGTTGAACATGGCAGTGGAGACCCGCGCCAACATGCGGGAAACCGTTTCCAAAGGAAAAGCGGTGTACGGTGAACTGGAAAGTCTGGCGGAGGAAGTCGCTGAATTGCGCCAGCGCGTGCACGGCGACATGGCAAACAGGCCGCTGAAACAGATGGAGTCCTACATCATAGGACGACTGCAGAAGATATCCTGGCAGCACAACATCGAGCTTCGAGGCGTGGCGCCGGGGCCGGGCCGCAGCGTGCAGATGTTCAAGGAAATCGTATTCGATGTGGAACTGGTCGGTGACTATTTCGATCTGGTGGCGTGGCTGCGGGAACTCAGTGGGCAACTGGGTTTCGTCGTCGTCAAGGAATACCGCATGCGCCCGCTTAACATCGCGGATGACGAACCGCAACTGGTGCTGAACCTGAAAATGGTGTCCTACCGCCTGGTGTCCGACTCGTGAATTACAAACGGATACTTATGACGGTTATCGGTACTGCGTTCGCCTGTGTCGCTGTGGGTGAGCAAGTGGACACGCCGCTGCAGCGCAATCCGTTTGCGGCGCCCAAAGTGCTGGAACAACCGGTGGCGTTCGTAGCGCCACGGCGCGCCGCCGAACCAGAGCCTGAACCTGAACCACAGTTCGGCTTGCGCGCTGTGCTCGCTGCGGGGCCCGGTTCACTGGCGAATATCGACGGTGAGATACTGGGCGTCGGGGAGAAAATCGAAGGTTATCGCGTAGTGACGATCCGCGAACACCAGGTCGTACTGAAACGCCACGGCAAACGAATTGTACTCAGCGTTTTCGACGATCAAGCCCAAGCGGGGCGCCAATGAT
>JAOTYY010000337.1 GCA_029861595.1 Gammaproteobacteria bacterium
GGTACATGTCCGCCATCTGCTCCCACAGGCGCGCGCGTTCATCGCCGCCGGTGACGCGGGCCGTCGCATCAAATCGATCGTTGGCAACCTGAACCTTGACCGCGGGCCGCGCAAGCAGGTTCAGGTACCACGCAGGATGCTGCGGCGCCCCTCCCTTCGACGCCACAATCACGTAGCCGCAATCGATTTTGCCATAGAGCAGCGGCATGATGCGCTCTTCACCGGACTTGCGGCCTACCGTCGTCAACAGCAGCGTCGGGAGCGGGCCCGGGCCGCCTGCCTTGCTCGAATCCCAGAGGTGTCCGGCCTCGCCGTCGGCCAGATACTGCTCGACATGGCGCGCGATCCAGGCACGCGGGTCCTCGTTTTCGCTCATGGCTCCCTC
Organism: Gammaproteobacteria bacterium; assembly: GCA_029861595.1. GTDB lineage: Bacteria > Pseudomonadota > Gammaproteobacteria > JAHELT01 > JAHELT01 > JAHELT01. Next base: position 386 of record JAOTYY010000337.1, read on the forward strand.
GCGGTATCGACGTGAAGTGCGACAGTACCCGATAAACCGGCAGCCGGCGAGCACGCGGTCTTCTTCTCGTATCCAATGCGACGTACGCCCCCCAGCCACGAGGAGAGCGTTCAGTTGTTCCCCGCTTGTTGAGTTGACTGGCAGTTCCTGGCCGAACTGAGCTCTGTGCAACGCAGTAAATCAGTGAGGTACCGCCGGTTCTGTATGTCAGGATAGTCGGCATCAGAGAAGAGAATTCGGCCGGAGCTCTGACCGCAGCACCGACTACAGACAAACACTCCTACCTTAGATCCGACAGGATGCCGTGGATTTTCCGCCAGCATTCGTGTCGAGCAAAAGCGGCTGGAGTGTGGGTGCGTTCGCTTTCTCGGATGCCGACCGGCCTACACCGCTACAGCGGCAGGGCTGATAACGGCCAAGTAAATTTGTTCATCCGGGCCGCCGGCCCAGATAAGCGTTTTCCAATAGCAGGCGGACCCCTTTGCGAGTCACCGGTTTCGGGTTGTAATGGCGCTTGTGAGTGGCGAGCTCGGCTGCGGCGTCCAGATCCTCCACCCGCATGCCGACATCTTTGAGCGCCGTCTTGGCACCCACCCGGACCGCCAGATCATAAATCCCATGAGCAGCGTTATCGGTGCCCATTGCGCGCGCGATTCGGGACATGGTTGCGGGCGCAGCGTCGGCATTGTAGTGCGTGGCATGCGCAAGGACGACTGCGTGTATATCCGCGTGCGGCAGGATTGAAACTGCCGCCCAGCGTATGGCACAACTTGTGATGCAGTGCCATCCCGACGCTGCCGATCGCGGTCCCTGCCAGCCAGGCACCGTAGAGTGCGTCCGAGCGGGCGTCGAGATTTTCTGGCTGCTCGACCATCAGCGGCAGGCTTTTCGCGAGCGCACGGATACCTTCTTCGGCCTGTAATGAGATGATCGGGTTGGCATCGTCAGCGTATAGCGCTTCTACACAATGGGCGATGGCGTTGAGACCACTGGGCCCGGAAATGGAAGCCGGCAAACTGACAGTCAACGCCGGATCATAGATAACGGTTTTCGGTAGCACTCGCAGGTTTCTCCCGGTGGTTTTAACGCCCGCGTCGGTGAGGCCGCAAATCGGAGTCATCTCTGAACCGGCATAGGTAGTCGGAATGGCCAGGATCGGTAGATCGGAGGTAAGCGCGATGGCTTTTCCCAAACCGATAGTCGAGCCACCACCGACCGCGATGCAGCAGTCGGCGTCCCGACGGGCTGCCTCCTAGCGTGCCGCCTTGGCCATCTCCATTGGCACGTGCATGGTCGACTTGTCGTAAAGACCCACGGCACGCCGACCGATTTTCTCCACGATCCGTGTCGCGGTCTCTCGCGCTGCCCGCGCGTGCTCAGTACGAGACCCTTGTGCGCACCGAGAAGATCGATCTCTTCGTTGAGCTTATCCAGGCTCCCGGCACCGAATACAACCCGGCCCGGCAGAGCGTTGTAAACGAGACTATCCATCAGTGTTCTCCGGCGTGAGCACCAACAAGTCCGGCAACGAGGCCCGACGCAAGCTCATGCAGGTCGCACTCAGCAGCCTGCATCAATAATTAAAACTACCTGGCGAACGACCGTACGAGCAAGATCTGTCAGTTCGATATTTGGAATTTCAGTCGATTATCGGGGGTCCTTCAGTCAATCCCTAAGCGGGGAGTCCTTATATGGTTCGCCCCGCGATGCAAGGAAAAAGTCTGTGAATGACAGAAAGAATATTGCGTCCATATATCCGACCTTTTGTTGAGGCATTTAAGGCCTCTGGCCCTGATGGAAATCCGCGCATCCCTCACCTCACCATCTCCTCGGTCTCGCTTCGGACCCTGGACTCACGTAGGTTCGTAGGAATGCAGGTGCTACCTCTTATGCCATCACTTGAACTTTATCCACGCAACTCGTTGATTGTTACTCCACGTCGACCCACCTGGCGATGTGCGTTCCTAATGCATGGCGCTGCTCATGCCGCTACCGCACTCGCCCGATAGCTCGTTTTCTTACTCAACAACGCCCAGGCAATCCGGGCATTTTTGTTCGCCACCGCCACTGCAGCGATATTCTTGCCGCGACGGTGCTCAACCGCGCTGACCCAACGGTGGTGGTGGTCCTGGTACTTATGCGCGACCCGTACGACGGAGCGACCCCCGTGAATGAGCAAGCTGCGCAGATACGCATCCCCACGTTTGCTTATCCCCATCAACGTCGGCCTGCCTCCCGTTGAGTGTTGTCGAGGTACCAAACCCATCCAAGCGGCCAGCTCGCGACCACTGCCGAACGCCCCGATGTCCCCAATCGCCGCCACCAGGGCGGTCGCACTGAGTACACCGACACCATGGATACTCCGCAAGCGCTGGCAATCCTCATTGTGCTCACATAAGCGATGCAGCCTTTCCTCCAAACTCCGCACCCGGTCGTCTAAGTACACCAACTCCTGGTACAGCTCATGGAGCAGTTCTCGAAACAAGTCACTCAAGCCATTGTCCGCCGCTTCCAACAACGCCGGCACTTGCGTGCGCACATAGCGGATTCCCTGGGCTATGGCGATCCCGTACTCCAGTAACAGCCCGCGGATTTGATTGCTCTGCGCCGTGCGCCGGGCCACTAGCTGAGAGCGAATGCGGTGCAGGCTTTGAAGGTCCTGCTGCTCAATGCTCTTCATTGGCACAAACCGCATACTGGGGCGCTGCACTGCCTCGCAGATCGCTTCGGCATCAACCGCGTCGTTTTTGTTCGATTTCACATACGGTTTCACGAACTGCGGGGCCATCATCCGTACCGTGTGTCCATACGACTTGAACTCGCGGCTCCAATGATGGGCGCCGCCGCACGCCTCCATGCCAACCGTGCACGCCGGTAGCCGGGCCATGAACGCAGCCAACTTGCTGCGACTGAGCTGCTTCCTCAACACGACTTCGCCGCCACCATCCACACCGTGGAGCTGGAACGATTGTTTTGCTAGATCAATACCTAAAACCATT
>JAOTYY010000338.1 GCA_029861595.1 Gammaproteobacteria bacterium
AAACACTGGAACTGTCGACCAGAGAAATCGTCCGCGCGATTCGCAGTGCCGGTGTCTATATACCAGGATGAAATGAGTTCGATGACTGCCGCTGACAATCTGTGTCCGTTTCACCGCAGCCTGATCATAGCCGTGCTGGTTGCCTTTTGCGGCACCGCAGGGGCAGGGCAATGGCAGCCGCTCAAGGACGACGGCCTGCATGACACGACCAATCCATCGCTGGAAGTGCTGCAGAATCCCGCGGATGCGTTGAGCAGACTCCCTGCCGACACTGCCGGTAACAAGGTCGACTGGGTGCGCGCCGTTCGCGACGGTTACATCGCGCCGCGCTCGCAGTTGCGTGACAACACACCGGTGCGCATTCTCGATTCCAAAATTCTGATGAATACCAGAGGAAGCCTGCCGCGGGTGCGGTTCGACCATGAACCGCATACCCGGTTGCTCGACTGTTCTAACTGCCACGAGCAGATCTTTAAATCGAAAGCGGGCGACACCCCGGTGTCCATGAGCGCGATCCTGGACGGGGAATATTGCGGTGTGTGCCACGGTGCAGTGTCATTCCCGCTGACCGAGTGCAATCGCTGCCACACGGTGCCTCATGACGGTGACGGTTCTGGCCAAGGTGCGCAGTGACGGTGACGGGGTGCGCCAGGTGCAACAGCGGCGGACCAACATCGTCCGGGCGTGGGCGTTGGGCCTGGCGTTGGCGTTGGCGTGGAATTCCAGCGGCAGTCTTGCAGAGTACGCCGACGTGATCCTGAACCGCTATGCCGACCGTGCGGACGTGCGCCCGGTGATCTTCCCGCACTGGTTTCATCGCATTCGTTATCAGTGCCGGGTTTGTCACACGGAACTCGGGTTCGCGATGCGCGCCGGCAGCAACGACATCACCATGGATAAGATCACCGCCGGGTCTTACTGCGGGGCCTGCCACAACGGCGAGATCGCCTGGTCGCCGGACAATTGCGACCTCTGCCATTCTGCCGTGCCGGGGACCCCGACGGGGACCCGCGGCGGTCATCAGACCACAGGGCCGGGGCGTTATTGAATGTCGATACTGCGCGGCAAGCTCCGCTGGAGCATCCTCACGATGACGGTTAGCCTGGTATCCGGCGGTTGTGCACTCACCGCAGGGGTGCTCGGCATCGGCAAGGCGCAGCAGACTGCATCGACGCTAGCTGAATGCGCGGACCTGGCCGCAGGCGGCGCCGAAGTCCTGCTGCGCTCCTCGAGCATCGGCGGGGAACTGCTCGCGAGCCGCTCGGCAGGTGATACGCCGGGCGTTCCAAGCGGCTGGTTTCGTCTCACCACGCCGATCGCGGTGGCCGCGCAGAGCAACGACGTGTTCATTGCGGACCTGGCGTCGCGGCGGGTCCTGAAGTTCAACCGGGGCACGCAACGTGCCAGGGTTTTCACGGACGTGCCGGACATGACCATCGACACGCGTCTTTATCTCGACCGCGCGTTGTCGCTGTACGTGACCGAGCCCCGGGCCGGGCAGGTCACACAGTTCGATCTGGATGGCAGGCCGGTGCGCACGTTCGGCGCCCAGGGCGAAACCGCCAATCCCGTCGCGACGGTTGTCGATGACGCGCGCGGTGAGATCCTCATCGCGGATCAGCTCACCGCGCGAATCAACGTGTTGAATCGCAACGGTGGGCTGGTGCGCGTGATCGGTGCCGGCACGCAAAGCGATGCGCTGCGCTTCACCAGCATCACGGCCATGGCGAGTGCCGGCGATCAGCTGTACGTCGTGGATCAGTTGGCGGGTCACGTTGTTGCGCTGGGAATGAATGGCAACTTTCGCTACGCTTTCGGCGAGGAGGAGCTCATCACGCCGATCGCGGTGGCAGCCGATGGGCAGAGCCGGGTGTTCGTGTCCGACCGCGCAGACGGTTCCATCAAAGTGTTTCGAGGCGGCCAGCTGCAGAGCGTCGTGGGAGCACCGGGCGACCGATCAGGGATCGCCTTCCGCGGTGTCTCGTCGCTGTGGGCCAGCGAAGATACGCTGTACGTTGCCGACGCCGAACGCGGTACCGTGGACATTTTCGAGGTGCAGCAGCCATGCCGGTGAAGCGCTTGCGTCCAGTGTTGCTGTGTGTCTGGGTGAGCCTTGCGGCCTGCGCTTCAGTGCCACAGCAGATGCGCTACTTCGACCCGCAGGCAGGTGGCGTCATGGTGGTATGGCCTGCCGCACCCGAGACGCCGCGCTACCGGTTCGCCGGCGAACTGGTCGGCGCGCCGAACTTCTTCGCCGCGCAGGAGAACGATCCAGGCGTGGCGATGAATGTGCTGCGCTGGGTGGCTGGGATCGGCCGCGCTGCAGAAGACAGTTCGAGATCGTTGCTGCGGCCGCAGAGCGGCATGGTCGATGCGACAGGACGCATCTACGTCACCGACAGCGGCCGTCAGGCGGTGTTCGTGTTCGACGAGACGGCCGGTGAGCTGTCTATCTGGAAACGCGCCGACGCGGGCGACGATCTCGCGACGCCGGTCGGCATCGCCCCCGGCGCTGACACCGAGATCCTGGTCGCCGATTCCACGCTTGCCCGGATCGTGCGTCTGAGCGCTGACGGCGTGCCGCTCGGAAGTTTCGGCGCGGGCCAGCTCGGTCGCCCGACCGGGCTCGCCCGCGACCGCGCGGGCCGCGTTTTTGTCGCCGATTCAGGCGAGCATGACGTTAAGGTGTTCGACCTCGAAGGGCGGCTGCTCAAACGCATAGGACGCCGCGGCAGCGCGGCAGGCGAATTCAACGCGCCCACGCACCTGGCGGTATCGGCCGATCGACTGTACGTCACGGATACGCTGAATGCCCGCGTGCAGAGCCTGACTCTGGAAGGCGAGCCGCTGAGCTCATACGGTCGCCGCGGCCTCTACCTCGGCAATCTCATCCGGCCCAAGGGCGTTGCCGTGGACAGCGACGACAACCTCTACGTGGTGGAGTCGTTTTTCGACCACCTGCTGGTGTTCGGCGACGACGGCACGTTCCTGCTGCCGATCGGTGGACCCGGCTCCGCGGCTGGGCGGTTCTTCCTGCCGGCCGGTGCCTGGAGCGATACGCGCGGCCGGATCTTCGTGGCCGATATGTTCAACGCCCGGGTGACGATCTTTCTGCGCCTCGGGGAAGACGTATGAACGTGCGGACCGCCCGGCAAGCCGTTCTGTTGTCCGGCGCCCTGCTCGCGGCCGGGATGGCGGCGGCACAGAGAATCCCGGACGTTGCCAACACCGCCCACAATCTGTCGGTTACGGGACCGGGGTCGGTCACTGCGACCGCCGAAGACGAGGTCTGCGTTTTCTGCCATACGCCGCACGGCGCGTCGAGTTTCCCCGGCTCGCCGCTGTGGAATCGGCAGCTGTCGGGTCAGACCTACACTGTCTAT
>JAOTYY010000339.1 GCA_029861595.1 Gammaproteobacteria bacterium
ACGGGCGGTGAAGACGATGATCGATCCAAAAACCAGGCGTTCGCTGACCTCGAGTTTCGGCGCGCACGGAACAGTGGCCCTCGCCGTCGTACTGTTCGCTCCCTTTGCGCTTACCGCGGCCGGGGTCTTCTACTACACGCTTGCCCTTAGCGCCAGCGCGAGTGGCGGTTTTTCGCTGTGGGGCATGTTCCGACTCAGCGTGCACGATATCGAACCCGAGAGCGTTTACCAGTTTCTCGGCCTGCATCTGATCGCGCGCGAATACCTGTATCAATCGCTGTTTTTCGTGTTTTTCGCAGTGATAACCAGCATCGGTGCCGCCAACCACTGGTTATTGCGCATACGCGATCGCAGGATAGCGGCATTTCTGAAAGAACACGGTCTGCTGTAGTGCACATCTGGGTGGATGCCGACGCCTGTCCAGGCGCCATCAAGGATGTCGTATTTCGCGCGGCCAATCGCTGCCGGGTTGTAACGACGTTATTCGCCAACCATTATGTACGAGTGCCGAAATCACCGTATCTGCGTAGTGTTCAGGTGGAGCACGGGTTCGATGTAGCCGATCAACGCATCGTGGCATCGCTGAGCCCTGGCGATCTCGTCATCACCAGCGACATACCGCTGGCCGCACAGGTCGTCGACGAACGTTGTGTCGCCCTTAACCCACGCGGCACGCTGTACACGGCGGACAATGTCAAAGAGCATTTGACCCGCCGCGATCTGATGGAGGAGCTGCGCGCCAGCGGTGCCGTCTCCGGGGGTCCACCAGCGCTGAGTAAATCGAATGTCCAAGCGTTCGCCAACCAGCTGGACGCCTACCTGGCACGGCACGTCGGTGACAATACCGAAGCGGCGCCACCTTAGGCGGTTCAGCACGCGATCATGCTTTGATCTTCGCCATGCAACGACACCAGTATATTGCGCTCGCACTGTTCGCGTTCGTGTCGGTGATTTTGTTTGCTCGCCACGGTATCGGCGACGAGGTCATGGCTCGGGTGGCGCTGCTGTTCGTCACGCTGCTGCCGGTGCTGTTCTACCGGCAGCTGGCCAGCTATTCGCGTTTCGGCTTCATGCAATACTTCGCCTCGGACTTTCGCTCGGGTCCGCACGCGGCGCCGTTCGCGGTCCTCGGCTGGCTGGTGTTCGTCATCGGATTGCTGTCGCAGTTCTTTGAATGGTCGCTGGTTTGAGTGTCTCGTTCGGTCCCTCCGCACGGAGCCATAACTACCAATACGGATAACTCAGTGCCATGAATCCAAAACAGGTTTTTGAAGGCGGGTGTTTGTGTGGTGCGATACGTTATCGCGCCACCACGGCGCCGATCAGGGGTGTGATCTGCCATTGCTCGATGTGCCGCAAACACTCCGGCGCACCCGCGCTGGCGTTCGTGCATTTTCCCGCTGACGCGTTCAGCTGGACGCAAGGCGAGCCCGCCCGCTACCGCTCCTCTGCCATTGCCCAACGCGGCTTCTGCCGCGAATGCGGGAGCACCGTGTCGATGCATGAGCGGGTGCTCGAGGACCGCGTGCAGATCGCAGCCGGCAGTCTGGATCACGCGGAACAAGTGCAACCGGACGATCACGTGTGGACAGAGGAGCAACTTCCCTGGCTGCGAATCGACGATGGCTTGCCGAGATTCACACGCAACAGCAGTGCGGTGCCCAGCGAAACGCCGGGGGGCGATGACTGATGCGCGTGAACCCGATTCGGTACCGATCGGCCTCACTGTACACACACGTAACGATGTAACCATAATCGCGTATTGCGAATCCCCGACAACAAGGAGCCACTATGCAATTCAGTGTCAGTCACGAACGCGACACGGCGTTCAAAAGCGAGGGGCTGCGAGCGTTTTTCGAATATCGCGATCTCGGCATGCGCGATGCGACCGACGGGCGGGTCGTCGCGCACGTTATCCGCGCCCGGACCGGCGAATCGGCAGTGAGCCAGAAACACTACCACAATGTCGAATTCCAGATGGTCTACTGTTTGAAGGGCTGGATAAAGTTCGACTACGAAGGTGTCGGCGAAGTCCTGATCGAAGCAGGCACGTGTGTGCATCAACCGCCCGGCATCAGGCATACCGAGCTCGGCCACTCGCAGGATCTGGAGTTACTGGAAATAGTGATGCCGGCGGATTTCGAAACGGTCACGCTGTAGCCGGACTATCGTGCCTGATTTCCCGGACGCCGCAGCGCTACGCCAGGAGATAGAAGCGTGGTTACATGTGCATGAGACCTGGCTGCCCGAAGCGGTGATGCGAGCCAGACCGTATGATTTTTAGAGCCGCGTCGCGTATATGCAACAGTACGGCGCCCGCTGCCAGACGATCGCGAATGGTCGTCTGCAGGCAAGCGTCTGTATAACGACACCAGAGGAGGCGAGAATGAAAGTCGACGGCAGTTGTCACTGCGGATACATAACTTACTCAGCGGAAGTCGATTCCGATGCAGCGCTGATCTGCCATTGCACCGATTGTCAAACGCTGTCCGGAAGCGCTTACCGCACCGTGCTGCCGACACCGGACAAGGACTTCCAGCTGCACTCCGGCAAGTTGAAAACCTACGTCAAAACGGCGCAAAGCGGCCGGCGGCGGGCTCAGACATTCTGCCCCGAATGCGGTTCTCCCATCTATGCCGCGCCAGTCGACGATGGCCCGAAAACACTCAACCTGCGTATCGGCACGATCAGGCAGCGCGCTGAATTGATACCGAAACTGCAGGTCTGGCACCGCTCGGCGTTGCCCTGGGCGCAGGACATACACGACCTGCCAGCGCGCGAGACACAGTAACGCATCGATTTCGAAGCAGATGCAAACCTCAATCCGCTTGTGCACCAAGGAAGAGACCGACGCTGTGCTGCAGATCATCAACGACGCGGCACAGGCGTACAAAGATGTTATTCCCCCGGACCGCTGGCACGACCCCTATATGAGCGCAACCGAACTGCATGAAGAAATAGTGCACGGAGTCGTCTTCTGGGGTGCCTGGCGAGGAGATCGGCTCATCGGCGTCGCCGGCATACAGGACCGCGGCGAGGTCGTGCTGATACGACACGCGTATGTGGCGACCAACGCGCAACGCAGTGGTTGTGGATCTGCGCTGTTACGCCACCTGGAGGACCAGGTCGACGACAAGCCTATCCTGATCGGCACCTGGGCGGACGCCCGCTGGGCAATCGATTTTTACCGCAAGTCCGGCTACACGCTGGTTTCGACATCGCGCAAGAACGCGCTGTTGAAGCAATACTGGACGATTCCGCAGCGCCAGATCGAAACATCAGTGGTACTTGCCAAACGCTGCAGCTGCCCGAGGCCGTCATGAGCATCGCCGGTTTCGATCACGCCGCGATACCTATAGAGCGCGTAAATGAAATGCTTGCG
>JAOTYY010000125.1 GCA_029861595.1 Gammaproteobacteria bacterium
CCTGCTCGCGACACCCGCCACGAGACTGCGTGCCGGCACCTCGAATCCGGCTTTGACGAAGGTATTGGCCGCAACGATGCTCTCTGCACCAATGATCACGCCGTCCATGATGGTGGCGTTCATGCCGATCAAAGCGTCGCTCTCGACGGTGCAGCCGTGCAAAACGGCGGCGTGGCCGATGTGTCCGTTTTCACCTACCACGGTGTCGCAGTTGGGGAAACCATGCATTACACAGCAGTCCTGCACGTTGCTGCCCGCCAGCAGAACGATTCTGCCGAAATCGCCGCGCAACGATGCCTGGGGTGCGACGTAGCATCCGGCGCCAACGACTACGTCTCCGATCAACACTGCGCTGGGATGTACGAAAGCTGCTGGATGTACAACCGGGACAACACCGTCGATAGCGTAAACAGGCATGGAAAGCTCCGCAGGGGGCACGTTTCAGGCACCGCGCGATTATACGGGATGACGCGCATGCACCGGCAAAATGGTACGACAGCGACGGCATGCGCTGCCCCGGGGCAGACACTCGCGTTTGCTTGGCGTGGAGCTTTTTGCGAGCTTGGTCTATAGTGACTGCCGGCACCATCAAGGGACGGAATAATGTGTGGCGATAGTACTCTGTATCCAATGTTGGGAGTTGGTGCCTTCATGGTAATGTTCTGGGTCGGGTTCGTACTTGGCTATGAAGCCGGCCTGGCCTGCCTGATGCTGCCCTGCGGTTTGCTGTTCGGCGCGCTGGGAACGCAAGCCGTGGTGTCGCTGGAACAGCACGCGAACGGCCGACGCAGAAGAGCGCCGCCGGTCGAGAGGCAACCGGCAACGCGCCGCGGCTTACCGACGCTGGTATTTTTTCATCGCGCCGATTGACACGTCGTTCAGCTGAGATAGCTGAGAGTGGTTTCGGGCAGCGCCTCGCCCATCAGGGTGCGAAACAGCAACTCATCCACTTCGCGCAGTCGACGACTGATTTCCCTGCCCATGTTCATTTGCAGCAAGGTAAATTGCTCGAGATCGTGCACATAGATTTCCTGCAGAATCGAAGGCGTGATCTGCAGCGCGTCGCAGGATTCCACCGCGAGCGCGGACGCGCTGCGCGGGAACAGGTCGATCAATGCCATTTCCCCGAAACAGTCTCCCGCGCGCATGCAGCGCAACAGTTTGGACGTCGATTGCCAGGTTTTATATATTTCCACCTGCCCGGATTGCAGAACATACATCGTCTGGCTTTTTTCGCCTTCGCGAAAGAAATGCTTTCCCGCAGGCACTGTCACTGGTTCAGCCAGGTCCGTGAGCAGCTCCATGGCTGCTGTGTTCATGCCTCCGAACACCGGCATCGATGTAAGCAGTTTGATTCTTTCATCCATCGGAGTCTGCTGAGTAGCGTTGGCGCGGCGCAGCAATTACGAAGTATGACAGAGCATGTGGTGAATTACGTAGAGCGGCAATGCATCGAGCTGATTTTTCGCCAGTCGTTCAGCGGAATTTTCGCTAATCTTGCCGTGGCTGCTGCTCGCCGGCTTACTGGCCGGTGACGTCTCCAGCACGTCGCTGGGTGCCTGGGTGGTCATCATGTCGGGTGTGGCGGGCGCCCGCATAATGTGGAATCGTGCCTACCGCGAGCGGCTGTCCGATCCTGGCGCCGCGCGTCACTGGTGTCGTATCTATTTGTTGCTGATGGGTGTCCTGGGGGCGGCCTGGGGAATAGGTGGCGCTATTTTTTTCCATCAGGTGGACAGCGTCAGTCAGTTCATACTGTTCCTGGTACTCGGCGGTCTTGCCGTCGCGGCGGTACCTTATTTGGCGCCGGTTTACGGGTGTTATTTCGTTTATACGGCGGGCGTACTGTTACCGCTTACGGTGAGCGTGCTCTGCCAGGCCGTGCGATTTCGGTCACGCTCGCCGCCATGCTGTGTGTATTCACTGTCGCGTTGCTGATCACCGCGCATATTTACCGGCGTAAGCTGACCGAAGCGTTCGGCCTCGCCTACGAAAACGCGACGCTGGTCACAGAGTTACGCGAGTATCGAGAACAGTTAGAGCGGAAAGTCGCCGAGCGTACACAGGCACTGCAGGACGCGAATCGCGAGATGGAAGCGTTCAACTACTCGGTGTCGCATGACCTGCGTGCGCCCTTGCGCGCTATCGACGGGTACAGCGCAATATTGTTGGAGCAAAACGCTCCGCATTTCGACCCCCAGGGCCGCGATCTGGTCGACCGCGTGCGTGCGGCCAGTCAACGCATGGACAAACTGATAGAGGCATTGTTGCAGTTGTCACGTGTGTCGCGCCGCTCTCTCACGTGGACGAAAGTGGATGTCGGAACTCGTTGCCAGAGTCATCCGCTAGCTGGTCGAGGCCCACCCCGAGCGTAATGTTGAGGTGGAGGTACAATCCGGCCTGCTGGCGCAGGCCGACAAGCAGTTGATATCCGTGGTTGTGCACAATCTGTTGTCCAATGCGTGGAAATATACGCGTCCCATCGAGCACCCGAAAGTCGAGGTGGGCAGCCGCAAGGAAGCAGGCAGAGTTGTATTTTTTGCTACCGATAATAGCGTCGGCTTTGACATGGCCTACGCGGAGAAACTGTTCGGTGCGTTTCAGCGGCCGCACAGCGAAAGCGAGTTCGAGGGTACCGGTATCGGCCTGGCGACCGTCGCACGTATCGTGCGCATGCACGGCGGCAGCGTGTAAGCGAAATCGCAGGAAGGCCAGGGTGCGACTTTTCTTTTTACCCTGGGCGAACACGCCGAAAAAGGCGTTATGGTGTCAAACCAGCCCGGCGGCTGCTGACTACGCGACCTCCCGGTTGTTCGCCGAAGGCGTCTTCGGCAGTGTGAAGGTGAAACAGGCACCGCCGAATTGATTGTTGTTGACACCGATGGTGCCTTCGTGAAGGGCTACTATTTTGCGGCATATGGCCAAGCCTAATCCGGTGCCGCCGGCCCCGTTATTGGTTTTGCTCGATTGCACGAATTCGTTGAACACTTCGTCGAGCTCGTCGTCCGGAATACCGATGCCTCTGTCACTGACGGATATTGAGACAGCAGGTACCGGTTTACTGCCGTTGAGTTGCAGTTGACTGTCCGTGAAGACTACGTCTATACATGAACCGACCGGTGAAAATTTCATTGCATTGGCAATCAGGTTCATTAACACCTGCTGGATCTGTTCGCCGTCTACGTAAGCGCTGGTATCTATCGCAGAGGATTGCGCTAGCAGGGATTGTTCGCGTTCGTTCAGCAACGATTCCAGCTCGGCTTCGACCTTTTCAAGGATTCGATTCAGATCGCAGCGCTCGACTCTTGCAATGGTCTTGCCGCTTTCCAGTTTGGAAAGATCGAGTAAATCATTGAGCAGTGCCAGCAGTCTATTGCCGCTTTCCCGGATGCGTTCGAAGTATGCGGCGTGTTTTACCGTCGCGCCAGGTTCCAGTTTGCGCATGCCAAGATTAGCGAAACTCAAGATAGCGTGCATCGGTGTGCGCAACTCATGCGACATGTTTGCCAGAAACTCCGATTTACTGCGGTTTGCCCGCACCGCTTGCTCTTTTGCTTCAAGCAGTTCGGCCGTGCGCTCCTCGACGATTTCCTGCAGATTGTCGCGATGGTGCTGCAATTGCCGCTCTGCATTCCAGCGGGCCGTGATATCGGTCCCGGTGCCGCGGTAACCGAGGAACGAGCCGTCGGCTCCGAACACCGGTCTGCCGTTGATCGAGACGGTCACCACCTCACCCCCTTCTTTGGTTCGCGAGTGGATGAAGTTGCGAAACGACCGGTGAGCCGCAAGATCGCTCAGATGTTGATTCCACATTTCCAGGTCCACATCGGGAATGCCTGTTTCCTGACGGGTTTTGCCCAGCAGCTTCTGCTGAGGTACGCCGGTGACATCGGTGAATCGTTCAGAGAAATACGAGAACCGTAGTTCAGCATCCATTTCCCAGAACCAGTCGGATGCGGCGCGGGTGAAATCACGGAATCTCTGTTCGCTGGCGCGCAGTGCTTCAGCCGAGCGGCGTTCCTCTTGAGTTTGCCGTTCAATCACGTGAATCTTCTGTTCCAGGGTGGCCGCCATGTCGTTGAATGCGATTGCCAGCGCGCCTGTCTCGTCGCTGTTGTCGATTTGTACGCGCACTCTGTAGTCGCCGCTCTCAGACAATTCGCTCACGGCCTCGGTCAGCTTGGTCAGCGATTCGGTAAGCCGTCTACCAAGGAATATCGAAAGCAGCACGCAGGCGAGTATCATGATGGGGATGATCGTCGCTGCGAGCATTGCGTAACCGCGCAGCAGTGGCGCAAGGGCGTTCGCATCGATCAGAAAGTACACCACGCCCAGGCGCTGGTGATGATGCTCGAGAGCGGTGAACAGTTGTATGATGTCGCCGTTAGGCACTATCAACGGAAATGTTTCCGGGAGCTCCGGCGCTGGCATTCGCGAACTGCGATCACGAGTGTACTTCAGTAGTGCTTCACCCGCTTCGTCGAACAGGTAAACCGCCTGGACGAATTCGATCGCATCGAGATTTTCGATCACATCCGCCGCGGCATCCGGGCTGTCGAGCAGCACGACCTCGACGAAATCATGACTCAGGACGTGGGCGATATGGAGGGCATGTTCGGTCTGCTGCTCGCGCAGCGTAGCTACGTCCCATTGCAGCAACACCATCGTTCCGGTCAGCAGCAGAACCGTCGAAATCGCGCAGACGGCAATGGCGAGCTTTATGCGAATGGGAATTCTACGCATCTTGTGCAGCGTGCTGACTAACGCTCCCCGGCTATCGGTAGATTGAGGTCATTGCCCCACTCATACCAGGATCCGTCGTAGGCAGAGACGTCGTAGCCAAGGCTGCGCAGGGTGAAATACGCCATCGCGGCGTGTTTGCCCTTGTTACAGTATGTGATTACCTGTTTGTCTTTCGGAATGTCACCAAACAGGTCGGCAAGTTCGTCAATCGGTCGGAACTGTGGCTCGGTGCCCATTATCAGATCCGACGCCGGAACGTTGCGCGCGGAGGGGATGTGCCCGTGCCGCGAGGCGATGGATTCCTGGCCGTTGTACTCCGCTTCGGTTCTGGCATCTATCAACACGATCCGATCGTTCTGCATGGCGAAACGGGTCGCGAGCTTGGTGGCTAGACGCCGCGGATTGACGGACGGCAAATAGTCGCTGCGTTGCCGCGTGTCACTGCGCGTGCTGATCGGTGCCCCTCGCTTGACCCAGGCCTCGAATCCGTTGTTAAGAATGGAGATATGCTCGTGGCCGTAGACTTCGAACACCCAGAATACCCGCGCAGCATCTGCAAAACTGCCGTTATCGTAAAGTACGATATGGTCGTCGTTGCGGACACCGGCGGTCCGCAGCAGTTCCTTTATTTCCGAAATCGAGGCCAGAAGATCGCTGCGCGCACCGCTGCTGAAGGTTTCGGCGACGGGTATGCTCACGGCGCCCGTAATATGGCCGGCCGCATACTCGTGTGATTCTCGCGAGTCGACGACCACAACGTCCAGACGCGCCATATTGGTCCGCAACCAGGCGAGTTCGACGGTGAGAGCAGTATGCGTTGTGGCGTTGGTCAGTTCCGGGGCCGTCAGCAACAACAGCAGGAATAATATGCGTACAACGTTCATGTTGACTGATCCATATCTCCGTTGTTGGGAGGTGAATTTCGCTACTCCCAGAACTGGCAGCGGCAGGCCTGCCCGAATCTGAAGAATTTGCTAAAGCCACAGATGGCGCCGCCGATAAGGGAAGACTCTGCGAGCGCCTGGAGTCGCTATGACCGATCACGAGTTGGATTCGTTTACTCACCAGCAGCAAACCCAACGTCTGTTCGAGAATTTCGAACGGATGATTACGGCGTTCAACACCTCCAGTATCACGGCTGCCACCGGCGGCGTATCGGTTCGCGAGTTTCTGGAAGTGGCACGGGTTGTGTCGCTATTGCGCGCGCAGTATCTGCAACGTGTCGTGTCACTGGCGCAAGTCGATACACTGGCCGACCTGGGCGACGATAAACTGCAGCAGATTCGGTGCGACAGAGAAGCCTACGAGGAGGCGCTGCAGGGCTTCGGCGCGTTGCGGCATGCTTTGATGCGCGACTACTTCAAGCTCAACGAGGATGGGGACGAGATCAACGTGACCAGCTGATCCCCGCTGGCACGAATCCGGTTTGCGAGTAAGCGCCGGTTCGTTTGACGCGCTATCGCGCCAACACCGGGGCGAGAGCACGTCCCGTGTGTGAGCGTTTGCGTTTCGCCACTGCTTCGGGGGTACCTTGCGCGACGATGCATCCGCCGCCGTTGCCTCCTTCCGGACCCAGGTCCACGACCCAGTCGGCTTCGGCGATCACATCCAGGTTGTGTTCGATGATCACCACCGTGTTCCCTGAGTCCACCAGCCTGTGCAGTACGTGTAACAGCTTTTCAACGTCGGCCATGTGCAGGCCGATCGTCGGTTCATCGAGTACATACAGCGTTTTCTGACTCGGTGGTTGCCGGCCCGGTACGCCGTGCACCGGGCGCGCTTTGGCGAGTTCGTTAACCAGCTTTATGCGTTGTGCTTCACCGCCGGATAGCGTTGGGCTGGGTTGCCCCAACGTCAGGTAGCCCAGGCCCACGTCTTGCAACAGGCGCAAGGTGTGATGTACCTTGGGGTGCGCGCTGAAATAATCTACGGCCTGATCTACGTTCATCGCGAGCACATCACCGACGTGCCTGTCCTTGAACCTGACGCTCAGGGTCTCGCTGTTGAAACGTTCACCTGCGCACACTTCGCATGCCACCCGCACGTCGGGAAGAAAGCTCATCTCTATGCGTTTCACTCCCTGGCCGTCGCACGCATCGCAACGGCCGCCGTGCACATTGAACGAAAAGCGGCTGGCGGAGTAGTCGCGCATACGCGCCTCGGTTGTCTCGGCGAAAAGCCTGCGCACGTAATCCCAGATGCCCACGTAAGTAGCGGGACAGGAGCGCGGTGTTTTACCGATCGGTCGTTGATCGACTTCGAGGATGCGCGTCAGGGTCTGCCATCCGTCGATAGCATCACAGCCATGGAAATCGACCGGCGAACGCCGGCGGCGCTGCTGCAGCATCTGTGCGAGGTTGGTGTGCAGCACTTCTCTGATCAGTGTGCTTTTACCGGATCCAGAAACGCCTGTTACGCACACGAGTCTTTGCAAGGGCAGGCGTATATCGAAACCTTGCAGGTTGTGCAACTTTGCACCCCTGATGCACAGTTGCTCTGCGCCGCGCGCACCGCGTCGCTGCGTCAGCGGATGATGCAGCGGTTTGGCCAGCATGTTGCCGGTACGCGAGCCGCTCGTGCGCAACAGCTTCTTGACACTGCCTTGCGCTACCACTCGCCCGCCGTTCACACCGGCGCCAGGTCCCAAGTCTATGATATGTTCGGCTCGGCGAATGGTATCTTCATCGTGCTCGACCACGACCACGGTATTGCCTTTCGCTTCCAGACTCGACAATGTGGCAAGCAACAACGCGTTGTCGCGTGCGTGCAAACCGATCGTAGGCTCGTCGAGTATGTAACACACGCCGCGCAGGTTGGAGCCAAGCTGCGCGGCCAGGCGTATGCGTTGCGCCTCTCCTCCGGACAGCGTAGGTGCGGCCCGGTCCAGGGACAGGTAGCCAAGCCCAACCTGTTGGAGAAAATCAAGCCGGCTGCGCAATTCGACTAGGATGTCGCGCGCGATCGCGGCATCGCGCCCGTGCAGCCGCAGTTTTTCGAACCAGCCAGCCGCGCGCTGCACAGACAGTTGTGTAATGTCGGCAATTGTCATATCTCTAAATCGTACAGCCAGCGCTTCGGGGCGCAGCCGCCGTCCGCGGCAGGCTGGACAGACGCCGGGTGTCTCTTCCCAGCCCGCGTTCCACCAGCTCTCTTCGCCAGTCTGTTCGGCGTCGAATCCCTGCAGCTGCAGGCCGGTGCCGAAACAGCTTTCGCACCAGCCGCGTTTGGAGTTGTAGGAGAACAGGCGTGGGTCCAGCGGCTCGAAGCTGCGTCCACAATTCACGCAGGCATGGCGCGACGAATAAATAGTCTCGCGGTTACGGTTACCGGCGACCCGCACCACACCTTTACCGTGTTCCAGCGCGGCTGCCAATGCCGAGGCAAGTTCCCGGTGGTTTTCCGGTTTCACTGTCAGCGTGCCGGTGGGTAGATCGATATCGTGTTCCCTGAAGCGATCCAGCCGCGGCCATTTGTCCGTGGGCAGTTTTTTCCCATCCACTCGCAGGTAGTCGACCCTGCGCCTCGCCGCCCATTTGGCGAGATCGGTGTAGTAACCTTTGCGCGCCACGACCAGTGGCGCAAACAGTGTAATTCTGCTGCCTTGGAAGTCGCGCATGATGCGCTGCTGGATCGCTGCGCTGCTTTGACTCTCGATAGGTACGTCGCAGTCGGGACAATGCTGGGTGGCGAGTTTGACGAACAACAGACGCAAAAAATGATAAATCTCGGTCATCGTTGCGACGGTGCTCTTACGTCCTCCGCGGCTGGTACGCTGCTCGATGGCGACGGTCGGCGGGATGCCGAAAATCGCATCCACTTCCGGACGCGACGCCGGTTGCGCGAATTGGCGCGCGTACGCGTTCAACGATTCCAGGTAGCGCCGCTGGCCCTCGGCGAACAGGATGTCGAACGCCACCGTGCTTTTCCCCGATCCCGATACGCCGGTGATCACGGTGAACTTGTCACGTGGCACGGTGATATCGATACTTTGCAGGTTGTGTTCGCGCGCGTTGTGGATGCGAATATCCATCGCTTTGCGCGGCGGCTTTCGCGGCGAGGCGGGTTTTGCAGCTTTCGCCGCAGTGCGTTTATAACGTAGCGCGCGACCGGTATGGCTGACGCCACAGTCGGGCAGTTTTTCGACGGTTCCCGTATACACGATTTGGCCACCCGCATCGCCTCCCTCGGGGCCGAGATCGACCACCCAGTCGGCAGCGCCGATAACGTCGAGGTTGTGCTCTATCACCACCAGCGAGTGACCATTTGCCAGCAGTGCCCTGAATGCACGCAGCAAGGTTGCGATATCGGCGAAATGCAAGCCGGTGGTCGGCTCGTCGAATAGAAAAAGTATGCCGGCCCCGTCGCTGACACTGGATTGGGAGAGATGGCCGGCGAGCTTCAGGCGCTGCGCTTCGCCGCCCGACAATGTCGGCACTGGCTGGCCCAGCGTCAGATAGCCCAGACCCACGGCCAGCAGCGGTTGCAGTACCTGGTGCACTTGCGGAAACCCGGCGAAAAACGCCAGTGCGTCGGTGACCGTGGTGTCGAGTACGTCGGCGATGGATTTTTCGGTGCCGTTGGCGCCAGCGAGCTTGATATCCAGTATTTCGTTGCGATAACGGCGCCCGCTGCAGTCCGGGCAACGCAGGTACACATCGCTGAGGAACTGCATCTCGATGTGTTCGAAGCCGTTGCCGCTGCAGGTCGGGCAGCGTCCGTCGCCGGCATTGAAACTGAATGTGCCGGCGGTGTAGCCGCGGCTTTGCGCAGCCGACGTGGCAGCGAAGGCACGGCGAATAGCGTCCAGTGCGCCGACGTAACTGGCCGGGTTGGAACGTGTGGTTTTCCCGATCGGCGTCTGGTTCACCAATACCACGTCGTCCAGATGTCGATGCCCGTGCAGTTTCTGGTGGGCGCCGGCGGCCTCGATGGGTTTTCCCTTGGCTTTGCGCAGTGCCCGGTATAGCACGTCCTCCACGAGTGTCGATTTGCCCGAGCCGCTTACGCCGGTGACGCAAACAAGTCTTTGCAACGGAATATCGACGTCGATGTTCTTCAGATTGTGCTCGGTTACAGCGGTCAGTTGCAGCCAGCGCTCTGCGGGTTCGGTATGCGCGGGCGGCAGCCCGTCGGCAACGTGATTGCGCCCCGCGAGATAATCGGCGGTCAGCGAGCGGCGCGAGCGCAGCAGGGCGCGCGGGCTGCCGAAAAACATGCGCTTGCCGCCACTGCTGCCGGGCCCGGGTCCGATGTCCAGCACCTTGTCCGCAGCCAGCATAACGTCCGCATCATGCTCCACGACCAGCAGCGAATTGCCCGCGTCGCGCAGCCGCAGCAATACCTCTATGACACGACGCATATCGCGCGCGTGCAGTCCGATGCTGGGTTCGTCCAGCACGAACAACGTATTAACCAGCGAGGTGCCGAGTGCAGTGGTGAGATTGATACGTTGTACCTCGCCGCCGGATAGGGTGCGAGACTGCCGGTCCAGGGTGAGGTAGCCCAGGCCGACGTCGACCAGGTAACGCAAACGGCTGTGGATTTCGCCGAGCAGCAGCTCGGTTGCCTCATCGAGCGGCGCCGGCAACCTCAGCGATTGAAAAAAATCGTTGCAGCGTACGATAGGTAAACCGACTACGTCCTGGATGCACAGTCCCGGCAGTGTATGCAGTTTGCGTCGTTTGTAGCCGGCACCGTAGGGCAGAACGCGCTGTTCGCGCGGTAACGCGACGTCTGCCTCGCCAGCGCTGCCAAGGCGCCAATTCAGTGCGTCCGCTTTCAGACGTGCACCTCGACAACTGGAACAGGCATCGTAGCTGCGGTATTTGGACAGCAGCACCCTTACGTGCATTTTGTAGCTGCGCGATTCCAGCCACTCGAAAAAACGCCGCGCGCCGTACCAGACGCCGTCCTCCCAGCTACCCTCGCCATCGATCACCCAGGCGCGCTGCTTGGCGCTCAACGACCGCCAGGGCCTGTCGATCGGAATGCCGTCGCGCCTGGCGAAACGCACCAAGTCGCGCTGGCAGCCGCGATAACTGCTGGTCTGCCACGGTTTGATAGCGCCACCTTTGAGGGTTTTGCTCTCGTCGGGGACCACCAGTCCGTAATCGATGCCCATGGTACGGCCGAAACCACGACAGGTCGGGCAAGCGCCCACCGGGGAATTGAACGAAAACGCATTCGGTATCGGCAGCGTATAGTCGATATCGCAACCGCTGCAATGCAAGCCGGCGGAGAATTGCAGCGCGGACTGCACCTCTCGCTGCTCATCCAGGAGGTACGCAGTGAGCTTGTTGCCACCGTGCTTGAATGCAGCTTCCAGTGCTTCGACCAGGCGTGCTCGATTGTCGTTAACCGTACGGGTGCGATCCTGAATGACCTCGATGCGCGCCCCTTCGGTAGAGTGAATGCGTGTATATCCCTGCTGGTTGAGATAATCGAGAACTTCCTCGTGAGAAAAATTCCCGGGAACCCGAACCGTAAATACGACCATCACCCGTTGCCCCTGATGTTCTTGCAGCAACGTTTTTACGATGTCGGAGGGTGTGTCCTGTTGCACCCGATTGCCACAGCCCGCACAGAAGAGATCCGCCGCTCGTGCAAACAGCAACTTCAGGTGATCGGTGAGTTCGGTCATCGTACCGACCGTGGACCGCGAGGTGCGTACCGGGTTGGTCTGGTCAATCGCTATGGCTGGCGGAATACCCTCGATGCGTTCGGCTTGCGGTTTGTCCATGCGATCCAGAAACTGGCGCGCATATGGCGAGAACGTTTCCACATAACGGCGCTGGCCTTCGGAATAAATCGTATCGAAGGCCAGGGACGATTTGCCCGATCCGCTTACCCCGGTGACCACGATCAGCTCACCCAGCGGCAGGTCGATATCCAGGCTCTGCAGATTATTCTGGCAGGCGCCGACCACACGGATCGCGTTGCCCGCCGCAAGGCGTTTTTCAGTCATGAAACATTGCGGTAATCGCCGGCGAGGCGGCTCGCAGATTCTACGGCCTGGGTGGCGGTCGTGGTAGCTGGGCGCGACGCGATTATTGTGCTAAGAACTCTCGTGTGTGGATCGTGTAGTTGCACAATTGTTTGTGCATCAGATACATCATCGCGGACAAGTGCATGCGATGCTCAGTGATACGCGTTGCCCGTAACCGCAGCTCGACGAGTTTCTGCTGAGCGGCGATGTCGATCTGCGGCGCGTGGAAACGCAGGCTCTGCAGTTGCGAAAACATAAACCTGGCGCGATTAATGCTCCATTGTGAAGTCGTGGCACAAGGCGTATAAACTGCATGTAAGTCACTCATCACGACGCCGGTTGATCCATGCATGAACCGCAATAACTCGACAATAACGCTGCGTCAGCAAGTCGAAGCGATCCTGCCGAACTGGGAATCCTGGTACCCCAGCCTGTTTCACGCCGCCGAAGATCTGGGCGTTATCCGAGCGCGCGTTTGCCCGCCCTCATCGCTGTTGCTGTCGAATCGCCATGCCAGCGTGATCAGCGCAGCGCTGGCCGCGCATCGTGAGAAATGGGGCGGCACAGAAGAATAAAGAAACCGACGTGATCGAGTACCCTGGCGCACTCCTGGAGTCGTTCGGTAACGTAAAACGTTCGGCGGTTACGGTGTGTTCCGTGACAGCGTGATGTTTGCACTGGTCGCCGACGACATGTTGTACCTGAATTCCGACGCGCGATCGCAGGCGACTTGCCGCGAGCGAGAGCTGGATCAGTACGAACACGGGAAAGGTGCGAAAACCGTTGCCATGTCGTCCTATCTGGCGCCCGAAGAAGCTCTGGATGATCCCGAGGTGTTACACAGCTGGGCCAAGCTTGCTTACCAATCTGCGTTTCGATCGCGCCG
>JAOTYY010000126.1 GCA_029861595.1 Gammaproteobacteria bacterium
GGTTCGAGTTTCTCGACGCCCCGGTGTCGGGTGGCCAGGCAGGTGCCGAGAACGGGCAGCTGACGATCATGGTCGGCGGCGATACAGTGGCGTTCGAGCGCGCCAAACCGGTGATGGACTGCTACGGACGCGCGGTCACGTTAATGGGTCCGGTCGGCAACGGGCAACTCACCAAGATGGTCAATCAGATATGCATCGCCGGGCTGGTGCAGGGTTTATCTGAGGGGCTCAACTTCGCGACCCGTGCCGGCCTGGACGCGAAGCTGGTGCTGGAGGTGATCTCCAAAGGCGCGGCACAGTCATGGCAAATGGAGAATCGCGGTCACACCATGGTCGACGATCAGTTCGAATTCGGCTTTGCCGTGGACTGGATGCGCAAGGATCTGTCGATCTGTCTGGGAGAGGCGCGCGAGAGCGGGGCCAGGTTGCCGGTAACCGCGCTGGTCGACCAGTTTTATGCGGCGGTGCAGGAGCGCGGTGGCGGCCGCTGGGACACGTCCAGCCTGATTCGCCTGCTGACGAGCGCCTGACCGAAGGCGGTTATGTCATCGGCACCGATTTGCGCAGCCGTGGCCGGCCCGCGCGGCGCAGGGCGGGGAGGGATGCTCGGGCCAGCACACTAGGATTTCGCTGATATGGCCAGGGCCGCGCGGCAGATGGCTTCAGGGGCCATTTCGGCTGAGTACTGTTTGGGTCCCATGGACGTGTTGACCATAATTACCCAGTTACCCATGAGATTGCGCGATATCGACACCAGCTTGTCACCCATGCGTTCCACGACCTCCCAGGCCGCGCTGATATCGGAGGAAAAATCCGGGAGTTCGTCGCGCGTGTAGAAATCGATCGTATTGTCGCGTTCCGCCACCAAAATCGGTTGCCCCTGACTGACCAGAGCTTCAGGAACGGGGATACCTTCTTCGGCCAGTTCTTCCGGCTTTCGCAACCTCCAATCGAGGAATTTCATCGCGATTTGAAGGTTCATTTCGCGGCTCATGTCTCATCTCTCCTGTAACTGGGCATCGCTATTCTAACGGTTTACAGGCCAATCGGGAGGATTCGCTGCACGTTTATGTGACAGTTTCATGCTTCTGCGCGCCGTCGCGTAATATGCAGGCCACAGTCTATGGGGACTGGTAACCGACGAGATAGTTCGTTACCAGCGAATCCACCAGTTCCTCGAGCACCGCGGGTTGCCCGGTCTGCTCGCCCAGCGCCAGTTTGTCCTTCAGCGACAATACGACCACGCCGTGTACTCCCGCCCACAATGCGCGTGCCGCAAGTGTGACGGCGCGTGGCTTGCGTGCCGGGTCAAGTGCTTGGAGCGCACTTTCCGGCACCGCGAACAACCTGTCCACGCGCTTGTTATACCACGCCGGCGCCAGTTTCTGGTTGCTCGGTGTGTGATCGAAGATCGCATTCCAGCGGTGCGTGTGTGCCAGTGCGAAACGCAGGTATTCGCGGGCCAGTGCGCGCAACCCGTTATGCGGGTCTGCGCGGGTATCCAGCGCAGTCAACCGCCGGTAGAGCGTGTCCAGTGTTCGCGCATTGGCCTGCTGGATGAGATCGTCCTGATTGCGGAAAACCAGGTACAAGGTGCCGACGGTATAACCGATTGCGCTGGCTACTTTACGTGCAGTAAGGCCGGCCAGTCCGCTTTTCTCAAGCAGTTTTTCGGTGGCCTGCAAGGCCATGGCGCGAATTTCCTCGCGGGTATGGTCGCTGCGACGTCCCATCCCGCTATTAAAAAACAATGTTCAGTAAAAAGTAAAGGGGTCAGCTCAGGTTGGTGGGAGTTGCGGCCGATAAGTTCGTCGATTGCATAAAGGAACCCGACCGTGACCGTAACCGATTGCGCCAACGCCCTGGAAACCAGCGAATACGAAATCTTCTGCCGAGCCTATACGAGTTGGTATGGGCGTGTCCTGGACCGAAAAACAGTGGAGCGGGACTTCGGCCGCTACCTGATCTACGCGAAGGAACTGCCTTGCTACGTGCGTGCGTTTTTGAGTCGCACGAATGTACTCGCCGCCTGACCGTGCTTGTCCAGCGCAGTAAAAACATATGCTCAGAGCGTGCGGCGTATCTTCAACATACGTAACAGCCACCAGGCGCTAACTGCCGCGAACACGTGTTTAAGACTGTGTCCCGACACCCATTGCAGTACTTCAAACAACCGGGCGTCCAGTGCTTCGCATACCTTAGCCACTGCGTACCAGGCGAGCACACCCCAATACCAGTTGCCGTGTGTGTAGCGTGACGGCAGCTGCCACAGTATGAATATCATGACGAGTATCGGGTAGAACTGCACGATAGCGTAGGCGCGCAAGTCGTCCCTGATTGCCCACCAGTAGACGCTGAGCAGGCCAATGAGACACAGCGGCAGCAACAGGCCGATGCCGAGTTTCGGTGATACGCGCTCGCTGATCATCATGCCGAACAACGCCATGAATCCCAGTGTCATGGGTGCGCGGTCCCATACCAGGCTCAGGTTGTCGGGTTGCAGGTGATACCAGGTCGATCCCAGGCCTGTCAGCGCGATACCGGCAAAGAAGATCAGCTGTGCGTAGCGTTCACCGGGCAGCACTGCGCTGTCGTGGCTGGAGCGCGCTGCTGTATACCAAAAGCCGTACGCTCCCACTGCGACGAACGGCAGATTCGAGATCACGTTGCCGAAGTGCGGGATACCCAACAAGCTGCGCTGGTCTGCGAAATCATGATAGGCGGGGTCCTGTGCCAGCGGTGGGACCCACGTCAGCACCACTAACGGCGGCAGCAGGGCGACTACCGTGACCCAGATCCAGTGCCGCTTGAATTGCAGCGGTTGTCCCGCCGTTGGCGACCGCGTATCAAGTTGTCTCATTCATCGATTCCCGTGAGCGTGCGGTTGCCGAATTGTGATTGCCACGGTGAAACTCTGGCGCCAGGGTGGATCGCCGAGTAACGGTGATGCGACACTTTTCGAGGTTCGCTTGCGGTGCTGGATCGAGCCGCTCATAATTCGTGCCGTCAAATCGCTGACTGTGCATCGAAGGCACGCTCTTTGCGTGCCAAATCCCGCATCCCCGTCGCAAGTCCAGGTTCCAAGCATTCCTCAACAGGTGCCCCACATGAGTAATATCCCCAAAAAACTCGGGAAATACGAAATCGTCCGTGAAATCGGGCGTGGCAATATGGGGTCGGTTTACCTGGCCAACGACAATTTCAATCATCGCGAAGTCGCTGTGAAGGTCGCACATCCGCGGTTTTTCAAAGACGCACACAATGCCGAGCGCAACCGCAAGATGTTGTTCAACGAGGCATCGGCGTCCAGTTTCATCGATCACCCGAATATCGTGCACATTTACGACGCGGACGTCGAGAATGATATGTTCTACCTGGTCATGGAATACGTTGCGAACGCCCGTACGCTGGCCGAGTTTGCCAGACCCGATAAACTACTGCCGATCAATTTCGTCATCGAACTGATCTACAAAATCTCCAAAGCGCTGGATCATGCGCATCGACGGGGCGTCACCCACCGCGACATCAAGCCTTCCAACCTGCTGTTGACCAAAGATAAGGATGTTAAAGTCACCGATTACGGCATCGCTTTAATCAATCGCGAGGATTATTCCCAGACGCAGGTGGACGGCGTCGTAATAGGCACGCCGGCTTATATGTCCCCCGAACAGATTTCCACCAACACGGTCACCTACGCCACCGACGTATTTTCCCTGGGCATCGTGGCCTATCAGCTGATTACCGGTGTCAATCCTTTCCACGGCGATAACTTTCAGGCGATTTACAAGCGGATCAACTACGAGCAGCAGAAACCGCTCTCGGAATACCGCAGCGACCTGCCGGAGGGTATCGATATCGTAGTCAAGAAAATGCTGCGCAAGGAAGTGGATCAACGTTACCGCACTGCGCTTGATGTCGCTGCAGATTTGTCCGTCGTGGTCGACGTTCTGACCCCGACCAAAGGTGAAACGGGACTGCAGGAACGCTTTGAGATAGCCAGGGGTCTGGCATTTTTCAAGGAATTCGAAGATGCGGAGATATGGGAGTTTCTGCGCAGTTTCGAGTGGAAAAACGTTCCGCGTGGGACCACGATTATCAAAGAGAACGAAGTGGACGACGGTTTTTTCGTGCTCGCAAAAGGCGTCGTCGGGGTGACGAAAAACGATATGGTGATCGAACGGATCCAGGAGGGTAATTGCTTTGGTGAAATGGGCTACGTGTCGGGTGCGAAGCGCTCGGCTTCGATCACCGCGGACAGCGATGTATCCATGATTCGTGTCAACGCTCAGTTAATCGAACGCGCCTCGACCGAATGCCAGAACCGCTTTTTGAAAGTATTTGTCAAGACCCTGACCGGTCGGTTGAGCGAGACAACCACGGCGCTTGTCAATCAACAGCTGGTCTAGCCGCGACGGCGACAGGTAAACATTCTATGCATTGAGAACAGCGCCGGACTGCGCTCGGCGAATCTCACCCCGGTTCTTCCAGCGGCCACTGCACGATGTGCGTGGCGAGTTCCGACGGATGCACGTTGGTTTCGCAGATCGCCTGCTCACGCACCGAGATACCCGCTCCGTGAACGCTGTCGCGACTGCCCGATACCAGGGGATGCCACCATGCCAGTCCGCGACCTTCGGCGATGCGTCGGTAGGCGCAAGTGTGTGGCAATGAGCTCAGCAATTGTGCGTCGCAATCGATCCGCAGACAGTCGGGTACCCGCTGCAGGCGCCGGGTGTAGTCCGTGCACGCGCAGGTATGCCGGTCGAGGAGGTGGCAGCTTACCCGCGTGTAGTGAACCTCACCGGTATCTTCGTCTTCCAGCTTGAGCAGACAGCAACGTCCGCAGCCATCGCACAACGCTTCCCATTCCTGCGCATCCATCTGCGCGAGCGTCTTGACCTGCCAGTATGGCCGCTCGGGGTTAGTGTCCTGTCCCATAAATAACCTACTATTCTGAGCGCATGTCGCGTGCCAGGGGGAAGGCGCCGGCGGTGTCGGAATAGCCTTCCTGTTTCAAATCGGCTAGTCAAATGGAAACATTCTTCTTTTCCACTCGCAATCAGAATTGCCGAGCCTCATGTGAGGCACAACTAAGGGAAGAATGTCCCCACTCAATTCACCGGCTATTCCTCCTCGCCGCGCATGGCGGCTGAACGCTGATGTAAACGGACGTGCAGTATGCAGATATTGCAGGAGCAGATATCTGTGTGGTCATGCTGCAAAAGCACGAACTAGCCGGACAGGACATTAGCGATAGTAGTCACCCAGGCGCGCCGTGCGGCACCATGCTTGATAGTGTGTGACATTGCCGCTCGACTCACGCGGTGACCAATCGGCGAAGTTGGAGAAGGATACGGGAATGTAGGGCCCCTGTTTGACCTCCAGGATAACTGTGCCGGTAACCTCTGCCAGCAATGTATGCCAGGTGTTGGGTGCGATTTCGATGCCGCTTACCTTACCCATGGGTTCCAGAGTCAAGCGCTCGCTAACGCATCCGTCGTCGTCGAACAGCAGCAACAACGCACGCCCCTTCAAGGCGACCAGAAACTCCCATTTGTCTGCTTCGGGGTGGCGATGGGGGCGCACGTAACTGTCCGGCTCCAGCGCTATGCAAAGCCGCTGGACGTGGTCGTCCGGACGAGGATGAAAATTGTAGTTGTCGCGCTGACGTGGAGAGGTCAGCGCCTGCCGAGATAGATCGGCGAGCAGCGTGGCGTCCAATCGTTTCAGTCTAGTCATGGCCCTGCAACAGAGTGTCGAGTAAATGACGCACCGGATCGGAGATCGTCTGCACGGCAAATCCGCTGACGTAGTGAGCCGCACTGATCCGTCGGCACCATATGCACTTGGCCTCCAGGTGGGCAAGCCGCTGGCCATCATGTTCGTCGGGCAAATGCATCAGCGCCAGGGAGTAGACTGCCTCCGGCGTGCATGGCTGATAGCAGGTGATTCCAAAGCCTTCCTCGGATACGTCCACTAGCGTGCCGACGTGTTCGGCGCTGGCCCCAGTGACAACAGTAATCCGGCTTTTCAGGCTGCGGCGAACGTAGCGGCGATTGTTTACTATCTCGTCATTCATGGAATATCCGCGATGGACACTTGGCGATTGCCCGGCTTTCGAGTCTAATAAAGGTCATCGGGAGTGTCGAGCAAAGCCGGGGGGTACCATGGCGGCGGAATACAAGGTTATTTTCGCGGGCGAATTGGTCGCCGGTGCGGACCCGGATGCGGTAAAAGCCAACTTCCAGAAGCTGTTCAAAGCCGATGCAAAGCGTGTCGACAAACTTTTCAGCGGCAATCGGGTATTGATCAAGAAAAATGTCGATGAGGCGACCGCGCAGAAGTATCAGGCCACCCTGCGCAAGGCCGGCGGAGTGTGCAGTATCGAACCAATGAACGAGGAGCAAGCGGTGAGCGCTTCCGGACCAGCGCCCACGCCGCCAATTGCTCCCCGCAAGACACCGGGTCCGGCATCAACGTGGCAGCTGGAAGCGCCAGGTGCGGATTTGCGCGACCCCGACACGAAACGCAATGTACCGCCACCCCCGGATACCGGCGACCTGACCCTCGCCAACGTCGGTGCCCAGATGCTCGACGAGCATGTGAAACCGGATCCTTTCGAGGCGGATTTGAGCGATATAAGTATGGCGCCTACCGGTACCGAACTTCTGCCGGAGACGCCGAAACCGCAACCCTTCGAGCCCGATTTGAGCGAGTTATCGGTGGCCCCCGCCGGCAGCGAACTGCTGCCCGGGCACAAGAAGGAAAAGCCGCCGCCGCCCGACACCGGGGACCTGGAACTGGAGAGCTGAACGATCGAATGATGCTACGACGGCGTTGCGGAGGAACTGGCCTTATACCTATGCATGACAACCAAACGAAGGGATGCAGCGGGTAAGTGCGAAGTATTTTAATTGTCCACGACAAAAGCGAGACCAGGGAATTGGAACTCGTTGAAGAAAGCTACACGCTCGGACGCGCAAAGGACAACGACATCAGGCTGGGTGTGGGTACGGTAAGCGCCCATCATGCCGCCATCGTGTTGCGCGACAGCGAATACTGGCTGCAGGATCTGCTCAGCACCAACGGCAGCTATGTCAACGGGCGGCGTGTACAGCGCCGCCGGTTGGAAGATCGCGATCACATCATGCTGGCCGATTGCCGCATGGAATTCTTTGAGATTATCGAGCAACGCCCGACGGGGCAGCGTACCAAGCTCTATTCCGGCGCGATGCTGGGTCAGGCCACGAGCAAGCACAACATCGGCGATACGCCGGTAAACCGGCTGCGGCATCGTAAAGGCGAAAGGGGCGAGATACCGTATCGGTCAGGGCGGTTTTTCAGCGCTGATGGGAGCTGGTTTTTTGCCACGCGCGAAGGCGATAGCGTCGGGCCTTTCGAGACGTTGCAACTGGCTCGCGCGGGCCTGGTCGAATACGGGCGCAAAATAGGATTTCTCGCTGGCTTCGACGACGACGTCTACTTACGATAAACAGTCCGCTTGTCGGGCTAACGTTCTCCTCAGTGTAACTCCCCACGCAACTTAAGCACTGCATCCTGCAGGCCCGCGGTGTTTACTTCATTTGCAGCCAGCGGTTCACTCGCCACCAACCAGATCTTGAATCCGATACGTCTCGGGAATCGACGCAGCGCGGCACCGTATTTGCGGCTGAAGATGCTGCCCCACAAACCGCGCAGCGCCATCGGCACGACCGGCACCGGCGTGCGTGCAAGGATTTTTTCCACGCCCGGTCGAAATTCGTTGAGTTTGCCATCACGCGTTATCTGACCCTCGGGAAAAATACAGACGAGTTCACCATTGTTGAGCGCAGCGTCAATGCTCTCATACGCTCGTTCCAGTAAATGTGGGTCTTCCTTGCGGCCCGCGATCGGAATGGCGCCGGCGGTGCGAAATACGAAATTCAGGATCGGCAACTGGAATATCTTGTAGTACATCACAAACCGAATCGGTCGACGAATACAGCCCGCTATCACGAGCGGATCGACGAAACTCACGTGATTACAGACCAGCAGCGCAGCGCCTTGCTCAGGTATTTTGTCGAGACCGTCTTTTTGCACGCTGTACACGGTATGGATCAGCAGCCAGACCAGAAAGCGCATCAGGAATTCCGGCACGAGGCGGAAAATGTAGATCGCCACCGCCGCATTCATTATCGCGACCACCAGAAACAATTGCGGGATGGATAGCCCCGCGCGTAACAATCCGATCGCGATTACCGCTGATGCCACCATGAAACAGGCATTGAGTATGTTGTTACTGGCGATCACCCGAGATCGGTGACTGGCCTCGCTGCGCGATTGAATCAACGCGTAAAGTGGCACGATGTAAAATCCGCCAAACACACCGAGCGCGAGAACGTCGACAAGCGTGTGCCAGGCAGCGGCTTGCTTGAGAAAAGCGATCACGCCGTGCAGTTCCCCATCGGGCACCAGATCGCCAGCGAAAAACAGATCGACGCCGAACGCAGTAAGGCCGATGGCGCCGAGTGGCACCAGGCCTATTTCGATTCTGCCGGCGGATAGTTTTTCGCACAGCAGCGAACCGCCGCCGATGCCGATCGAGAACGTAGCGAGCAGCAGCGTGTAGACGCCGGGGTCGCCGCCCAGATGGAAGCGTGTATAGTTTGGCAGTTGTGCGAGATAGGTGGCGCCGAGGAACCAGAACCACGAGACGCCGAGAATTGAATTGAACACCGCGAGATTGCCAGTGGCAAAGCGCATGCCCAGCCACGTCCCGGTAATCGGATTCCAGTTGATGCGCAGCTCGGGCGCGGTGGGAGGGGCGGTGGGAATTGCGCGGCTCGCCAGGTAGCCCAGGCAGGCCACCGACAACAGGGCCACGCATACGAGCATGCTGCCCAGTTGCTCGATGCCTATCAATCGTTCGCCGGCGATGTTGCCCAGCAGTATCGCCACGAACGTGCCCATTTCCACCAGGCCGTTGCCACCCGTCAGTTCGTGTTCGCGAAGCTGCTGCGGCAATATGCCGTACTTGAGCGGCCCGAACAGACTCGATTGTGCACCCATCAGAAACAGGGTTGCCATCAGCAGCGTCACGTCGCGAAGGTAGAAGCCCAGCGTAGCGAGCAGCATGATGAAAATCTCACCCAGCTTGATACGCTGAATCATAACGGATTTTTCGAACTTGTCGGCCAGCTGGCCAGCGGTGGCCGAGAACAGGAAAAACGGCAGGATGAACAAACCGGCACTGAGATTTATCAGCGTGCTGGTATCGTTGGCCGACAACTCGGCGCTCTGAAATGCGATCAGGATAATCAACGCGTTTTTGAATACGTTGTCGTTGAACGCGCCAAGAAACTGCGTGGCGAAGTACGGTCCAAAACGGCGTTGCTTAAGCAGACTGAACTGGCCTTGCGAGCTCATGTGTGGCCGTCCGGAGTCAGCCGGTCCAGGCGCAGTCGCTGGCGTTCGTCAAACAGCGCGCGCGCGCCGAACCACAATGCCAGCATTACTGCGAAACCGGTACTCGCCGCAATTACGAACATAATAAGAATCTGGTACTTAACCGCTTGCAGGGGTGGCGTGCCCGCGAGAATCTGCCCCGTCATCATGCCCGGCAGGCTCACTACGCCGGCGGTCGCCATGGCATTGATTGTCGGTATCATCGCATTTCGAATACTGGTTATTTGAATGTCTGACATGGCGCTCTGACGATTCGCCCCCAGCATCAGACGTTGTTCGATTTCGGCGCGTCGGTTGACGACATTCTGCATCAGTGTATTCAATGCCAGCGCCACTCCCGTCATGCCGTTGCCAAGCAGCATGCCGAATATAGGGATCGCGTAACGCGGAGCGTACCAGGGTTGATTACCGATAAATACGAGCAGTGTGAGCAACAGCACCGAAACACATGACAACAGCAACGCGACCAGCGCCCCGGCAAACGAGGGCTTGTACGCCAGGCGCAAAGTCTGACGCTGTACAACTTCACGCGCGGCCACCATCAGCATGACCGCAGCCATCAGCACGATCCACAGCGGATTTGTGGTGGCAAACAGCACGCGCAGAACAAAGCCTATCAGCAGGAGTTGTGCCACCATCCTCAAGGTCGCTACCAGTAACTGCGATTGCAGACCGAGCTGGAGCCAGATACTGGCAGCGCCCAGCAACAGTACGAGCAGCGCCGCCGCGATCAGGTCCCAGTGAGTCAGGGCGTGTACGCTCATTGGCTGGCCGACGAACGTGGCGGTTTTTGCGAAAGCTCACCGTCGTGGATGACAAAGTGCCGCGCAGCCACTCTGCTCAGCTGCTCTACGTCGTGACCGATCCACACTACCGGTGCCGAGTACCTGTTGCGGTACTGTTCAACAAAGGCCTCAACGCGCTGCTCGCTGGCTGGATCCAGCGCGGCGGTCGGCTCATCGAGCAGCAGCACCTCCGGAGAGTGCTGCACCAGACGCAACAGCGCCAGGCGCTGGCGCTGTCCGGTGGATAACTCGCTAAGCGGGCGCTGCAACAGTGCGTCATCCAGGTGCAGGGCAGCAGTCGGCACCTCCGAGCCGCCGTCAAAATGCTCGCGCGCGGTTTTTTTCCACCACACAATTTCGGCTGGCAGCAGCGCTACCTGGCGTCGCCACGCGGGTGCACTTGTTGCCGAGCATGCCATGTCGTCCAGGTATATTTCGCCGCCGTGCGGGTCGAGGTCGGCGATCGCGCGCAACAACCGTGTTTTGCCACTGCCCGACGCGCCCTTGATGCTGATGCATTCACCGGGGAGCACGGTCAGCGTTACGGTGGCCAGACCGTCGATGCCAAGATCTACGAGACGCAGTTGCATCGCGGCCGCTTACCAATGGCATGAAACATCGTTGATTCAGCAGCTGGATCTGATCGAGAATTCTTACCGCTTTCGGGCCACGCGAAGGTTATATCTGTTCCAGTTCTATCAGCGCGCCGCAAAAGTCCTTGGGATGCAGGAACAGTACTGGCTTGTCATGTGCACCGATCTTCGGCTTGCCGTCACCGAGTATACGCATGCCGTGTTTATGGAGTTGCTCGGCCGCCGTTTTTATGTCCGCGACTTCGTAACACAGGTGATGGATGCCGCCGGCGGGATTGTTCTGCAGGAATTTCATGATCGGCGATTCAGCGCCCAACGGGTGCAGAAGCTCGATTTTGCTGTTGGGCAGTTCGACGAAGACGGTCGTGACGCCATGCTCGGGCAATTCGACCGGTCGCGAAACAGTGGCCCCCAACACCCGCTTGTACAGGTCGCTGGCCGCGGTAAGGTCCGGAACGACTATTGCGACATGATTCAGTTTTCCTATCATAGTTTGCCTGCCTATTTGCCGAGCTGCGCCAGTAGTTGCCGTGCGGCAACCGTCGGTGCCAGTTCACCTTGTTCCACCCGCCGTTCAATTTCAGGAAGCAGCGCGTTGACCGCCGTATTTTCACGCAGACTCGCCAATAGGCACGCGGACAGTTCCGCCCACAACCAGTTTCTGGACTGCTCGGCGCGCCGCGCCGCCAACTCGCCGTCAGCCTGCAGGGCATCATGGTAATCACAGACTTGTTGCCAGATCGCTGCGATACCTTCGCCGGTCAATGCCGAGCAGGTTTGCACAGGGACCTGCCAGTTCCCCGAGCGCGCCCGCAGGTAGCGCAGCGCGTTTGCGTAGCCCGCGACAGTTTTCTGCGCGGCGCTGTGCAATTCTCCATCCGCTTTGGTTACCAGGATGAAATCGGCCATTTCGATCACGCCGCGTTTGATTCCCTGCAACTCGTCGCCGCCGCCGGGCTGCATGAGCAGCAGGAAAACATCGGTCATGCCGGCCACTTCGGTCTCGGACTGTCCGATGCCTACGGTCTCGACGATAATCACGTCGTAGCCTGCTGCTTCCACGAGCAACATCGCTTCGCGCGTGCGTCGATGCACGCCGCCCAGTGTGCCGCCGGCCGGTGACGGGCGTACGAAAGCGGCATTGTTGCGAGCCAGCTCCTGCATGCGGGTTTTGTCGCCGAGAATGGAACCGCCGGTGAGCTGCGAGGACGGGTCCACAGAGAGAACCGCGACTTTGCATTTCTCCGCGATTACGATCACACCCAGTGCGTTAATGAACGTCGATTTACCGACGCCCGGTGCACCGGTAATACCGAGGCGCCGTGACTCACCGGCGTGGGATGCAAGCCGCGTCAACAGCTGTTCGGCGGCCATCCGGTGTTCGGAGCGCGAGGACTCGACGAGTGTAATAGCGCGTGCCAGAGCGCGCCGATCGCCCGCCAGAACCTGGTCGGCCAGCTGCTCAGGGTTGGCGGATGCAGACGGCATCGTGCGGGGCCGCTATGCGAACTCGATGATTGGCTGGTCGACCTCCAACGTGGAGCCGGCGGTACATAATACGGCGGCGACAACACCGTCCTGCTCGGCACGCAACGAGTTTTCCATTTTCATCG
The DNA here is from genome assembly GCA_029861595.1 of Gammaproteobacteria bacterium. Taxonomy (GTDB): domain Bacteria; phylum Pseudomonadota; class Gammaproteobacteria; order JAHELT01; family JAHELT01; genus JAHELT01. Next base: position 12,436 of record JAOTYY010000126.1, read on the forward strand.
CTTCCACCACGGCGAGTTCTTCGCCGGCCTTTATTTCCTGACCTTCCTGCACCGCGACCGACACCAGTAATCCGGGCATGGGTGACAACAGTAGCTTGGACAGATCGGGTGGAGATTTAACTGGCATATAGC
>JAOTYY010000127.1 GCA_029861595.1 Gammaproteobacteria bacterium
TTCGACATGCTGCGGGTTTTGCCTGTGATGCAGCGTATGCTGGAGCATCTGACGAAGTATGATCTGATCGGTTTTCAGACGCACAACAACCTGAGCGCGTTCAAGGATTGCATGGTGCAGGGACTGAAAGTTGACCTTGACGGGGATGGCAGACTGCGGTTTGCCGGGCGCGAACTGCACGCCGATGTATTCCCGATCGGGGTCGATGTTGATGCTATCGCTGAATCCGCCGCCTCGATCGCGCAGTACGAGTATGCAAACCGACTGATGAAGAGTCTCATCGGGCGCAACCTGATCATCGGCGCCGATCGGCTGGACTACAGCAAAGGCATCCCGGAGCGGTTGCGCTCTTATCAGCGTCTTCTCGAGCGCTGTCCGAACTATGTCGGGCGCATTGTTTACTTGCAGATCTCGGCCCCCTCGCGAACAGACATCCGAGGCTATCAGGAGATCAAGCGTGAGGTGGACCAACTGCTGGGCGGCATCACCGGGCATTTCAGTGATTTTGACTGGGTGCCGATCCGCTATATCGAACAACCATTCGAGCGCGACATCCTGATGTCATTTTTTCGCATCGCCCGCATCGGCCTTGCCACGGCGTTGCGCGATGGCATGAATCTGGTCGCCAAGGAGTTCGTCGCCGCGCAGAATTCCGAAGACCCGGGCATGCTCGTCGTTTCCCAACTTGCCGGAGCTGCCGATGAGTTGACCGACGCCATTGTGGTGAATCCATACGATCCCGATGAAGTGGCGGCCGGCATCGAAGCCGGTTTGGAGATGCCGCTGCTCGCGCGCCGAGAACGTCATCACGCCATGCTCGAGGTGTTGCGGAAAAACGATATACACGCCTGGTACAGGCGATTCCTGGAGGCTCTGCGCAACGTCGGCCATTGACTTCATGGCACTCACCCGCAACTCTGTGTGACCGGAACGCGAGGCTGAATGAGTTGAACGACGCGCTTCAGCAGGGCGTGGTGCTGGAAACGCGACGGTTTCGTGCCGCGCTGTTCGACCTAGACGGCGTAATCACGCAAACCGCCCGGGTACATGCAGCAGCCTGGAAATGTCTGTTCGATGATTTTCTGCGCGAGCGCGCCACATGCCAAGGCACCGCTTTCGAGCCTTTTGATCCTGTCGCCGATTACCAGCGATACGTGGACGGCAAGCCGCGTTACGACGGCGTGCGTTGCTTTCTCGCCGCACGCGGAATTGAACTGCCTTTCGGACGGGCCGACGAGGCACCGGGGAGCGGCACAATCTGCAGTCTGGGAAATCGCAAAGACGCGCTGTTCAACCAGCAGCTGACACGCGACGGTGTTGCAACGTACACCTCTTCAGTGGGACTGGTGCGTAGTTTGCGCGCGGCAGGGTTGGGTACCGCAGTCGTTTCCGCAAGCCGCAATTGCCCGTCGATTCTACAGGCAGCGGGAATTGAAGAACTTTTCGACGTGCGAATCGATGGAGTCTCGGCGGCACGACTCGGCCTGCGCGGCAAGCCTGCTCCCGATACGTTCCTGGAAGCGTCACGTCAGTTGGATTCCGATCCGTCCAGCGCCGTGGTGTTCGAAGACGCGGCGGCCGGTGTCGAGGCTGGCCGTCGCGGTGGCTTCGGCTGCGTAGTGGGTGTGAACCGCGCCGGCGATCCCGCAAGGCTCTACGAAAACGGTGCCGATGTGGTGGTCGCCGATCTCAGCGATATCACGTTGCGCTGACGAAGCGGAAATTTCCCTCGATCCGACCGGGATCGGTCAGCTCGCTGCATACAGGGAGTTATCCTCAAAACACGCGCACAATAATAGTGCGTCCGGCGGTGCATTTTGGTGCTTCGGGATGCCCAGGGAGCGCGGGTGCTAGAGATAACCCTTTGAATCAAATGTGTAATTCTGTTTGGCACAGTCTGTGACAGTAACCTGCCGATCAATCATTAAAAGGCGACCGGTGATGAAACTCGTTTCAGCAATTATCAAACCGTTCAAGCTCGACGACGTGCGCGGTGCATTGGCGAAGGAAGATGTTAAAGGTATGACGATTACCGAAGTCAAAGGCTTCGGCCGTCAGAAAGGTCATACCGAACTCTATCGAGGTGCGGAGTACGTCATCGACTTCCTGCCGAAAGTGAAACTCGAAGTGGTGGTCGACGATACCGCGTTGGATGCCGTCGTCGACGCGATCGTAGCCTCCGCCAAAACCGGCAAGATCGGTGACGGCAAGGTATTCATAGTTGACGTCGCGGAGGTCGTGCGCATTCGCACGGGTGAAACCGGCGTCCAGGCATTATAGGGGCACCCGACAATGATAAGGAAAATTTGCTTGATACCGGCAGCAATTCTGCTGCCGTCGCTGGCGCGCGCCCAGGACACGTTGAGCAGCGGCGATACCGCGTGGATGCTTACGGCCACCGCGCTCGTATTGTTTATGACGATTCCCGGACTGTCGCTTTTCTACGCCGGCATGGTCCGCAGCAAAAACGTGCTTTCCGTACTCATGCAGTGTTTTGCCATCACCTCGTTGATGACGATACTGTGGGCGTTGTTCGCGTACAGTCTCGCTTTTACGGAAGGCGGCGCGAATATGTTCGTGGGCGGCTTGAGCAAGATGTTTCTTTCCGGCGTCACTGTGGATTCACTCTCGGGAACGATTCCCGAGACGGTCTTTATGACATTTCAGATGACGTTTGCGGTCATCACGCCGGCGTTGATCGTCGGGGCGTTCGCCGAACGCATGAAGTTCTCCGCGATGCTCTGGTTCATGGCCTTCTGGCTGACGCTGGTTTATGCGCCGATCTGTCATTGGGTGTGGGGCGGCGGTTGGCTCGGTGACTGGGGAATACTCGATTTCGCGGGCGGCACGGTGGTACACATCAATGCCGGCATTGCCGGGTTGGTGGCGGCAATTGTAGTAGGCAAACGCAAAGGTTACCCGGAGGTGCCGATGCCGCCGCATAATCTGGCGTTGACGCTGGTCGGCGCATCGATGCTGTGGGTCGGCTGGTTCGGATTCAACGCGGGCAGCGAGCTGGCTGCCGACGGCGTCGCCGGCATGGCTATGGCAGTGACACAGATTGCAACGGCTGCTGCGGCACTCGGCTGGATGTTCGTAGAGTGGCAGGCGCACGGAAAACCCAGCGTGCTGGGTATAGCATCGGGCGCGGTTGCCGGGCTGGTTGCGATTACACCGGCGTCGGGGTCGGTCGGTCCCATGGGCGCACTGGCGATCGGTGCTGCCGCCGGCGTCGGATGTTTCTTCGCCGCGACCAAAATCAAACGTGCATTCGGCTACGACGACTCGTTGGATGTGTTCGGTGTGCACGCGGTGGGCGGAATCATCGGTGCCATCCTGACGGGGGTGTTTTCAGCCACCGCGCTGGGAGGCAGTGGGCTCGGTGACGGCAACGACGGCATCGTCGCCCAAGTCGGCGCGCAGTTCGTGGGTGTCATTGCCACTGTCGTTTACTGTGGCATCGTAAGCTGGGTACTGCTGAAGATCATCGACAGCCTGGTGGGCCTGCGCGTGGAAGACGACGAAGAGTCGGAAGGACTCGATATAGCATCGCACGACGAACGCGGTTATATCCTGTAATCAAATAAAAGGCCTTCTCCCCCTGCCTGGGGGAGAAGGCTTTGGGATGAGGGTTGCTTCCTCTCCGCTAAAGATCCTGGCATCAAGTTCCGATACCTTGGTCTTGAACCGCCGAAATGCACGCATGCCGATGGAGACACCGCAAAAGCTCGACGATACGGAGCTTGACCTCGCTCAATTGCGGCCGGACGTTCGACTGCTGTCGGATGCCTTCGCGTTCACGCGCAATGCGGCCGTCATCAATCTGGTGGTGGCAGGGATACTCAGCGCCTCGCTGTGGGTGAAATTCGAACGCTACATCATCCTGGCATGGGTGGTGACGGTGGTGGCGGTGCAGGCGTCCCGCATCGCGACCGAAGTGCGTATCGAGAATCGCGATCTACTGGCGCTTGAACCGGCCCTGACGTTCCGCCTGTTACTGGGCGGCTCTTTTGCAAGCGGTCTTGGATGGGGAATCGCGCTGCCACTGATGGGCGAGCATCTGCCGGTCGTCTGGCAGTTGCTGGTGGTGATCGTAATCGCCGGGCTGGCCTCAGGTGCGATCTCTACGCTCGGGAACTCGCTGGTGCTTTTGATGGCTTTCATTTTTGCTGCTGTCATACCGGCGAGTCTATGGTTGTTCATGCAGGGCGACGCGTTGAGCCGCGTGGTCAGCCTGCTGGCGTTGGTCTATGCCGCCAACCTTGCGATCCTGGGCCGTGGTACCGCCCGGCGGGCCAGGGAACTGGCGCAACTGGCGTATGAAAATTCGGTGCTGGCGCGTGACCTGCTGCACGAAAAACACGCAGTGGACGAAGCCAACCGGGAATTACGGCGCGCGTTCGGCAAGCAACGCAAAGTGGAATCCGAATTACGCGAACACCGCGATTCCCTGGAGCAGATTGTTGCCACTCAGACAGCGGATCTGACGCGCGCGAAGGAAATCGCCGAAGCGGCCAGTCTGGCGAAATCGGAGTTCCTGGCCAACATCTCGCACGAACTGCGAACACCGATGCATGCGATCCTCAGTTTTGCCACCATAGGCGGGCGCAAAGCGAACGAAGGCACCGCACTGCACAAGTATTTTCGGCGCATTCACGAAAGCGGCCATCGCCTGCTGTTGCTGCTCAACGATTTGCTGGATTTGTCCAAAATGGATTCCGGGCGCGTCGATTTCGAGCCCGGCGACCTCGATCCTATGGCGTTGCTGGATTGCGCTTACGCTGAAATTGAAAGCCTGTTCGGTGACAAAAATCTGCGCCTGGAGGTGCAACGCGAAACGCCCGTCGCCGACTGCCTGTGTTACGGCGATCGCAAATTGTTGCTTCAGTTATTCACCAACCTGTTCAGCAACGCGATCAAATTCGCGCCCCAGGATACCTGCATCATCGTCACGTTAGCCCGCATGGCACAGGATGAGCGTGACGGGGTAGTGATCGGCGTGCGTGACCATGGTGTCGGCATCCCCGAGGCCGAGTTGGACCGCGTATTCGACAGATTCGCGCAAAGCTCCCTGACCAAGACCGGTGCCGGCGGCACCGGTCTGGGACTGGCGATCTGCAAAACTATCGTCGATCATCACGAGGGCAGGTTGTGGGCAGAAGCGACCGACAAGGGCGCGCTGTTTCGCGTCTGGTTGCCGGCGCCGGTCGGCTTTGCCGGTGCCGGAGTCCACCATGCCGAGGCCGATTGTCTGCCGGGGTGAACCGACTTTCCGGCAAAGCGTCGCAAGCAGGGGCTAGCGGGGCATCGGTGTGCTGCCGCGAGGGGGTACCGTAAAGGCGGCGACCGGGTCAGCCAGGCGAGCTCATTGTGGACACAGGGAGTCCTGTTGGACTCCCCGCTGTCATCGTTCAGCCGTGATCGACGTGCAGAATCGGCTCGAATCCTTCGAATACCGGTTCCAGCACCACGCCCAGCGCATCGCCGAATTTACTCACCTGAATGTACATGGTGATGACGAATACCGCTTCGACTATCTGCGCTTCGCTGTAGTGCTCATGCAGCCGCTGCCACAGATCTCTGCTCAGGTGGTTGGCGTCCTCCCAGATCTGCTGCGTCAAATCCATCAGCGCTTTTTCACCTTCCGTGAAGTGCGGGCTGGTCTTGTATCTGTCGCCTTCGATGTCAGCGATCTTCGGGTCGTCGATGCCGAGACGCTTACTCAACGTTTCGTGTTGCACGACACAATATTGGCACTCGTTACGGTGCGTGGCTTTGAGTATCAGTAGTTCCTTCGTTTTCCAGTCGAGTTCCGGGCCGTCTTTGAGAATCGCCATGATCACAGCGGTCCAGGTTTTACCGTATTCGGGCACGTGGCCGAATACTTTAAAGATGTTGAGCAACATCTCGAAACGCCCCTCGGCGTCGTCGTAGAACGCGTTGACTTCGGCATTCGCCTGCTCGCGTTGTACGTACGACACGCCCATCATGACACCGTCTTCTATGCGTGCTGCGGTCGCGCCGGTTTCATCAGCCATGGTCTCATCCTCCTGAAAGCAATGTAAAAATTATAGGTTGAACAACCGTCGATCCATTACGAGGTTGCTGATGCATGTTATTGAAGCAATTGCTTCAATAATTTATAAAGCATATGCTTTATAATTGCAATGCGAGCCATCGGATCAACGCCATCCATGCGAGAAAGTGTCGGAAATGCGCCGCCGCCAGATACACCCACACCGGGACGACCGCGTCGCTTCGATACTGCGGCGGTGCTCGAGTCGGCGCTGGAATTGTTCTGGAAACGCGGCTACCACACGACCACCACCCGTGAGCTTGAGCGTTATCTGGGCGTCAATCAATCGAGTCTGTACAACGTGTTCGGAACCAAGCAGGCATTGCTGGATGCGGCGCTCGATCGCTACGAGACGCTGACCACCGGCGCGCTGCTGGGTCCGCTCGAGGATTCCGAGTCAGGTTTGCAGGCGATCGAAAAGTTTTTCTCCGATCTTGCACACTGGGTCACCCGTGATGGCCGGCGAGGCTGCATGTTGATCAACATGATGGCGGAGGATGGCACGGCCACTGAATCGATAAAGCGCCGTACGCGTGACTACCGCAAGCGCGTGAAACTCGCGCTCAAGGACAGTCTGCAGCGCGCGGTGGCTAACGGTGAAGTTGCGGTTGACGACCTCGATCAGCGTGCCAGTCTACTGTTGGGAATGGTGCTTGGTTATAACATTGCCGCGCGGGGCGGCGCGTCGAAGCAGGAATTGCAGGCGTTGCTAGGTGCCGTTAACGCGCAGCTCAGTTCATGGCGCTGCGCTCAGGCATAAGCGGGCGTTTGGTCCGCACGGTACCGCCCGCAGGTGCTTGTCGCAAACCGGGTTTTTCGACAACCTTCTAGTCAACTTCCGGCGAGTTGTATATCTGTTCGTACAACACGGTAAACCATGCGGGTCTGTTCACGACCACGTACGCGAGCACCAGTGCAAGTATGGGCAGACCCGGTACTACCGCGTCGATGATACCGAGCACGGCGATAGCGATGAGAATTTTTCCTTTGTCGTTCATGTCGACTCTCCGCTTTGCCAGTGTACGTCGGGGGCGAGGCTTCCTCAGGCTGTCTAGCTGCTGCCCGGTTCGCGTCGACGGGTCGGTGAATCACGCCTGCAGTCGGCGACGATGAGTAACTCTGTCAGGTGGTGAAAAGATCTCCCATCCAGCCCGGTGGCGTCGGCTATTTTCTGCAGCCGGGAATAGACCGTATTGGGATGCACGGACAATCCGTTGGCCGTCTTCAGCACGTTCATGTCGGCGTCGGCGTAAGCGCGCAACGTCGCAACCAGAGCACCGTTAATAGTGTCGTCGGCCAGGAAAAAATCATTGGCCCAGGCAGGTAATATCCGCAGGAACTCCTCACCGGCGAGATGCAGCATCAAACGCCGGGCCGGAATGTCGGAGAACTGCAGCACGCGCTGCGTAACACTTGCCAGCTCCAGCGCCAGCAGCGCTTCGCGATAGGCGTTGGGAATATACGACGTCGACGGCACGTCGTTGCTGACGCCTGTCAGGACGGCGTTGCCCACCGTCGACAGCTCCGAGGTCAAGCGCCCTGCCAGCGATTTATGCGGGGTTGTCCAGCCGGATACGCGGCGGATGTCGGAAAAAACCATGGTGACTTTGTCGTAACGCAAATCAATCAGGCAGCGTATCCGCGATCGCTGAAAAATCTCGTCGATCGAATCGACCAGGCGGCGCGCGCGCGCGGGATTGATCATTTCCGCGGGATCCACAGGGCGCGCCAATGCGACGCAGAACGCCTGGCGCCGGTCGAGATAGCCGGCGCCGCGCAGAATTTTCGCTACCCGTCCATCGGATTCGTCAAAGCCCTCGAGCAGGATGCTCAACAACTCGGCGCGCTGATCGCCGGCGACATCGGCGAGCAGTCGAGTCTGGGACACATAGGCGCCGGCGGCTATGGTACTGATCGCATCGGTGTATTCGATCGCGAAATCCGCGACCGCCGCCACCGCCTGTTGGGCGCCTGCACCAGAAGTTGCCACGGCCGCTTCCCGCAGCCAGTGCGAAAAAACTCTGTGACCGCAGCGATACGCGTGCAACGTCGACTCCAGGGGAAAACGCTGTTCCGCGCGGCGCCTGGCATGTTCGCGCACGAAATCGAAATCGCCGACATGCCCGCCGCTCAGCAGCCGCAGTATTTCGCTCGTATGCTCGGGGCCGTGCCGGGCCAACTCCGGCAGGACGTCCGGATTCCCGGAGGTTGAGAAGGCCGGGATCTCGTCCAGTACCGTTACGTTCAGTTCCTTGTTAATGGCGGCGGCATTGTCCTGCAGATGCCGGACGGCCGAAGCCGAGAAGTGGTTGTCGCGCAGATGGCCCAGGACCTCGTTGAGGGCATTGGTGTGATAGTCAGTCACTCGTGGAGATTGTGTAATCTGCACATTTTTGATCGATATTTCTCAGTATTTTGCCCACTGTCAGCCGCCATTGCCAGTGATAGTCTCCATTTGCAAGGACCCGGTGACCGGGGCCTGATCGGGCTCGATTCAACCAGGGAGATTTTAGCGATGGCGAAGTATCTGTTTGTGTACCACGGCGGCAGTAAACCCGAGAAGGAGGAAGACGTGGCGAAAGTGATGGACGCCTGGGGCCAGTGGATGGGATCGATGGGCAGTGCCGTGATTGACGGTGGCAATCCCGTCGGCATGTCGACGACGGTGCTCAGCGATGGCTCGGTAGTCGACAATGGCGGCGCCAATCCCGCCAGCGGCTACAGCTTGATCGAAGCCTCGGATCTGGACGATGCGCTCGCCAAGGCAAAAGCCTGTCCCATCCTCGAGGTGGATGGCTCGATCGAACTTGCCGAAGCGTTCGACATGTAAGTAAGGTAAGGAGGCGTCGATCGCGTGCGAACGACGGGCCCGCGTAAGCGGGCCCGCTTGCGTGCAATGCCGAGGTAGATTTATTCACGTATCCCTTTCTTACCGGGCCACGGAAGTCGCACAATAACCACAAGCCCGCGCGACCCACTGCGGTGGGCCCCGCTGCATCGAGGTAACGCCGTACCAATGACGAACGCGTTGTCGGACATAGTGGATCTGGATCGCTATCCGCTGCATCGGCAGGCGTTGCGCGAGACTTGCCGTCAGACGTTGGCGCGCGACGGTGCGCTGGTGCTGCGCCGTTTTCTCACGCCCGCCGCCGTCGAAACGGTGCGCAGCGAGGGAGAAAAGAATCAGCATCTTGCCTATTTCTGCAGCCAGGAACATAACGTCTATCTGATGCCGCCGGATGCCGCGTTTACACACGACCACATTCGCAACCGCACGGTGATGTCGTCGAAAGGTTGCATTACTGACGACCAGATTCCACAGGCGTCACCATTGCGCAGGCTGTACGAGGCACCCCCATTTCGCGACTTTTTATGTGCGGTACTGGGCGAGGTGTCGTTGCATGCGTACGCGGACAGGTTATCCTCGATCAATCTGCATTACGCGGAGCCGGGGCAGGAACTGGGCTGGCACTTCGATAACTCGTCGTTCGCAACCACTCTGATGATTCAGGAAGCCGAAGAGGGCGGCGTGTTCGAATATGTCGCTGCGGCGCGCGATACGCAGGTCGGCGATCACGGTTTCGACAACGTGCGCAAGGTGCTGGATGGAGAGATCCAGCCGCAGACGCTGACGATGGATGCCGGCGCCCTGGTGCTGTTCCGGGGCCGCAATGCACTGCACCGTGTTACACCCGTCGCTGGATACCGCACGCGCATTCTGGTGGTTCTGGCTTACAACGCAGAGCCGGGAATATGCCTGTCCGAGTCGGCGCGCATGACGTTCTACGGGCGTCTGCAGTAGGCGGTCTATCCGCGTAAGATTCGATCCCGAAATGCCGACGGCGCCGCGCGCTCGGCGCCTGCGCCAAAAACAGTTCGCTCCCGGCACCGCGAATCCGTAAAATCTGGCGTCCGCCAGTGCCGCGCGGGAAAGCGACATCAAGCATGACTGAGACGACGGTTCAAGATCCCATCGGTGAGCAAGATTCACCGGCATCGGTGCGCGCCTCGGTTAAATACCTGGCTGACGACAGCGGGCTGGCGGTTTATCACGCCTCGGTGGGCGGCGAGGAAGCACGCTTGAGCATGGACGGCGAATTCGAGACGCGCGACGTGCAGATAGGCAACGCGCGGGTCAGCGACACGAACTACACTCTGGATCGCAACGGATTCGCACTGGTTGCGCATCGATCCGCGATCGACGATTTCTACAACCAGGCGACCGTCGATTCGCTATATACCAGCGAGGTCGAATCGCTGATCGGCGATGTGACCGGGGCCAGTCGCGTCACAGTTTTCGATCATACGCGACGCGGCGACACCGTGGCTTTGCGTAAGAAACACAGCATCCGAGAACCGAGCGCAGTCGTGCACAATGACTACACCGATCGTTCAGGACCGCAGCGCGTGCGCGATATCCTGACCGACGATGCTGATGCACTGTTAGGCGGGCGTTTCGCCATAGTCAACGTGTGGCGTGCGATGCGAAATCCGGTGCTCACATCGCCGCTGGCCATCTGCGATGCGGACAGCCTGGACTCGCAGGATCTGGTTGCCACGGAGCGACGCGCCCGGGACCGTATTGGCGAGATTTATCTGGTACGCTTCAACCCCGCCCACCGCTGGTGGTATTTTCCGAACCTGCAACTCGATGAGGCCATTCTGATCAAAACGTTCGATTCGGCCGTGGACGGCCGTGCGCGATTTGCCGTGCACACCGCGTTCGACGACCCGACGTCGCCGCCCGGCGCTGCGTCCCGGGAAAGCATCGAAACGCGTGCGTTGGTATTTTTTTGATGACGCTGTTCGCGCAGCGAGGAAACGCGCAGTCAGCACTTGAAGATGCCTTGGCGTGTTTGGCGTCTCGGCGAGAAATTTCCCGGGACACGCAAGAGTTTCGCGGTTGAGATTCAACGAATGAAAAGTCAGTCGATCATCGCCTACGCCGAGCCTTTGCAGGCACGTGTGACCGATACGCCCGTGCCCCAGGGCAACGAGGTGTTAGTGAGAGTCAGCCATTGCGGCGTCTGTCATTCGGATGTGCATTTGCACGACGGTTTTTTCGATCTGGGCGACGGCCGCAAACTGGACATTTCTGCGACCCACGAACTGCCGCTCACGTTGGGGCATGAGATCGTCGGCGAAGTCGTCGCGTGCGGACCGCAAGTCAGCGGTGTGACGCCTGGCGAGCGGCGCGTGGTGTATCCCTGGATCGGTTGTGGCGCTTGCGCTTTGTGCGACAGGGGCGACGAACACCTGTGTAACAAACCTCGGGCGCTGGGTATCAACGTGGACGGTGGATTTGCCGATCACGTGCTGGTGCCGCACTCGCGTTACCTGCTGGCGTTCGACGGAATCGAGGAGAGCCTGGCCGGTCCGTACATGTGCTCCGGTCTAACCGCCTACAGTGCCCTGCGCAAGGTCGGCGAGTTGGGAAAGGGGGACACCCTGGCGATCGTCGGGCTGGGCGGCGTTGGCATGATGGGCTTGCAGTTTGCCCGCGCGTTGTATCCGGATGCCGAGATCGTGGGCGCCGATATCGACGACGCGAGCCTGCAAGCCGCGCTGCAACTGGGGGCGGTGCGTGTGTACAACACCGCCGACAAGGATGCCGGCAAACAGCTGCTGCGCGATTCAGGCGGCGGTGCGGCTGTTACCATCGATTTCGTGGGTGCCGAGGCGTCGCTGACGTTTGCCCAGCGCAGCGTCGCCAAAGGCGGCAAGGTTGTGATTGTCGGACTGTTCGGCGGGCGCTTCTCACTGCCGATACCGATGTTTCCGTTTCGCGAGCTGACGCTGTCCGGTTCCTATGTGGGTTCGCTAGCGCACGCCAGGGAGATGTTGGCGCTGGTGAAAACGGGTAAAGTCAAACCGATTCCCGTGGAGCGCCGGGCCCTGGAGCGTGCCAGCGAATCACTCAACGATCTTCGCGCCGGACGCATCGTCGGCCGTGTGGTATTGGATTGTCAGGCCTGAACGCCGAGGATTTCCGCATACCCTGAATTGCGCGTGCACGAATCGCCCCGGGGCCACTGTGTCGCGAATCCCGGGAACGATCCGGCTTTCGCGCGGTTTCTCGATACCTGCCTGAAAGAGTTGCTGAGCTAGCCCCAGAAGCCGACGGTACGTTCGATAACCCAGAACACTGCGATAGTGCCAATGCCGTACGCAGGTACGGTTGTGCTCCACGATGGCCAACCGGAGCGAACCCGGCTCAACAGCCGCACGGCGAGTGCAACGGCAGCGATAAACAACAGTTGCCCCAGCTCAACGCCGATATTGAACAGCAGCAACGCCAGCGGTATCGACCGTTGCGGGAGGCCTATTTCGTTGAGCGCGCCGGCGAAACCGAGACCGTGCAGCAGACCGAATACAAACGCGACTATCCATGGCCAGCGCCGTGTCATGCTCGGCGGGTACTTTCGACAGGAGTTCGATCGTCTGCGGGGCGAATCTGCTGACTGTTACCCCTGGCGC
>JAOTYY010000128.1 GCA_029861595.1 Gammaproteobacteria bacterium
GCACCCCGAGATCGCCAACCGGAAAAACATCCCGGCGCCCGAGTTGGAAAATCAGCAGCATCTCGACGGTCCAGCGCCCGACACCCCGCACCTGCACGATGCGCTGGATGATTTCCTCATCATCCATCTTAGCCAGTTCACTCACGTCAGGAACCGTACCGTCCAGCACGCGGGCGGAGAGATCCTTCAGCGCCAGCACCTTGGCGGCCGACAATCCCGCTTCACGCAACGCTTCCTCGGACTTGCGCAGCAATTGCCGTGGCGACGGGTGAGCCACGCGAGGAAAAAGCCCTATCACGCGGGTATGAATCGCGCGCGCCGCCTTGGTCGATACCTGTTGCGATACGATTGCCGAGAACAGTGACTGAAAGGGATCGTCGCGCCGCCGCTCGTGCAGGCGACACGGCCCGACGCGTTTGATCAGGTGGCGTAACACTTTGTCCCTGCGCGCCAGGATCCGAGTGGCGCGATGCTCGTCGCAGTCTTTCGCGCTCACGATTGTGGCTGGCCTCTGGCGATCACCGTGATACGGCTCTGCAGAAAAGTACGGTGACCGTCCGGCCCCGTGATCACGCTGTCCTGCTGTTGCGTATCGCATTGCACATCCTCTCCGGCACCCGCGCTGTGCGCCGCGGCAACCGCAAGCTCACGTGCGGTGGTGCGTGCGAATTCCGTTGCGTCGCTCAAATTGCCGAAGTCCTTAGTACCCGCTTCACTGTGCACGCGAAAACAATCGTCGCGCGGCAGTGTGATCAGCGTCGAAGAACGTTGTAGAATGCCGCTTACCGCGGCACCGATCGCGTTTGCCACTTCCACACCTTGTGGAATCATAAGCCGGGCACCGAGTTTCCCTGCAATGCGCGGGTAGTACTGCACCGCCGACGCGCCGATTGCGACCAGCGGGTAGCGCAGAGACAGGTCTACCTGCAGCAGTGAATCCCCGACGTTACTCAGCGCTCTCGTCAACAACGGGTTGTCACGGAAACTTGCCGCCTTCTCTTCGTCTCGCAGGATGGCGTCAACGATGACCTCACAGGACTGATCGATCAGTGCATCGATAACCGCGTTCGAAAATTCGTGTGCGGTGTCGCTGGCAGCGCGAAGCAGAGACATGCGGCGAGCGGTAAGTATCGCGGCCGCTGTTGCGGCCGGTTGCGACCAGGCTTGGTGCATGCCCAGTACGTGGGCCGCGTCGCTCGGTGTGAACGATGCCACGGCCACTAGACCGCGCGAGCGCAGCCGCGTAAGCGGCCGCTCGGAGGTCACGCGCTGGTGCAATGTTTCCAGTTCCATCGGTCCATCGGCGAGCATGCGCCAGATCTCCCGTTCGCTGTAAGTCAGGTTTTGTTCGTTTTTCGTCGCCCGCCGGCGCAAGGCAAAGCGCGCGTCGAATTCGTGTGGGTAGCCGCGTGCGAGCTGGCGTTGCAATGTTTCGGTCACGCCCGGACAGGTACTGGCCAGCAGGCTCAACGGAACGCAACGTTGCGGGCCCAGGCGCAGCGCCGTGCCGTCGCAGTACACCTCGCTGTCGCCGCCCAGGCCGTAAGTATGTGCATCTATCGCGGCTACCATGGTCGGCAGCCCCGCGACGTGTGCGCCCTGTTCGGTGAGTGTCGGCCAGCCGTCGCGCAAGGTGCCGATGTCCGTGGTGGTGCCGCCAATGTCGACGACGACGGCATCGTCGTTGCCGCTCAGGTACCGGGCGCCAACAGTGCTCGCGGCAGGGCCGGACAGGATTGTTTCCACTGGGCGCTCGCGTGCAGTATCTGCGCTCACCATCGAGCCGTCACCTTTCACCACCATCAACGGTGCGTCGATCGAGAGTTCCTGCAGCGTATTTTGCACGGCATCGATCAGTTCGCTGATCAGCGGGACCAGCCGTGCGTTCAGGAATGCCGTGAGGGCGCGGCGCGGCGCGTCGAGTTGCGCGGACAGTTCGTAACCGCAGGTTACGGGCAAACCGCACAACTCGGAAATTATGTCGCGCGCCCGTTGCTCGTGCTCGGGATTACGCACGGCAAACAGCCCGGCCACGGCAAATGCCTGCACTTTGACGCACTGCTCACGCACCGTTTGCTCGAGCGCCGGCTCATCCAACGCCGCGAGCGGTTCGCCGCTGGCATTGTGACCGCCGGCAATGAACGTCACCGGATTGCCTGCAAGGTTCGTCGAAAGCCCGGCGCGTTGCAGTACCTGGGGTCCCTGGCCGAGCATGATCAGGCAGGCATCGCCGCCATGACCTTCGACGATGGCGTTGGTTGCCAGCGTCGTGGAAACGGCCGCCAGCTGTAACTCGAGCGGGTTTGTGACTGCTTCGCGAATTGCCTCACCGACACAACCGGCCAGATCGTGGTGGCGTGTCAATACTTTGCTGGAAGCGAGTACGCCGTTTCGATCGTCGAAAACCACCGCGTCGGTATAGGTGCCGCCGGTGTCTATGCCAAGTCTTAACGCCATTTGCGATGTGTATCAGTTAACCGGCATGTTGCGCAAAGGATTTATTCAGTACGGCGGAGTGTCCAGCTGGAAGTCTGTATTTCGCCTGTGCGAACCTGGCGAAGTCGCGAGCAGTGACCGTGCGTTTTCGACGCGCTCAACCTGCCGTCATTTCCACGCTGGCCGGCGGTTGCGGGCCGGTCGGCAGCGTTTCCAGCAGCGGTACCACCACCTTGATGCCCGGTCGCACGTTGGCGAAATCCAGATCGGGATTGTACTGACGGATTAGCCAGATGGGCACGCGATAGGTGTAGTGCGCCAGCAGCCACAGCGAGTCACCGGTGCGCACCGTATGGTCGCGGGTTCCCACTATATGGTAGCCGCTGAAGAACGCTTCCTGCAGCGCGATGTGAAAGGCACGCCGCTTGTCTTCGAACAGCTCGGGGCTGACCAGGGAAAAATCCAGCTTCAACCGCTTGCCCATGATTACCGGTTGTTCGAAATCCAGGTCGTTCTTGTCGCGCAGGCGCTGGGTGCTGAGATCCAGCCAGTCTGCATAGTGTCCGAGGGTTTCCGGAATCTGCACTTCAATGGTGCCGTCGTCGGCGACCGAGTAATCGCTGGGGTCGGCGGACAGTGACGGATGCGCGGCGGGCGGTTGCGCGGGTCCCAGTGCGTGCGCTTCGTCCAGTGATGCCGGTTCGCCCGATTCCACCAGGGCGATCTGCTGCTCTTCCAGTTCCGATTCGCTTTCTTCCGCCGCGGGGGTTGCCGCCGCCAGCGTTTCCACAGCAGCCTGTCGTTCCTCACCCGGCGTGACGGTGACGATCAGTGTCTGTCCGGCTTCGATGCGCTCGATGTTGGTCAGCGCGTTGAGATTCTTGAGCGTTGTCTGATCGGTCCCGAAACGCAGTGCGATAAGCGATATGCTGTCTCCCGGCTGTACCGTGTAAAGACCATCGACCGGCAGTCCCGGCGGCCGTGTGACGGTCGTCCCGGCGACGGATGCGGTCGCCGGCAACGGCAGACGTATCAGTTGACCGGTCCGAATCAGGTTGCGGTTACGCAGATCGTTGATCTCCATGAGATCGCTCACCGATACGCCGAACTGCTGTGCGATGGTCGAGAGTGTATTGCCGCGTTCAACGACATACTCCTGTTCGCGCTGCTGCACGGAATGGCGTTCGTGCCGGTCGATCTGCGCGAGCAGACGCGTCGCGTCCGATGCACTGACGGAATCGTGCGGTACCCGCAGCTGGTAGCCGGCAGGGATACGCTGCAAGCCTTTCCACACGGTTTTACGCAGCGCCGGATTGTGATGGCGCAGTTCGGTCAACGGTAAGCGAAGCTGTTCGGCGACGCGCTCCGCTGCAATATAGTCATCCAGCTTGACCGTTGTGTTGTCGGCGGGTGGATCTCTGTGGAAAGCCCCGAAGTAGCGGGTGGCGTTACTCGAAACGTGCAACGCAGCGAGAAATGCCACATAGAAATTGCGCGATGCGAACCCGAAACGCCGGCTTTTGTAACGGCGCACGATCGGAGCAATGTCAGTGGTACCGATTTTGCGTGTCGCGCGACGTACGCCGGATGTGCCGTGGTTGTATGCGGTGATCGCAAGCGGCCAGGTGCCGGTGGCGGCGTGGTTGTGCTTCAACAGACGGGCGGCGGCCACGGTGGAGATAAATGGATCGCGCCGCTCATCGACGGCACGATCGACACGCATATAGCGACGTCCGGTGGAGCGTGTGAATTGCCAGAGCCCCGAAGCACCGCGATGGGAGTAGGCCAGCGGATGGTAGGAAGACTCGACGTGCGGCAACGCGGCGAGTCCTTCCGGCAATCCCTGCTCGCGCAAAGTGCGGCGTATGTAATCCTCCCAGGCGCCTGCCCGCATCAAACCGGCTAGAAACTTGTCCTTCTGGCCGAGCTGGAAGCGCAGGCGCTGCGCGGCGGCGCGCAGGCCACGATTGGTCACCTTCTCTGGCCACAACTGCAACACCCGCCCTTGCTCGTCGTTCAGCCCGGAGCGGCGGCCACTCGCGAGCTTGAGCAGTATGTTGCGATAGTGCTGTTTCGCGCGCGTGATTTGCTTGCGCCGTTCGCGCTTACTCAGATTGGGTGGGAACCGCAGCTTGGCATAGACTACGCCAAGGTGGCGGTCGTCGTGCAGAAACCCGCTGGAGCTGTCGATTTCGGTGTACACCCGCGTCCAGAAATCAATGTCGGGCTGCAACTCAGCCGGTCTTGGAAAAGGGTCCTGGCCGTCAGTCGCGTAGGCCGCGGGGCAGATGATCATGCATGCGAGCACTGTCGCGGTGAGGATTTTGCACGGAATGGCACGCATCGGCCTACATCCTAGACGACCTTGCGGCTCACTTCACCCCCCGAACTGCGATTAACCGCTACTGTAAAAAGGATCGAAAGTGCGCGTCGCCGACAGCGTCGAGCGATTAGAATCCCGCATATTTCACGCCGCTTGCGGCCCCCTTCGGGGGGGGGGGGAAGGATTACTCCGGGCAATATTGCACAGATTTCTCCGTAACAAGTTTGTTTGATTGGGAAACGTTTCAAATACGTACGTATCGCCTTTCCCGCGCAGGGACGCAAGCAGCGTGAAATATGTGGGCTGGGTTGACGCGCTTGATCGTGGGACGCTATAAGCGTTGTCCGCGAACCGGCCGCTGGAGAGACAGATTTGGCTATTCATTTTTCACCGGGCGAGTTGCGCCAGCGCCGCGAGCGAGCCTGCGCGGAACTGCGGCAGCGGGATCTGGCGGGACTACTGATATTTCGCCAGGAGAGCATGTACTATCTGACCGGTTACGATACTTTCGGCTACTGCTTTTTCCAGTGTCTGTACCTGAGCGCCGGCGGCGAGACGGTTCTTTTGACCCGCGCACCGGATTTGCGCCAGGCACAACATACCTCCGACATCGGGGACATTCGCGTTTGGGCGGACCGCGCCGGTCACGATCCGGCACTGCATCTGCGTGATATTCTCGACGAGCAGAAACTGTGCGGAGCGCGCCTGGGGATCGAGTTCGACGCGTACGGCCTGACCGCTTACAACTGGCGACTGGTCGAGGCTGCGCTGGAAGGTTTCTGTGAAGTGCACGATGCGTCGGACCTGGTGTCACGCCAGCGCGTCGTAAAAAGCGACGCTGAGCTGGACTACGTGCGGCGTGCGGCGGAACTTGCCGACGCGGCGCTGGATGCCGCGCTTGCCGAAACGCAACCTGGGGCGTTCGAGGGGGATATACTCGCTGCGATGCACAACGCGATCTTTCGTGGCGGCGGCGACTACTCCGGCAACGAATTCATTATCGGATCCGGCGTCGACGCGCTGCTGTGCCGCTACTTCAGCGGCCGCCGGAACCTCGATGCCGAGGATCAGCTTACGCTGGAATGGGCGGGAGCATACCGTCACTACCACGCGGCATTGATGCGTACCATCCTGGTGGGCAATGTGCGTCCGGAATATCGCGCAATGCATTCGGCCTGCGTCGAGGCGATGCAGGCCGGCCTGGAGGCTTTGGTCCCGGGGCGCCCCATCGGCGATGTGTTCGATGCGCACGCCGCTGTTCTGGATGCCGCCGGCTATCGCGCCCATCGTTTGAATGCGTGCGGCTACAGCCTGGGCGCAACCTACACACCGACGTGGATGGATTGGCCGATGTTCTACGCCGGCAATCCGGTACGGGCGCAAACAAACATGGTGTTTTTTCTGCACATTATTCTGATGGATTCGGATAATCATCGCGCCATGACCCTGGGACAGACAGTGCGGGTCGGCGACACCGGCAGTGAACGATTGAGCAGCCAGCCACTCGATCTGCTGGTGCGTTGAGCGCACGGCCCGACGCCTGAGCAATGCAGCACAAGCCACTCAGCGGGATTCGCGTGCTGGAACTGGGGCAACTCATCGCCGGCCCGTTCGCCGGTAACATGCTCGCGTATTTCGGTGCCGAAACAATCAAAGTCGAACCGCCAGGCCGCGGTGATCCGCTGCGCGGGTGGCGCGTTGTGCACAACGGCACGTCGTACTGGTGGCGCAGCATAGCGCGCAACAAAAAGTGTATAACGCTCAACCTGAAAGATCCCCGCGGCCGCGAGATCGCGCGCCGGCTGGCGCTGCGCAGCGACGTGCTTCTGGAGAACTTCCGCCCCGGCACGCTGGAAGACTGGGGTCTGGATCCGCAGCAGTTGCGGCGCGGCAACCCGGGGCTGGTCAGCGCACGAATTTCCGGCTACGGTCAGACCGGCCCTTATGCAAAACAGCCCGGATTCGCTTCCGCTTGCGAGGCTTACGGAGGGTTCCGCTACGTCAACGGGCATCCAGGCGAAGCGCCCGTGCGGCCGAACCTGAGTCTGGGCGATACGCTGGCGGCGTTACATGCGGTGATCGGTGTGCTGATGGCGTTGCTGACTCGCGAACGCGACAAACGCGGCGGACAGGAAGTGGACGTGGCGATTTACGAAAGCGTCTTCAATATCCTCGAAGGTGTGGTCGCCGAGTACAGTGGCGCCGGCGTTGTGCGCGAACCCTCCGGTACTACGTTGACCGGTATCGTGCCGACCAACACCTACCGCTGCGCGGACGGCAGGTATGTGGTGGTCGGCGGAAACGGCGATTCGATTTTCAAGCGCCTGATGCACGCTGCCGGCCGCGGTGATCTGGCCGAGGATGCGCGCGTGGCATACAATCCCGGGCGCGTTGTTCATCAGCGCGAGATCGATGCCGCCATAGGCGCATGGACTGGCACACGCTCGTCGCGCGCCGTACTGGCTGCGTTGCAGGACGCGGAAGTTCCCTGCGGACCTATCTACAGCGTGGCGGATATGTTCGAGGATCCGCATTTCGCGGCGCGCCAGTTGTTCGAGAGCGTGCAGGTGGACGGAGACAACCTGCAGCTGCCGGCGATTCTTCCGAAACTGAGTGTCACGCCCGGCGCTACCGACTGGGCAGGACCCGCACTGGGCGCCCATAATGACGAAGTACTGCAGGGCCTGCTGGGGATGACCCGGGACGAACTAGACGGTCTGCGTGACGAAGGGATTGTTTAACGAGGAAGGGAGATCAAGCATGTTTGCTGCATTGATGGTCCTGCTGCTGTTCGGTGCTGCGGCCTGGGCCGTGATGAGATTTGGTGGTGACTACCTGCCCGCCGAACGGCAGCGCGGTATCGTCGCGGGCGGTATCGCCGTCGGCGGTCTGCTGGTGGCGTCGCTGGCGTTCTTTGCCGGCCAGGATTCGCCGCCTGTCTCTGAGTTTCTGGTTACCACCGACGTCAATCAAGGCGCTGTCTCGTATCCGCTCAGGATCGAGCGGGCCGGCATCGAGCACGAACTGCAGATCTGGCCGCAACGCGAAGCCGGCAACGAACCGCAGGGGCTGTTGCAGTTGCGGGTCATCCTGTCCGGGCCGGATGGTGCGACGCTGATCAACGAGACGGTGACTATTGCCAGCGGCGAAACGGATATCGCAACCACGGAAGGCGGCAGCGTGCGGGGCATCGACTGGATCGCCTGGTCGAAAAACTTCACACCGGCGAGCGCTGGATTTTACGAAATCGCTTTGTCCATGCCACCCAAAGCGCCGCGTGTGCGCGTGCGCGTAGGTGCAACCGACAACAAATAACGGCGCGCGCTAGCCTGCATGTTGCATGAAGGCTAGCCTGCGGCCAGATCGTGCTCCAGGACAATTTCCCGGTCGTCGAATCCGCAGCGACGATACATGGCGACAGCGGCTGGATTTCCGGCCCGAACATTAATCCGTAACCAGCGTACCCCGGCTCCGCGGGCGTGTGTTTTCGCGTGTGCCAGCAACGCTGAGCCGATGCCCTGCGAACGGTATTGCCCGCGCACCGCTAAGTCGGTTATCTGCGCGTAGACGTAGTCGACTTCAGCCGTCCCTTCCTGCGCCACGTGCGTCAACACGCCGATATAGCCGACTACCGCGCCATCGAGATCGGCAACGAAGACCGTGCCGCGAAACACGTCGCAGTCCTCGATCATCTCCTCCCAGAGCCGCTCGAGCACGTCGTCCGGTGCTGCCAGGCGCGCATCGATGTTGCGTTCCCAGTCCTGCAGTTCACGCATGCAGTCCAGAATCGCCGGGGTGTCCTGGGGTTTGCGTTCGCGGATTCTCAACGGCATACACGGTCACCGAAGCATGTATCGGGAAGGGCGTTTACTATACGCGATCCAGTTGCGGCCGCGATGAGTCATTGCTTTGGTCGGTACGCAAATTGGTGTGTTGAGTGCGGACTGGAAGGGCAACCGGGGAGAGCAACTTGGCTGAATTCACACTCTATTGCTTCGCTGAATCGGGCAGTGCCTACAAGGCGGCGCTGATGCTGAATCTGTTGGCGGCATCCTTACGACTTGATGCCGCAAGCTGCGCCGGCGGATTAGCGCCGGGCGAGCATATCACCGGGGGTCGATCGGTAGTTGCTGTGCGATACCAGTGGCCGTTTCCAGAATCTGCGCTGCCGCTATGGCCCGCGCTTCGTGACGAGGCGGTGCAACGATCTGCAACCCAACCGGTAAGCCGTCAGTGGTAAAACCACCCGGCGCAGAAAGCGCCGGGCACCCCAGTAACGAAATCACATAGGTGACTGTCATCCAGTCGATGTAGTTGTCGAAACGGTGCTTGCCGACCTGCTCAACGTAGCGTACGTCGACGTCAAACGGTGGCACGATCGCGACCGGGCAGACCAGCAGATCGCAGCGTTGAAAAAACTCGCCGGTGGCCTGCACCAGCCGCGCACGTCGATGCTCGGCGGCACCGATCTCGGCGGCGGTGAGAGCCAGTCCCTTTTCGATGTTCCAGATAACTTCGGGTTTCAGCAACTCGCGGTGTTCGGCGAGCTTCTCGCGGTGGTTCGCCGCGTACTGCGCGGCGCGCAGCGTTTGAAAGCAATCCTGCGCGCCGTCTAGGTCTGGTGCATCGCCGACCAGCTCGGCATTGCATGCGCCGGCCAATGTCGCGGCCGCCCGTTCGCATATATTTCCGACCTCGGGATTGAGCACGCCGAATCCCAGGTCGGCACTGAAACCGATGCGCCGCGGCGGTGGCATTTCGCCTACCTGTTGCAAGTACGAGCGTGCTGGTGCCGCCACCGCCAGCGGGTCGAGCGGGTGTGTGCCGCTCATGGCATCGAGCATCAGGGCCAGATCCTCGGCGCTGCGCGCCATCGGTCCTTCCACGGAGAGTGTGGCGAAAGGCAGCAGTTCGGGTCCGCGCGCGACACAGCCGGGCGACGGCCGCAGGCCCAGCACCGCGTTGAAGCTCGCGGGCAGCCGCAAACTGCCGCCCAGGTCCGAGCCGGTCGCGAGCCAGACCTGGCCGCTAGCCAGCGCGGCCGCCGAGCCGCCGGACGATCCGGATACCGATTTGGCGCCATTCCAGGGATTGCGGGTTTTACCGAACACTTCGTTGAACGTGCTGGCGCCGGCGCCGAACTCCGGTGTGTTGCTCTTGCCGATCACGATCGCGCCGTTGGCTTCCAGGCGTTCCACCAGCAGATCGGAGCGTTGCGGAACGTGGTTTGCGTAAATCGGTGAGCCGTAGGTTGTGCGCACTCCTGCGACGTCGACGAGATCCTTGACCGCGATCGGCAGGCCGCCGAGCCAGCCGGCAGGCCGCGATTCGGCAGACGCCTTCATCAGTGATTTCGCATGCTCGCGCGCGCGTTCGAAGCAATGCGTCGGCATGGCGTTGAGGTTCCCGTCCACGGCCTCGATGCGCGCCGCTGCGGCCTCGACGAGATCCAGGGGCGTCAACTGTTTATCACGCAACCGGCGTACTGCTTGCATTGCGGTAAGTCGATAAAGTTCGTTATCAGCCATGAGGTACATTTCTCATCGGTTTGTGTCGGACACGCAGCAGCAGACGCAGGTACACAGCAGTGTTGAGCAGCGCCACCAGCAGCCCGAAGACAATCTGCTGTGCGCGCGTCAATCCAGGCGGATAGATGATCGGCTCAATGTAGTGCGCGATGAAGGTGCCTGAATAGGGCGCCTGTCCGGCGGCCAGGCGAAACTCCACTTCCCATGGTGTGAGTGGACAGATACTTCCGCTCACGATGGTGAATACACCCCACAACAGGCACGGCAGATGCAGCCACGCCAGTGACGGCAAACGCAGCACGAGCAAACCACCCGCAACCACGAACAGAATGAACAGCAGGTGGAGCAGCACGAGGAGATCTGCTAACAGGGCGTACAGCATGGCGGTATTGTAGCCCGACTGTTGCAGTGCGCGAGTTAAGCGATATCAGCTACGCGTCCACCGGTGAGGGCTGCCAGTTCGTGAGACGGGATCTCGCAAACCGAGTGCGGCGTACCGGCCGCCGCCCAGATCGTGTCGTACTGCAGCAGATCGCGATCGATGATTGTGGTCAGCGCCTCCCGGTGCCCCACGGCGGGCACGCCACCGATCGCGTAGCCCGTCATCCCGCGCACGTAGTCGGCATCTGCCTTGACGATTCGCGTGCTGAGCAATTCGCCCACCCGCGCTTCGTCAACCCGGTTCGCGCCGCTCGCGATAATCAGCAGAGCTGTGCCGTCAGCGGCGTCTTTGAACACCAGCGATTTCGCAATCTGCGCTACTTCGCACCCCAGTGCAGCCGCGGCATCCGCAGCGGTGCGGGTCGAATCGGACAATTCCTGCACGACGCAGGTCAGTCCGTGGGCGAGCAGTGCCTGCTGTACTCGCTGCGAGGATTTATCCGCTGGCATACCGAGTCTGTTCTTTGCAACGCCACACACATATAGGCGCCATGGCGTTCGGTTGCAGGTAACCACTCACGCGCTCGCGCGGATAGCCCATGCAATGCGATACGTAGCGAACGCCGTCTATGCTGACATCGCGGTTACGATGCTGATGGCCATACACGTGCAGCTGCGAACCCAGGCGGCGGATCTGCGCATCGAGCAGACTGCAGCCCGCGACACGGCTGAAATTGAAACCCGGGTGCGGATCGCGCAACCGGGAAACGCGCGGCGTCCCGGGCGCCTTGAACATCAGTTCGCGGCGCGGTAAGAAATGACTGAACGATATGACCGGTTCTGCATAAGCGCGAATCGCTGGTTCGTTGAGCGACAGAAAATAGTCGGCTGGCTGCGCATTCAGCGTGTGCGGCCAGCGTACGAAACGGTCATCGGCCCAGCGCTGGAGGGGGTGTTCCGAGCGTTTCGGCAGAAACAGGCTGCTGGCGCCCTCGCCCGGTCGCCGGTACCAGGAAAACAGCGGTACGATCCACACAGCGCCCCAGGTTCCGTGCAGCCGGGCGGGCGCGCAGTCCACGCGCGCGGCACGGGCCAGCTTCAGAATGGCGTCGAAACGCAACAGCGCGTGGCCGTGCTCCCGGCGCCGGTCCCACAGCTCGTGGTTACCGGGCACGTAGAAGACGCGTGTAAATTTCTCGCGTAACGTGACGAGCGTTTCTTCCAGAAGCCGCAAATCGTCCGTCACGTCGCCGGCCAGCAGCAATGCGTCGTCGCGGTAGGCGGTGTCCGACAAGGCATGGATATCGTTCAGATTCTTTGCGTAATCCACATGCAGATCCGAAAAAGCAAATACCCGCATGTGACTATCTCACGCGTGCCGCCGCGCTGCTGTCAGCTCGAGAGGTTGCGCGTCCACGAACGGATTGTATCAGCCAGTTCGACCAACGCGTCGGCTTGCGTGCGCCCGGATCGTTTCAACATACCGAAAGAATGATCGCCGTCTTCGACGACGTGCAAAGTGGCCCGTGCGCCGAGGCGCTCGCAAACGGGCTGCAGGTACGTGAGGTCTGCAAGCTTGTCGCGCGTGCCCTGCAGAAACAGCATCGGGAGGGAGACCTGCAACAGGTGATCGGCACGCTCGTTGCCGCGCTTACCGGCGTTGTGCAGGGGAAATCCCACAAACACCAGGCCGCGAACCAGCTCGTCGGCCTGCTCCGACATTGCCAGTGAGGCCATCCGGCCACCCATGGATTTGCCGCCGAGAAACAACGGCAGGTCAGGGAGTAACGCATGTGCGTGTGCAACGGCTGCGCGTACCGAAGCGAGTAGTGTCTTGCGGCTGTCCGGGGAGCGCCGTCCGCGTTGCATGT
>JAOTYY010000129.1 GCA_029861595.1 Gammaproteobacteria bacterium
CTACCTTGTGGCCATCGAGACCCGCACGCTGCGCAAAATCCAGCCCTTCCGACAAACCCTGCACCAGCCCGGCGATACAGATCTGATTCACCATCTTGGTCAGCTGTCCGGCGCCGACATCGCCGAGCAACTCGGCCGCGCGCGCATAGCTCATGATAACCGGCCGCGCCGCATCAAAGGCCGACTGTGCGCCGCCGATCATGACGGTGAGCACGCCGTTCTCGGCGCCGGCCTGGCCACCCGACACCGGGGCGTCGAGAAACTCGAACCGACCCTCCCTTGCAGCCTGTGCCAACTCGCGCGCCAGACTGGCGGAGGCGGTCGTATGATCGACAAACACCGCACCTTGCGCGAGAGCGGCGAACGCGCCCTGCTCACCGATGGTCACCGAACGTAGGTCGTCGTCGTTGCCAACGCAGCTGAAAACCAGTTCCGCACCCGCCGCCGCGGCAGCCGGGGTATCGGCGCGCGCGCCGGAATATGTCTTCAACCAGCTGTCCGCCTTGGCGGTCGTGCGGTTGTACACGGTCACGTCGTGACCAGCGTTGGCAAGATGCCCTGCCATCGGGAAACCCATCACACCCAAACCGATAAATGCCACTTTCATTGCGAGATTCCCCCTCGTATGAGACAAAGCGCGTACCATAACAAACTGCGAAGCAGCGTGCCCGGCCCGAGCCTGTGGTGCAAGCCGGAGCAAACACTTAATCTTCGCGTCCGGTTAGCGGCATAAGCCGTTTTGCGAGGAGATGTCGATGAGGAAATGGGAGTGCATCGTGTGCGGCTTCATCTACGACGAAGCCGAGGGATTGCCTGAAGAGGGTATCGCCCCCGGCACTACCTGGGAAGATATTCCGGACGACTGGGAGTGCCCGGACTGCGGCGTCTCCAAAGACGATTTCGAAATGATCGAAGCGGCCGCCTGAGTTGCCGCCAGCACCTAACCTCAGCGCATCATGACTACAGGCAAGGAACTCGAAGAACGTGCTGCACAGTGCGATTCTGTGGATGAATTCCTGACGCTGGCGGACGAAGCGTCACAGGATCCCACCGATCACGATTTCGCGAAGCAGATGCTGCAGCAGGCCGAAATCAAGTGGCAGCTGCCCGGCGACTATTCGCTGAGGCCGCGCTGCAACTGGGCAACACCGACCACGCCGCCGCGCAAGATATCTACGAGGCAGCGATGAGGCGCTGCGATACTCGCGCCAAACAGCGGCAACTGTTCGAACTGCTGCGTGAGCAGGCGCTGGCGGAAGGTATGCGCAAAACGTTGTACCGTAACACCCGGCCGGAGAACGGCAGCGCCCTGGAAAAACTGGCGTGGGCAGAGGATATCGTGAACCTGTTCGGCGACCGTGCGTGGGCGGCGCGGGCGTATGCCGATCTGGCCGCCGAGGTCGCCGAATCTCATTTTCGTGATCGTTTGTCCGCAAGCCGCAAATTGTTTGTCGACGAACGTCTGTAATCCCGAGCTGAGCGATGAAATACCAAAACATACTGGAAACGGTCGGCGGTACGCCGTCGGTACGGCTGAACAGTTTCACCACGCCGGGTGCGGGCAAACTATGGGTGAAACTCGAGAGCTTCAATCCGGCAGGCTCGGTAAAGGATCGACCGGCGTTGAATATGATCGAAGACGCCGAACGTCGCGGAGTACTGAAACCGGGCGACTGTATTGTCGAACCCACGTCCGGCAATACCGGTATCGGATTAGCGATGGTCGCAGCGGTCAAAGGTTACCGCGCCGTGTTCGTGATGGCCGAGGACATGAGCGAGGAACGCAAGCTCATTCTCAAGGCATTCGGTGGCGATGTGGTGCTGACGCCAGCGGCCGACGGCACGGTAGGCGCCATCGAGGAAGCACGCCGGCTCGAAAAAGAACGCGGCTACTTCTTTGTCGGACAACACTACAACCCGGCAAACCCGGCAGCACACAAACGCACCGCGGAGGAAATCTGGCAGGATTTCGGTGACTCGCTGCACGCGGTGATCGCTACTACCGGCACGGGCGGAACCATCTCTGGCATGGGCGCGGACCTGAAACGGCGCACGCCCGAATTGCGCATCATTGCCACCGAGCCCGCCGATGCGCCAATCCTGTCCACGGGCGTGCCAGGCAAACACAAAATCATGGGCACCGCGCCTGGATTCATACCCGACACGCTGGACACGACGATCTATGACCGGATCGTGCAGATCACCACTGAGGAAGCATACGGTGCGACGCGCCAGCTGGCGGAGCGCGAAGGCATCTTTGCGGGAATATCCTCCGGCGCGGCCGTAGCCGGGATGCTGATAGTCGCCCACAGCGAAAACCTCGAAGACAAGGATTTGCTGGCGATACTGCCAGACACCGGGGAACGTTACCTCAGCACCGACCTGTGGGCATAGAGGACACATTCGTCACGCGACACTCAGGTAACTACGCCTTCCAGGGCGAATCGCGCAATCAGGTCCAGCAACTCAAGGAGTTTCCTACCCCCGTATCGGCTGATACCGCCAATATTGTCGTATCTCGACAGTTCTTGTTGAAGTTGCCCTGCTGCTGCGGCGCGACAGCCTGCTCACCGGCGCCATCCGGGGCCGGATTTTTCGTGAGCCACCGCACGTTTCGACTACCGCCAGCGCGCCGCGAACATCGCTAGTGTGATCGACTTCGCACTTTACTGGGGCACTCGGCACAGGGGCTGCATCGACACCTCGCAACAGGTAGTGACAGGACAGCGGACATGCAGTCAGAGCCAATAACCAAACCCATGATCTCGATAGATGTGCTCGGGAAAATGGTTCGCACACTGAGTTCCGAGCAACTGGCGAAACTTCCCATAGAGAAGCTTCCCGAGGACGTGCCCGAAGTCATTTATACGATCGGCACGCCGGAAAAAAATGCCGTGATCGAGGATTTGCTTATTCGTCGCGACAGCGAGCGCATGAACCGGCAGGTCACCGACATGGAACAATACGGCAAGGAAGTTGCCGATGCGTTTCATATCGCCGAATCCAATAGACTGCCACCGCTGGTGATAGAGTTTGCGCGTGAAGTGCAATCGATGTTGCAACTCGTGGACGAAACCAAAAACAGCGCCGCGGATGAAAAAATCGTTGAGAAATCCTCTCAGCTCAAAGAACTGATGTCGCACCTGAGCACGAGCCCGCTGTTGACCGCCGAGCAGATCCTGATGCGCATCAGGGATGACAAAAGCACTGCAGTTTGTGAAAAGCGCATGTCGCGTGCACTGCGTAGATTGGAAGACAAGCTTGCACCCGCCTCACTGGCCATCGCCAAATACCAGGAGCTGCGAGTGAATCTGGCGCACAAGGAAATGTCCGTATTACGCAAGCGTATAAAAAAGGAATCCGTGCAGCAGGAGATCCTGCAGGAAGAAATCGATGCGTTAAACAGAGACCTGCAGCAACAACGCACGTTTTTCTCTCGCGCCCTCGGGAAATATCATTCCAGCGGGCAATACACCGAGCTTCAGGAACAGATTAAACAGCTGATCGCGCGCAAGAAGATGAGCGAAGTGCCGATTGACGACAAGAATCTCGTCGATTGGCTGGACGCGATCGTCGAGGCCAGTCTGTGCAACTCCAAGCAACAGGGCGTACACGCATCTCGCGTTCAGCTGCTCTCGCTGCTGGAACTCTACTGCCGTCAGCAGGAAGAGTCGGCGCTGCAGATAGCGCAGAATCCTTTCTCGCAGATCGATCCGAAGCAGGCGATCAAATTCATCCTGGCGTCCGAGCAATTTATTCTCGATTATTTTGCGAAAAAGCAAGAAGAGGGAACGACCCTGTTCCGCTCTACTGCCGCGAGTCGTCGTGAGCGGCTGGACCAGATAATGGACGGTCTGATCAAAGAGCTGAAACGAAATCTTCGCAAGCTGAAAATCTGAACAGTTTCCTTTCCTACACTGCCATCCTCTTTTGGCCACCTCCCTGGTGGCCTTTTTTTTCGGCGGCCAAATTGCTGGAAAATACCGTATCGCGCAACCGCGGGCGCTGGATTCGAGTTAAACTGATATGTTGAGATGAATCCAGGATTGTCCCTATGCGCTACTGCCTGCAGTGCGGTTCCGACAAAATCGAAACCCGTGTTCCGGACGGTGACAATCGCCCACGCCTGGTCTGCAGCCAGTGTGATTTTATTCACTATCAGAATCCCAAGAATGTAGCCGGCTGCATCCTCGAATGGGAAGGACGGGTACTTCTGTGCAAGCGCGGAATCGAGCCGCGCTACGGCATGTGGACCGTGCCGGCTGGATTCATGGAGAACGGTGAAACCATGGCCGAGGCTGCGACGCGCGAAACCATGGAGGAAGCACAGGCGAGCGCGCTGGATTTACGGCTTTACGTGCTTTTCAGCCTGCCGCACATCAGCCAGGTTTACATGCTGTACCGGGGGGTGCTGGCACACGGCAAACACGCGCCCGGGCACGAGACGCTGGAAACGAGTCTGTACCGGGAAGCCGACGTCCCCTGGGACGACCTCGCGTTCCCGGTGATGAGCGAAAGTCTGAAGCTGTTCTTTCGCGACCAGCGAAGCGGCGTGTTTCCGGTGCGCACAGGCGATATCGTACGCCGTAAAGACAAAAGCCTAGAGGTCCGCCATCACCAGGATTAGAAGCCTGTTCGCGGCGCCGCGAAATCTATTCAGATATCGCCGCGCAAGACCCTCTGTGCCTGCTCGGTATCCATACGAGGTCCGTATCGGGTTACCAGGATTGCCGACGCATGCGCGGCAAGTCCGCCGGCGGCCGCGTGGTCCATACCGTGGCAAAGGCCATACAGAAACGCACCGGCAAACATATCCCCCGCGCCAACTGTGTCGATAGCGTTCGCTGCGACACCGGGTATATCGATCAGCGTTTTGCCGTCGAATACCAGAGCACCTTGCGGTCCGCGCGTGACCACGAACTGCTTTGCCAAGCGTTTAAAACAGTCGGCCGCTTCGCCAAGTGATTCGCTACCTGCCATAAGCCGTGCTTCGGCTTCGTTCGAGAACAGCAGATCAACGCCGCCTTCCAGCATCTCGTCCAACTCGGCGCGGAAATACTCGACCATGTTGGGGTCCGACAGGGTCAGGGCCACGGCGGTACCTGCATCGTGCGCAGCCTGTTTCGCTCGCCGCACCGCCGCCCGAGCCGACGCCGAAGGCGCCAGATATCCCTCGATGTACAGGTATCGCGATACGCCTATCGCATCGGTGACGAGGTCCGGTGTCGCCAGTTCCTCAGTGATACCCAGGTGAGTATTCATCGTGCGATCTGCATCCGGCGTCACGAACACCAGGCAGGTACCGGTCACACCGTCCTCGCGGTTGTGCTGTGTGAGGTTAGTGGCAACACCGTGGCTGAGCAGGTCTTCAAAATAGAATGTGCCGACATGGTCGTTCGCGACGCGGCAGGAGTAAAACGCACTGCCACCGAACTGGGTGACCGCGATTATCGAGTTCGCGGCCGAGCCGCCGCAGGATCGGTGCTGAGGATTATCCTGCAGCGCCGACATAACAGACCGTTGACGGGCAGAATCAACCAGCGTCATCACGCCTTTATCGATTTCCAATTCTGTAAGCTGGTCTTCGGTAACCGCGTACTCGATATCGACCAGTGCATTACCTATACCGTACACGTCGTACATGTGCACTCTTCTCCTCAATCGATGATGCTGGGTGGCAAACGTTACGTCAATCGCCGATCGTGCGCTGCTCCAGCTGCTGTAGAAAATCTGCAACTCGCGCCTGGGTATTATCTATGTTGTCGCACAAAATGCCATGCTGCGAGGATGACACGAGAATCAGGCGTTTGTACTCAGAGGCAATGGAATCGTAGACGATTTGTGCGCTCACCGGTGCTACCACAGGATCCTCGTCGCCTTGCAGAATCGTTACCGGGCATTCGACCAGCGGCAGTTGCTTCTCCAGGTCGGCCACCAGGCGGCGCAACTCGTAGAGGCCACGAATCGGCATATGCCGGTAGTTGATGTGAGGATGCTCCGATTGGTTCTCCCGAAACGGCAGCACGCCTTCCAGCGACGACATCCAGCGCACCAACTTGTTCGCTCCGTGTACCAGCGGCACGAACACCATGTTTCTGTTCCGGAACTTGATCGGCACCGAGACCGCGCAGACCCCGGCCAAACGCTCCGGTCGATCTGCGGCCAGGCGCAATGCGAGCGCACCACCGGTGGAAAACCCCACAATACACACGCGCTCGCTGTATGCGGCAGCGATGTCGAAGCCGCGCTGCACCGAGGCGAACCAGTCTTCCCAACTGCGTTCCCGTAAATCCCAGGGTGAAGTGCCATGCCCCTTCAACCGCACACCGATTACGGTGTAGCCCGAGTCCGCCAGGTGCCTGCCGAACTCGCTGAGCTCACTCGGAGAGGCGAGAAATCCATGCACCAAGATCACACACAAATCCTTTACCACCGATGTTGGTTTGTAGAAAAACCAGTCGCCGCTCAACACGGCAGTTTGTGCGGTGTTTATCTCCGCATGCTGAGGTTTGGAAAACTCCGCCTTGTCCCAGGCGTATGCACGGCGCTGATCGTCGTAGCGCAGATCGCCAATCGATCTCGCATCGAATACAGCGGCATCGCGAATCGCTGCTCTCGCGCACTTCGTAACCGACGGCAGCGGTGCTATCTCATTCGCATACACTTCGACGACATTCTCGAGCCGCACTTCGTCGAATCCATGTTCCTCGCACAACTTGTCGCTGAAGTGGTAAGAACCGTCTTCTACCAACACGAGCTCAGAATTCTGCGCGTTACGCAGAAACTGATCCAGCCCCTCCGTGTCTCCATCAAGCAGGCGGCCGTAGGCGGCCGGATTGCGCAGACTGCGATGCAGGTGCACGGCAGTTTCTAGCTGCACGTATTTGACGCAAAAATACAACATGCGATGAAACTGCTCTTTAGCGATGCGCTGCACCTGCCCTTCGAGCAATTGAAAAATCACCTTGGATGCCAGATGGCTGAGATTGACGGTGACATTCGCATACATTTCCTGCATGTAGAGGTCACGGATGTGTTCCGAGCGGCGCCGCAGGCGGCGCGCCAGAAACTTGGTATCCCAGCCGCCGATGTGCTCCGGTAAAGCGAATACGTCGTCCAACGCAGGCAGGCGGTGCGCGGCACGTTGCAGCAGTTTACGCTCCCACCAGTTCCAATGTTCATCAACAGCGATGGGATTTCCCAGCCTTATGTCCATATCCGTGTCCCGCAGCAATATGTTGCTTTCTATCAGTAACTCCTCAGAAGCGCGCCGACTCAATCCACGGTTGAACAACTCCATGCCTTTCAACAGGAGATTGTCGCTTACACGAATAGGGTAGAAGGTAATGTTCGCGGGAACGATCATAGCGGGCTTGCGACTGACCTCGAGCAGGCGGCTCGCGTCGTCGAACTCGAGCCGTTCGGCCAGCTCGTCTATCCAGGCGAAGTTACCGCTGCGCTCGGCGTGATGCAGTAACGATTTGAACGCTTCCAGCGCCAACGCCAGGACCGCCGCACCACGATGCTGTTTTCGCCGCTCCCGTGCCGAACGCGAATAGATACTGTAGCGTCCCTGTTGATCCTGCACCCGGCGGTCTTTCACCATCCCTCCTTCGGGAAATACGACGACTTTGCGCCCGCGCAGAATCTCGGTAGCCAGAAACGGCAGCAGTCGCGGGTGGCTGTTTGGCACGGCGCCGACACTGCGCAGGTAGCTGGCCATGGCGTCGTCTTGCGCGAAGAATTCGCTGGCGGCTACTGCGCGGCAGTAAGCGCCGTTCTCCTGGTAAATCAGGTATTGTGGTATAAACGTCTCGAAACGCGCAAAATGATTGAACAAGAAGATATCGCCTGCGTCCAGCTGCTGCTCGTCGTGATGCAGTTTGATATTCACGCTCAGCAGCCGTTTCACGATACTGAACGTGCGCACCGACCATTGATAGGCGGTGTCGCTGATCTGGTAGTCGTGGTTCTGGATATCCATCCGTGTCAATCTATTTCGGCCTGAGGAACACTTCCCGCACACGCCGGCGTGCCCCCCGCGGCGACTGCCGTAGTGTCAACCAAAGCGTTCGCGATTCTTCGATCAGGATGCAAGCGACAGCTCGCCCCGTGTTCCGCCAGGTATGGTCTACTAGTGTGCTGTCCCATAAATAACGTGAATTCTGAGCGCGTGTCGCGGGTCAGGGCAAGGCGTCGTTGTGCAGGTGAGATCGCTATTGCTAAGCGGCGCAACACTATCCTGGCCCGACACGCGCTCCGGTCGTTACAAATCAATCTATCGAGCGCTCCAGCACACTGGCTTGTGCTGAATGATAGTCGTCCGTGCGAGACGGCGCCAACATCCACACCCTGGTCCCGCAGCAGTGTTTGCGGCTGCAAACACCTCACAGCTGGAATCCGTGGAATTCGGACCGACTTTCCGCGCTTCGAGGTGCTCGCCTGACGACTGATCCACTTCCGCTTCTTGACAATGGTAGCGGCTCAAGTCCGCGTGAACTTGATCGACTGAAAGTCCGCTGAAACACTCGACAAGTGGGAACTTCCCGACAGGTATACTGTCTCATTCCGTTGCCGCGCTGGATGGAGAAATAGCTACAATGTGCAGTCTCAAGGCCTTCTTCACCGTCGCCTCAGCACTGGGTTTCCTGGCCGCAGCACCGATACGGGCGGAGACTGAGGATTCGACGCTGCAGTTGCCAGATACCTTGATCAGACTGCACATGGAAGACGCGCGATTCGCGCTGCCCCGCGAATCGTTCGAGCACTGGATTCGCCGGTCGGCGCATGTAGTCAGCCACTACTATGGAAAATTCCCGGTGGCGCAAATGTACATTGCACTGATCCCCGTCTCAGGCAAGGGCGTTAAGAACGGCAAGGCTTTCGCCATCGACGATGCTACCATCAACGTACGCGTGGGCACCGGCGCCGATCACCAGGACCTGCTCGACGATTGGATCATGGTGCACGAGATGATTCACTTCGCGCTGCCGCGCGTGCCACGCCGCCACCACTGGATCGAAGAGGGACTGGCCGTCTACGTCGAATCGGTCGCGCGCTCCAACGCTGGGGACCTGGCGCCCAAGTTCGTATGGGCGGGTTTCCTGAAGGGTATGCCGCACGGGCTGCCCGCAAACGGCGATAGTGGTTTGGACAACACCCCGACCTGGGGCCGCACCTACTGGGGAGGCGCATTGTTTTGTCTGCTCGCCGATATCGAGATTCGCAAACGTACCGACAATCGCAAGTCATTGCGTGACGGGCTGCAGGCGATCGTGCATCAGGGTTTCAGCATGCTCGACGAGAAACCGGTGGAAGAACTGTTCGCGATTGCTGATGCGGGCACCGGCACTGCCGTGCTAACAGAACTATACGAGCACCATCGCGACACCGCACACGATGTCGATCTCGACGGATTGTGGCAATCGCTGGGCGTGCAGGCTGCGGGCACAGCGGTGGAATTCGACACCAGCGCACCACTGCGTCACATCAGCGAGTCGATCACCGCACGGGATCCAGGATTTTGAGCTGCGGGTCAGAGCTCCCAGAAAAACTCACCAATCAGCACCGGGGCCATGATCAGCAGCAACCGTCTCAGAATAGCTTCGTAAGTGGCAACGGAAATGCGGGCCCGCAAGCGTATCCCGATCACCAGCGCCAGTACCGCCAGCGCCGCACCGGCCGCCGTCGCCAGTAGTAGTTTGCCGCTCAGCAAACCAGCAGTGCCGAACACGGCGACCTGAGAAATTTTGCCACAGGCAAAGCACATATTGAAAACCGGCACCATCTGCTCCTTGGCCAGTTTCCGCTGCAGCGCATAAATAATCAGTATTGGGACCATCACATTAACGGATCCAGCAGACAGTCCCGCCAGTACCCCGAATACGGCCATGCCCAGGTGCGGGCTGGTGTTCACCCAGGTCAGTCGCAGAAACCGAATGCGCTGCACATTCAGATAGACAATGATCATCGCTGCAAGAACCAGTTTGAACGGCCTGGGATCGAATACGGTGAGCAGCAGCGCGCCGCAGACCGCCGCGCCCAGCACCCAAGGGGCCAGCGGCCAGTAGCCTGCGAGGCGCGCTCGCCATCCTCCCCCGTGCACGATGCTTACCAGGTTTACGGCGATTGTGGGCAGTAAGGTGATCAATACGGCATGGCGAACGTCCAATACCGTCGCCAGCAACGGCGTGGAAACCAGCGGAAAGCCGATACCGAGCGTGCCGTGCACCAGACCGGCCAGGACCAGCGCCCCGGCAACTACAACCAGTTCAAACAATTCCATGGTTCCCGGCCAGCTGTTTACCAGCACTGCAATCAGCGCCTAAGATAGCATCACCACGATGGGAGGATGGTTTGATGCGCGGGATTTCCTGGCTGGGACTGTTGGCGCGTTTCGTGTTTGCCTTGGCGCTGGTATTCGCCACGTACAACCCGAGCGCATACTCATACTACGGCTGGGTGGCCGGCGAGCTACCCGAATACTCGGCGTTCATGATTTTTGTCGGCATTGTTCTGTTGATCGGATGGACTATCCTGCTGCGCGCCACGCTGCGATCGCTGGGCCCGTTCGGGCTGCTGCTCGCGATCGCGTTTTTCGGCGTCCTGTTATGGCTGGTGGTTGACGTGGGTCTGCTCCCGGCGGACAGCACACAAGCCATCACATACTTGATCCTGCTGGCGCTATCCGGCGTTCTGGCTACCGGCGTGTCATGGTCCCACGTGCGGCGACGCGTCTCGGGTCAGGCCGATGTCGACGATGTGGACGAGGGTTGACGGCCTGCGCGTCAGATGTCTCCTCAGACGCCAGCTGACGCCCGGCAGATAGCGCCGGAAATGCCCATGCAGGGTACTCGCAGCGCCACGAGGCGTTTCCCACCCAACACCGGGGATGCACAGCAAACGACGACAAGATGCCCTACAATGGCGCCTTGTTAAGCATTTCGCTGATACGGCGGACTGAAGAATGCGGAGCCGCTGGCGAACCCATGGAATCGGGCCAATCAGGCCCCTGTGACAAGTGTCACGTCAGCAATAGTGAAAACAGGAAACCATACCACTCGCTGGGTGAGTGGTACGCTTACTGCTACAACCGGTGTCGAAACATTTAGTAGGATCGGGTTCGCCGATGAAGGACTCAGAATTCAATGAGCGCTGAACGCGAGACGGGAAACAAGCCGACCGTGGATGCTGGCGAACAGACGGCGATGCGTCCGGTGCTCACGCACGTACATCTCGGCAACACGGCCGAGACCCCAGTGGTGCCCGACGACGAGCAAACGCAGGCTGGCGGCGGCACCGGCGTCACCACCGACTTTGCGCGCAATATCCCCTTTCTGCGCGTTATCCACCCGCGCGAGTATACCCAGCGAATCCGTTTGAACGAAGGCACCATGATCATCGGTCGCGGTCAGAATGCGGACATCGTCCTGCACGACAGCCAGGTTTCTCGGACACACTGCAAAATAACCTATTCCGGGGGCAAAATATTTGTCGAGGATCTGGGCTCGACCAATGGCACATTGCTGGATGGCCGGCCTGTCAAACTCGACTCCCTGACCATCCACAGTCGCCTGCAGCTGGGTCGTTTCGTGCTCAAGGCGGAATTCAAGGATCCCGACGAAATCAGCTACGACGACAAGATACTCGCGGCTGCCACGACCGACTCGTTGACCGGCGTACCCAACCGGCAGTGGCTACTGGAGCAGGGAGTGACGTTCCTCAAGGCTTTCAAGGAGAACAAACGCCTGCTGAGTGCCGTGATGATCGACGTCGATCACTTCAAGAGCGTCAACGATGAGCACGGCCATCAGGCCGGGGATCTGGTGTTGTGCGATGTGGCCGCGGTGCTGCAGAACAACAAACGCGAACTGGATCTGCTGGGCCGCTATGGCGGCGAGGAATTTCTCATGTTCCTGCCGCATACCCAGCGCGAGGAAGCGCAAATGGTTTGCGAGCGCATCCGCAGCGCGATTCAGGAGCACACGTCTGAATTCGAAGGCAAGCAGATCAAAGTGACGGTTTCAGTGGGTGTGGCCAGCGAATCTTTCGACGCGCTGACTACCCTGGACGATCTCATTCGTCGCGCAGACGACGCGCTTTACCAGGCCAAGCGTCAGGGCCGCAATCTCGTGGTTACCGCCGGCTAGTGTTCTGTGCCGTCGACGCGCTGCGTCGAGAATGCGAATATCGGTTGGCTAAATTTAATCAACTACTTATGGCAGTTGATTAATGGCGGTACGTCCATGCACCGCCCAGCAGGTTGACGAAAAACGAGTTTTTCGACAGCCTGCTGGCCCAATCCGGGACAATCCGACCCGGGCAGTCAAGGCCGGGCGACCGTCAGGCGCTCGCCCGGCAATCCCAACGCCAGAACAAACACGCCCGCAGCGGTAAGCGCAAGCAGCGCGAACAGGCCACCGAATTCGCCGCTGTCAGCCTGCATGAACGACACCAGCTCCACTGC
>JAOTYY010000340.1 GCA_029861595.1 Gammaproteobacteria bacterium
CACGGTGCACCGCCAGGCGCTGATGCATCCGCACGATTTGTGCGACCGCACGCACAAACCAGGGATCGATACCGCTCAGCGCGCAGATTTCCTGCCAATCAATGCCTGCCTTGAGGGCCGCGGCGATGGCAAAAATCCGGATCGGCGTCGCTATCCGGCAGGATTCGCGCAGATCATCGAACTCGTATGCATCCGGGTCCAGGCCCTGCGCGCCGATGTCCAGCATGCGCAGTGCTTTTTGAATAACCTCCGGAAACGTGCGGCCGATAGCCATGACTTCGCCAACACTTTTCATTTCGCTGCCGATCCGTTCCGAAGCGCCTTGAAACTTGCCGAGGTCCCAGCGCGGCATCTTGCACACGATGTAGTCCAGTGCCGGCTCGAAAAACGCCGACGTGCACCGGGTGACCGCGTTGGGGATCTCCGGGAGCGTATAGCCGATCGCGAGTTTCGCGGCGACGTAGGCAAGCGGGTAGCCGGTCGCCTTGCTGGCCAGTGCGCTGGAGCGCGACAGGCGCGCATTGACCTCGATGACCCGGTACTCAAGGCTGTGCGGGTCGAGCGCATACTGAATGTTGCATTCGCCGACTATGCCGAGGTGGCGTATCACGCGAATCGCAATCGAGCGCAGCAGCTGATACTCCTCGTCGTTGAGCGTCTGCGAGGGCGCTACGACAATGGACTCTCCCGTGTGGATTCCCATGGGATCGAGATTTTCCATGTTGCACACGGTTATGCAGTTGTCGCGAGCATCGCGCACGACTTCGTACTCGATCTCTTTCCAGCCGCGCAAGCACTCTTCG
The DNA here is from genome assembly GCA_029861595.1 of Gammaproteobacteria bacterium. Classification (GTDB taxonomy): domain Bacteria; phylum Pseudomonadota; class Gammaproteobacteria; order JAHELT01; family JAHELT01; genus JAHELT01. The sequence continues at coordinate 804 of JAOTYY010000340.1, forward strand.
ACCAGAATCTGCGGTACCCCTCCGTCGAACGCGCGCCGCAGCGCCGCGGGCAGGTCGCTGGCCTGTTCGACGATGCCGCTGCCTTTCCCGCCCAGTGCAAAACCACCGCGCAACATGAACGGAAATCCGAACGACTTTACGGCGGTCTGTGCTTCTTCGACGCTGTGGCAGGCGATGCTGCGTGCAGTAGTGACACCGATTTCATCGAGCCTCGCGATAAAGCGCGCGCGATCTTCCGTGTCACGAATGGTGTCCACCGATGTGCCGAGGATGCGCAATCCGTATTTTTCGACCACCCCACGTTCGACCAGATCCAGTCCACAGTTGAGTGCCGTCTGTCCGCCGAACGAGAGCAACAGCGCGTCCACTTCCTCAGTGACGATAACCCGCTCGACAAACTCCGGCAGCAACGCCTGCAGGTAGACGCGGTCGGCCAGGTCATGACTGGTCTGAATAGTGGCGATGTTGGGATTGATGAGCACCACGCGAATGCCTTCTTCGCGCAACGCTTTTACCGCCTGCGATCCGGAGTAGTCGAACTCGCCCGCCTGGCCGATCTGCAATGCACCGGAACCGAGCACCAGCACATTTCGCGGTTTGTTGGGTAAATAGCCTCCGTACATCTAGTATCCTGCCCAGCCAGCAGCCATCAAGCCAGCGCCCCCACCAGGCGCAGGAAGTCGTCGAACAGAAACGCGCTGTCTTCCGGCCCGGGGTGCGCCTCCGGGTGAAACTGTACGCTGGCATAGGGCCGCGTGCGGCTGCGTATCCCCTCATTGGTACCGTCGTTGATATTCACGAACCACGGCTCCCAATCGCCTGGCAGGCTGTCGGTGTCCACCGCATAACCGTGATTCTGACTGGTAATACAGCAGCGGCGGGTGAGCAGGTCCTGTACCGGCTGATTAACACCACGATGGCCGTACGGCAGCTTGTAGGTTGTCGCCCCGGCGGCACGCGCCAGCAGCTGGTTTCCCAGGCAGATCCCCAGGATCGGTTTGCGGTACCCTTCCATCAGCCCTGCCAAACGTGCGCTGACCTCGTCGAGGTCGCTGGGGTCGCCCGGGCCGTTGCCGATCACGATGCCATCGGCCTGCTCCGCTAGGGCTGCAAAATTCGCATGCCAGGGGACGCGCAGCACCGATACCCCACGCGTTTGTAGCGACCGCACGATGTTGTCTTTGGCACCCACATCGAGCAACAGGATCTCGAGTTCACCGCCAGCGTACCGCACTGGCTCGCTCGGCGCCACGCGGCGAAACACCTCCTCACGCATATCGATGGCATTGGCAGAAGCGGGATCGACGCCTTGCGGCAACATCCACCCCTGCATCGTGCCCTGGGTTCGCAACTTGCGCGTCAGTGACCGGGTGTCGATCCCGGTCATGGCCGGAACGCCGGACTCGCTCAACCACGCGGCCAGCGACCGCTGCGCGGTCCGATGACTGTAATCGTCGACATAGCTCTGCACGATCAGGCCCTGCACCTGGATGCGATCCGATTCGAACGGCCGCTCGATACTGCCGGCCTCACGCGGACCGGGCACCCCGTAGTTGCCCACCAGGGGATAGGTGATCGTGAGGATCTGTCCGGCGTAGGACGGATCGGTCAAGGTTTCCACGTAACCGGTCATGGCTGTGTTGAAAACCACCTCGCCGGTCACCGCGCCCGGCGCGCCGAAACTCACGCCCTGGGTTTCGCTGCCATCCTCCAGCAGCAGCCGGACCGGGGAACCGCCCTGCCGCGGCACACGCGCACTGGGGGTAGCGCTCGAACGCTTGCCGCTGCTCAACGGCAACTGCCCCGAGGCGGCGCACCGCGCAGTTGGCAGGAGAGATTCACAGGTGAATCGCAAGTGTTCATAATCAACGAATTCGGCCGCACCACTGACGGTGCCGTGGGACCTCCCAGCGCATGGCTTCGGCCAGAAATCGGGGCGGCAGATTCAGGGTTCATTGGGGGGCGCATCTTACACGCCAGCACCCGTGACGCACCAGCGTGTTTCGATGCCGCAGGCAAATTATTCAGTCCAGATCGCGAACGGACGAGGTCAATCAGCGCTGCGTTGCCGCAGCGCCTCGAACAACACCACTCCGGTCGCAACAGACACGTTCAGACTGCCCACATCGCCGGGCATCGGAATGCCCGCGATAACGTCGCAGCCGTCCCGCGTGAGGCGCCGCAGGCCGCGTCCCTCGGCACCCATGACCAGCGCCACGGCGCTGCTCAGTTCCACACTGTAGAGACTCTTTCCCGCTTCTCCGGCGGTACCGACGATCCATATCCCCCGCTCCGCAAGTGTCCGCAGGCAGCGGGCGAGGTTGACGACACACGCGAACGGTACCGAGCCGACTGCACCACTCGCCACCTTCACGACGGTCGAGGTGAGCCCGCAGGCCCGGTCCTTCGGCGCGATGACCGCGTGCACCCCTGCCGCATCTGCAGTGCGCAGACACGCACCCAGGTTGTGGGGATCCTGCACCCCGTCGAGCACCAGCAGCAGCGCGGGCTCAGTCAGCGTGTCCAGGT
>JAOTYY010000003.1 GCA_029861595.1 Gammaproteobacteria bacterium
GAAGCAGACCGCACCATCATAATCCTCGATCAACTGCAGGGGGCTGACTTTCGCGAACACATCCGCATTTACAAATTCATAAGGACCACCGAATGGTCTTACCGCGACGCGCAATTCCAGGCCAATCGAAATAACCTGCTGGTGTTCCTGGTGTCGGAAGAACCGCTTTACCACTCGTTGCACAAGGCCAGTTTCCGCGTTTGGGTGAGCGCCGCCTCGCTGGGGCGCACCCACTATCGGCCAGCCGATTTCGGCCTGGGAGAGGAAGCCGAAGAGCTGATGGCCCGGCTGGGCGATCTGTTCGTTCAGCTGGGCGTTCAACCAACCGGCGGCGAGTACGCGCGGTTGCTGCACGATCTGCAGCGCAACATCCACACGGCCGAACAACTGTGCGTCTCCCTGTACGGGTGGACCGAGGGTATCGATCGGGAAATGCTGTTGTCGCCGGCCGCGCAAAAAGTCATCGGCGAACTGATGCCGGTGGTGGAAAATTTCGTCGGTGTCGACCAGGTGGAAATCACCGCACCCAGCGGACTGCGCCTGGTCGACGATCCTCCGAGCTAATGCGCTGGCGCAGACACCGGTAAATCAGCGAAAATCTGCGCTTACTTGTGCTGCGGAGATGCTTACATGGACATGCCGGACTTTGCCAAGATGATAGAAGATGGCATCGAGGGCGCCCGGGCGAGCGTAACCGGCGACGGCAGTAAGTTCGAGGCGGTGGTGATCAGCGAAACGTTCACTGGACTCTCGCAGGTAAAAAAGCACCAGATGGTGTACCGGATTTTTTCGGCGGAGCTGGCCAGCGGTGCGATGCACGCGCTGACGATCAAGGCGTACACGCCAAGCGAATGGGAAGCGGCAAACCGCTGATCGGCGGTTGGGGACAGTATCCTTATTTCAAATACACTCGCGTTCGCCGAGCCAAGTCCGGTGGGCGAAATAAGTATGCTGTCCCCGCATTAAAGGCGGTGTTGGCCTACCCAATCGGCAGCGAACTGTCGGGCCACGCGGCCGCTGCGCGATCCTCGCTGTAAAGCCCAACGCAGAGCCTCTTCCTGCGCGGCCTCGTCGAACGCAAGCTGCGGGTCCAGGCGCTTCAGCCAATGGCGCACAATAGCGAGGTAGGTATCCTGATTGAACGGGCGAAAAGACAGCCAGATCCCGAACCGCTCGGACAACGAGATCTTTTCTTCCACGGTTTCACCGTGATGTATTTCCCCGCCGAGGTTGCGCGCTTCGAGATTTTCCTGCATGAACTCCGGCATAAGATGCCGGCGATTCGAGGTAGCGTAGATAACCACGTTGGCCGGGGCCACCGACACGGATCCGTCTAGCATTGCCTTCAAGGCCCGGTAACTCGGATCATCCGCAGCAAATGACAGGTCGTCGGTAAACAGCACAAACCGCTCTTCGCGGCCTGTCAGAGGTGCGACGATGGCCGGCAAATCGAACAAATCATGCCCGTCTACTTCGATCACGCGCAATCCCTGCCCGGCGTATTCGTTCAGCAACGCCTTCACCAGCGAGGATTTGCCCGTGCCCCGCGATCCCCACAGCAGCGCGTTGTTGCAGGGCAGACCACGCACGAACTGCAGTGTATTGCGCTCCAGCGTACTTCTCTGATGGTCGATACCTAGCAGGTCGCTCAACGCCAGGCGGTGAGGGTTTCGAATCGGCTCCAGCAGACCACCGCCGCCGCTGTGACGCCAGCGAAAAGCAATCGCGCTCCAGTCGACCTCGGCCGGCCGGCGCTGCGACAGCAGTCCTTCCAGTCGCTGGATAAATTCCTCGGCGCGGCGCCAAACCAACTCACCGCGCTGTTCGTCAACCGCCACTCCTGTCCCTCCACTGTCAGCCCGCTTGCCGGCGGGCTGCGCAACCCGTCGGATAAGCCGCGCACTATACCGGTAGCACCGCGCGCATTCACGTCCTCCTAGCCTGCGGGTTGGTCTGCGAATTGCAACCTGCGCATAACACGGCACAGAACCCGCTGCCGGCGCCAAACACTTGGCACTGGCACCGTGTCACGACGGTTTATTGGCGTCAGGAGGGGAGAAAAACAACGACGATGCGAAAAGGCAGGCAAATTCACTCGAGCGATCGCAACGCGTCTGTTCGCCTGTGCCGCAGCGCGGCGCTGATTCTGACGATTGCCGGCATGCTGGCAGCAGGATCCTGGGCGCACCATGCCTGGAGCCACGGCGAGGTGCAGAACTGGCAACTCGCTGCAGCGGTCTTGATGGCAGTCCTGAGTCTGATGCCTATCTACGTCACTGCACGCGCCCAGGCCAGCCGGCTGCATCGCAGCGAAGCCCGCTTCGGGCGTTTTTTCGAGCGCACAACCAATCCGATCATCGTGCTGGACCCTGACACCTCACGGGTGATCGACGCGAATACGCACGCCGGCGAATTGTTCGACTGCAGCCGCGACGTACTGCTGAACAAATCGCTGTTCGAGCTGTTCGCCGAAGAACCGCGGGCGATCAACGCATTCATGCAGCGCGTACGTACAGAAGGCTCGGCATGGAACGAACAGGTCCGCTGTCTGACCAGCGGCGGTGTCGTGGTGCAGGCGGAGGCGACCGCGACCGTGTCACCCGATGACCGGAACCTGGTGCTGGCTCGGCTGCGAAACACGGATGAACATCTACGCATGGAGCGCGCCGTCTATTCCCTGGCGCAGCTTCCGTCAGGGCTGGAGAATGAAGAATTCTATCGCGCCTGCGTTCGCGATCTGGCCAATACGTACCGCTGCCGCTGGGCTTTCACCGGTGTATTCTCGGACAGTAGCGAAACAGGCATCACCACGATCGCTTTCTGGGATGGGCAGGCGTTTCGAGAAAACTTTACCTACCAGCTGAGATGTACGCCGTGCGCGGAGGTGTTCGCCGGTTGTTTAAGGAGAGTTCCAGAAGCAGCTGCGCAGCACTACAGCAGCGACCCCATGCTGACGGAGATGGGCGTCGAGAGTTACATGGCGACGCCACTGCTGAATCTTCAGGGAAACCCGATCGGCATCGTCGTCATCATGGACTCGGAGCCCATGCATGCCGGCAGATTCAGCGAGACGTTGATAGAAGTCTACGCCAATCGCCTGGCGATGGAGCTGGAACGCCGTGAGACACTGACCAAACTGCGTGACAGCGAAACCAACTATCGCGAGCTCGTCGATGGTTCGCTGCAGGGTATAATTATTCACAAAGACTGGCAGGCGCTGTACGTGAACCCGCAATTTCTGGCGATGTTCGGCTATCAGTCGCTGGAAGAAATACACCAACTCCCTTCCCTGCAGACGCTGTTCGACCCCGGCGAGTTGCCGATGCTGGAAGGTTATCTCCAGGCTCGCATGCGCGGCGAGCACGCACCCGACGAATACGACGTACGCGCGACCCGCAAAGATGGCACGGCGATTATCGCACGAAACATCGTGCGATTGATTCACTGGAATAACGAGCCCGCGATCCAGAGCACTTTCGTGGACATCACTGAAGGCAAGACAGTCCAGGCGGCACTACGTGAAAGCGAGGAAAATTTCCGACGCCTCGCGGAAGGTTCCATCGAAGGTATTGTCATCCACCGCGACTTCAAACCGCTGTATATCAATCCCGCGCTTGCGCGCATGCTCGGCTTTACAACGCAGAAACTGTTCTCCTTGCACGATATGCTGAGGCTGTTCCCGGAACATATCCGCATGCAGGTTCGGGAAATCAGCGACGCCTGCCTGCAAGGCAACAACGCACCCAACGTTTGCACGACCGAAATACTCCATCGTGATGGCCGTTCTCTGGAAGTGCAAATGCGCACGACCTTTACGCAGTGGAACGGCGAGCGCGCCGTGCAAGCAACGCTGATCGATATTACCGGACAACACGAAGCGGAGTGGATCCTGCATTCCCTGCACGAATTCTCCGCGCAACAGGATCTCGATTTCGACGCTCGTATCCAGGCGCTGCTGAACGCAGGCTGCGTTTATTTCGATTTACCCATAGGCATTCTCTCGCATATACACGACCAGACTTTCGAGATCCTGAACGCGGTCACGCCGGACGACTCTTTGCACAACGGCGACTGCTTCGACGCGGCAGACACGTTTTGCGCCGACATCGTAGAAAACCGCAAGACCTCGGTGTATGCCGATGTTGTCGAGGCCGGTCTGAGTGAACACCCCTGTCATAAAAAGTTTGGTCTGCACTCTTACGCCGGCGTTCCCCTGCATGTGCGAGGTTCAACTTACGGCGCTCTGGGATTCGCCAGCACGACAGCACGTAATCGACCTTTCAAACGAAGTGAAGTACAGATTCTCGAATTGATGGGGCGCTGGGTAGCTGGCGAGATAGCCCGCCAGGTCGACGAACGCGACCGCGTCGAGAGTCAGCAACGGTTTCGCGATTTTGCCGAAACCAGTGCCGACTGGTTCTGGGAAACGGGCCCCGATATGCGTTTCAAGCTCATGCAGGGCAAATTCAAGGAGGTCACGGGAGTGGACGCCGGGCAGATTCTGGGCATTTCTCGGGATACCGTTTACGAACGCCACGTCGTTAATTCCGCGGAAACGAAAACACGCTATGCAACGGCAGTGGCCGCACGTAAACCGTTTACGGACATACACGTGGTCTGGAAACGTAAGGACGGCGAACTACGCATTCTTTCCAACAGCGGCAAACCGGTATTCGGTGTGAAAGGCGAATTTCTCGGTTACCGTGGCGCCGGCCGCGATGTCACCGAGCAAACGCTGGCACAGGAAGCGCTGAAAGACAGCGAGGAGCGCTTTCGGGACTTCGCGTCGACCGCCGCCGACTGGTTCTGGGAAACCGACGGCGAACTGCGCTTCACCTACGTATCGGAGAACCATGCCCGAATCATCGGCCGCAAGAACATTGAATTTCTAGGCAAGTCGCGGATCGAAGCGTACGGCAACAGCGTCGCGAAGAACATGCCGGGCTGGCAACAGCATGCAGTCGACATGCGTGCACGGCGACCTTACGCCATGAACATCGAACTGACCCGCGCTGATGGCAGTCCTTTGATCATATACGATCAGGGAAAACCGTTGTTCGATGCCAAAGGCACGTTCCTCGGCTATCGCGGCATCGGTCGCGATATCACCGATCGCGTGTTGACGGAACGGGAACTGAAAAAGCACCAGCACTCGCTGGAGGAGCTGGTTGCAGAACGTACGCAAAAGCTCGAGGCAACCCAAAAGGAACTGCTGCAGCAGGAGCGCCTGGCAACCATCGGCAGACTGGTCGCAACAGTCAGCCACGAACTGCGAAATCCATTGGGCGCGGTGCGCAATGCCGCCTTTTACCTGAAACGCAAGGCACCACCAGGCGTACCGCGCTGGTCTGAGCAACTCGAAATTATCGACAAGGAAATCAACTCTGCGGACAAGATTATCAGTGATCTGCTGGAGACCACGCGCGCCAAGGTACCGGTCATGAAAGATCTCGATTTGGAGCGCCTGGTAAAACAGGTATTCGAGAGTTGCCGCGGCGATCATGGCGTCGAGTTCCAATACTTCAGCGATCCCGACGATTTATGGCTGGCGGCCGACCGCGATCATCTACGCCAGGTATTGCTTAATCTCGTCACCAACTCCGTGCACGCAATGAGCGACGGAGGAACGGTAGTGGTTAGTGCCAGGCAGGAAGCTACGCGCAACGTTGTCTGTGTGCGTGACGATGGGCCTGGTATTCCAGATGAACATCACGAGCAGATATTCGAACCATTGTTCACTACCAAGAGCAAGGGCAACGGATTGGGCCTGTGGATCTCGAAGGAGATAATCGAACGTCACGGCGGCTCGCTGCAACTCTCGTCCGATACTCGATCGGGAACGTCATTTGAAATCTCTCTTCCACTCGACCCGCACGCGGGCATAATGGCGGCGACAGGTTAATGGCAGCAGTTGTTCACAATACACCGCACACGGATCCCAGGCTGCGGACCGCGCATGAACCGGAGCCGCGCGAAAAAGACCGCATCAAGAGCGTATTCGTGGTCGACGACAACGAATCACAGCTGGCCACTCTGGCGGCACTGCTGGAAGATGAAGGACTGACGGTGCAAACCAGCAATGAGCCGAACGATGCGATAGCGCGCATCGCGAGCGGTTCGTTTGGCGTTGCAGTCGTCGACCTGAAGATGCCCAACCTGTCCGGCATCCAGGTCCTAGACGCGATCAAACGCCAAGCGCGCACCACTCATGTAATCATTCATACCGCACACGGTGATTTTGATTCCGCCCGCCAGGCCGTCAACCTCGGTGCCTTTGCGTTTGTGGAGAAACTGGGCGACCCCGGCGAGTTGCTCGCCTATGTGCACCGGGCCTGTAACGATCTGCTGGATCGCTACAACGACGAGCTGGAAGCGAAGACGATTGCGCAATCGGCGCAGTTGTATCTCAGTGAACAGCGTGCGCTGACAACGCTCGACTCTATTGCCGAGGGCGTGATCACCACAGACGCTAATGCCAACATAGACTATATGAACCCGGTTGCCGAATCACTGACCGGATGGACGCTGGATAACGCGCGCGGCAAAGCGGTGACCGATGTATTTCGGATTATCGACGGCGCTACCCGCAAAGCGCTCGCCGACCCAGCGGCACGCTGCCTGGAGTTGGGGCGTCCGATAAGCGCCTCGCGCGAGACAATTCTCCTGCACCACGAAGCACAGGAGTTCTGGATCAACGGGTCGGCCGCACCGTTGCGCGATGCGAACGGAGCAGTCGTCGGCTCGGTGATCGCGGTAAACGACGTAACCGCCCGGGTGAAAGCGGAACGGGAACTGCGACGCCACCAGGATCACCTGGAAGATCTCGTCAGTGAACGCACGGCAGCGTTGCGCGCTTCCCTGAAGGAGCTCGAGTCGTTCAGCTATTCGGTCTCACACGACTTGCGATCGCCGCTGCGCTCCATCGATGGATTCAGCAAGATATTGCTGGAAGACTACAACGATGTTCTGGACGCGAACGGCAAAGATTCCTTGCGCCGGGTGCGTTTGGCGAGCCAGCACATGGGGCGTTTGATCGACGACCTGTTGAAGCTATCGCGACTTACCCGCCGGGACATGAGCCGCGAGCGCGTCGATATATCGGCGCTGGCACACGAAATCGCGAACCGGCACCGGGAACAGCATCCGGAACGACGCATAGATTTCGCCATTGACGAGTCGTTGATGGCGCTAGGCGACCCCAACCTGCTGCAGGTTGCGCTCGATAATCTGATAGGCAACGCGGTAAAGTACACGTCGATGGAAGCGGCTGCCGAAATCACAGTGCGTGGCTCTAAGTGCGAGGAACGGGCCGGCGAGTGGGTGTTTTGCATTACCGATAACGGCGTAGGATTCGACATGCGCTACTCGGGCAAACTGTTCGGTGCGTTCCAACGGCTGCACAATCTCGATGCGTTCGAAGGCACCGGCATCGGGCTCGCAACAACGGCGCGTGTGATCGAACGTCACGGTGGACGAATCTGGGCGGAAAGCGCGCTGGACGAAGGAGCGAAATTCTATTTCACCCTGCCCGGCATCGAAAACTCATAACAAAGCGGTGCTTAACGCCGGCCAGTACGTGATCACCGCAACAGCTATCAGCAGCAGCAGGAAGAAAGGCCAGGTAGCGAGACATAATTCGACGATGGATTTGTCGAAGCGGTAGCTGGCGATAAACAGGTTCATCCCTACTGGCGGTGTGAAATACCCCAACTGCATGTTGGCGAGAAATACAATTCCCAGATGCAACGGATTCACACCGTAGTCCAGTGCGATCGGCAGAATGATCGGGATCATTATCACCAGGGCCGAAAATATGTCGAGCATCATCCCCAGCACCAGCAGGAACACATTCAGCGCGATCAGAAACGTCAGCTTGTCATCGATGTATTCACGGATAGTGTCGAAGATGCGCGTCGGCAACTCTGTGTCGATCATGTAGTTGGTGGACGCCAGAGAGACGCCGAGAATGATCAGGATTCCACCGACCAGCGTCATCGACTCGCGCATCACCGCTGGCAGGCGCGCCCACTCTATTTCGCGCCGCATCGCGACCTCCACCAGCAGCACATAGAGCGCCGTGACCGCCGCGGCCTCCGAAACAGCCAGGTATCCGCCGTAGATACCGCCCAGCACGATAAAGGGCAAAGGAATTTCCGGCATCGACGCACGCAACGCGCGCCAGGCTTCAACGCGCGAAAACGCCTGCAGGGCTGCGCTGCCATCGCGCGTCTGCAACATGCAGTAACCGGCGAGCAACACCAGCATCAGGGTCCCCGGAAGTATGCCCGCGACGAACAGATCGTCGATATTGACGCGCGCGCCCAGGCTTTGCGCGACCACGCCGTACAGAATCAGTGGTAGGGAAGGCGCGAATAGAATTCCCAGGCTGCCGGAACTGGTGACCAGTCCAAGACCGAAGCGCGGGCGATAACCGGCTTGTTTCAAAGCCGGGTACAGTAGCGCGCCCAACGCCACGATCGTGACGCCGGAAGCGCCGGTAAAGGCCGTGAACAGCGCACAGGTAACCACCGCCACAATTGCCAGACCCCCGGGCAGCCAGCCCAGCAACGCGTTCGAAAGACGCACCAGGCGCTGCGGTGCGCCACTTTCACCCAGCACGTATCCTGCGAATGTGAACAGTGGAATGGCGAGCAGCACCGGCGTTTCCGCAAGCCGGTAGATCTCGATTGCCACCACCGACAGATCGACGCCTTCACTGTGAAAACCGGCGAGCGCTGCCGCCGCGATCACCGCGAACAACGGCGCTCCGAACAGCGCGAACAGTATGCAAACCAGGGTCATGAGGCGTGCGTTTTCACGATGCTGCTGCGTTACCCGGTCACGCCTGGTCGGGCACTTCGGCGGCTCGCCATTGTGTGACACCGTACCCCACGTAACGCACGGCGATGATCGCGAAGGCAATCGGTATTATGATCTCCAGCGCCCACACCGGAATGCCCGCAAACGCGAGAGTGCGATCTACGTATTCGAACCGCACCAGACGGGCCCCGTGCACCGCGATCAGCGCGCACACGGCACTTGTAAACCCGGACGTTGCGGCAACCAGCCAACGTCGCCATGTCTCGCCTGCAAATCTGGTCAGCAGATCAATGGCGATGTGTCGGTTATTGCGGCTCGCCACCATTGCGCCGAGCAGCCCCAACCATAACACCATGGCGCGCAGCAACGGATCGATCCACAGCAGGGACGTTTCGACGACATTGCGCAACACGATTTGCGTGCAGGCCAGTGCGATCATCGTCGTCAGCAACAACGCCAGCAGCAAATCCTCGCAGCGTTGCAGGAAACCGACGACCCGTCCACCGACGGACTCGTCAGGCTGCATGGTGCATCGGCATCGTAGATCCTGGAGAAACTGACTCGGACTGATCGGAAGTCGCGTGAGCCCGGCTAGTCCCGGGCCTTGGCCTGGCTGCGAAACGCGGTAATATGCTGCTCAACCTCCCGCCAGATGTCCTCCGACACCTGCCCTTCACTGACTGCATGCTCGATCCCCAGCGCGGCGATTTCCTGCCAGCGTTGTTTCTCCTCCACCGATAGCTCGATCAATTTCACTCCGTTGGCCAGCAGCGCTTGCAAGGCGTTTCTGTTGTCTTTTTCAGAGTACTCGTCCAGGCGCACGAACACGTCGCGCATCACGTCGCGCACGATCTGCTGATCGCCCTCCGATAAACGCGCAAACGCTTTTTTTGACAATAGCAGATAGCCGTTTACGTAACCCAGCGGGTAGTCAATAATATAGTTGATCCGCGTGTGCCATTGAAAGGCGATGGCTGCCGTTGGCGTCGTCGTCACCGTGTCCAGCAGCCCGGTTTGCAACCCCGTGTAGACATCGGATATCGGCAACGGCACCGCGTTGATCCCGCCCAGCTCAAAAACTTTGGCTGTGATGGGATCGCCTTCGGGAATCCATACCTTGCGCTGGCGTAACTGTTCCAGACTGGCGGCTGGCTCGCTCAGCATTACGTAGGCCAGTCCGCCGTCGCCGAAACCGACAGCGATCATGCCATTATCGGCGAGGCTGTCGCGTATTGCGTCATCGACACGTTCGCGCACGTAATGCACCTCTTCGAGCCCGAGAAACAACATCGGCAGGTTGTACACATAGGTATTGGGATCGACCTGCCCGAGGGCACCGCCAGTAAACACTCCGCCTTGCAATTGACCGACACGAATCTTACGCAACACGCTTTGATCGTTGCCCATAACGGAACCGGGATAGAACTTCAGTTTCACACGTCCTTCGGTCAACTCCGAGATACGTTTACCACCGGCGCGGATTTCTTTCATCCACGTCGTGCCATCGGGCGCAACAGCCGCGACTTTCAGTGTCGCAGCGCGAGCCAGCGGCACCACCAATAAGACAGCGCACAGTAGCGCCGCGGTTGCATAACGACTGTTCATCTCGTTGTCGGTCCTCTGTCGGATGACCCTGCCCGGTGTTTGGAAATGCCCCAGCCGCAGGAGTTGCCTCGCATAATGCACCAAGGTATCAGCGCGGCATAGTGCGAATACATTCCGGGGGATTCAAGGGCGGATTCTAGTGCTCTGTGCGCTCTGCGGCTTAGAAATATTCGTCCCCGGAGGCCAGCAATGCCTTCGCCCGGGCCTTCGCCAGGGTGTTGTTGAGCGCAAATTCGTCGTTCTCGATTTCCCTGTCCACGACGTTGCTGAGAAGCTCGTCATGCAGTTCACGGTCAAACACCAGGCGTGCGTAATGTTCGGCGAACAATACATACGCCATCAGATTTCGATCCCTGGAAATCTCGATGGCACGCTCGAAATAACGGCGCCCCTTCTCCGGCTCGCCACCCAACGCCGGCGGCAGCAGAGTCGCCAGCACTCCCAGGTACAGAAACGCGGCGCCTTGCTCGTGCTGCTCGTCGAGTTCCACCACCCGCCGCATGGTCGCCCGCACCTTGGGAACGTCGGCGATGGCATTCCAGTCGGAACTGTTGGCCTGCAGCCAGCCCGCCCAGGTCACGCCGTACCCGAACAGCACCCAGGTTTCGTCCTCGTCGACGCCCTGCAGCACCCGGGTGTAAACGTCGAAACGCGCGCCGGTCGACGCGCAAACGTCAGCCAGCTCGATACACAGAGCGCGCCCGGCATAGTTCTTTGCACGTTGCGCCAGGCGCTGGGTGCGCTCGGGATCGTCAACGAACGCTGCGGCATAGGAGCCGTACAGGCGGGCACCACTCAGCAACAGCTGCGCGTTTTGCGGATCGTCGTCGATCAAACCGTCGATCATCAGCAAATAAGCCGGTGCACCGTCGCGCACCGTTTCGATGTCGGTTTGCCGCTGAATGGCCCCACTCAAACTGCCGGCCAGGCGCTCGGAAATACTAACGCAGCCCGCTACCACCAGCAGCAACGGTAACAGCGCAGCCGTCGGGCGCCAAGATTTCATCGTTATAGCTTCCCGGATCAGTAACCAGCCGCGATGATACCCAAGCCCGCGCTGCTATACACCGTCGCCTGCCACCGCCCGGCGCGTGCGTATTTTACGAATCCGCTGTTTCTCACAGCCCAGGATGTAGCGGTGCAGAGCGTTACGCGACACCGCGCTCAACTGCAGGAACTTACAGCGGCACAAGCCCCGAGGCGTCTTATTGATCACCTCGACCTCGGTAAGGATGACCGGACTGCCGTCAGGCAACTGCAGCCGGATACTGTATTTCTGGCCGGCCTGCAACTCGGGAGCAGGGATCGCCAGCCCCCCCGCACTGAGATTGGCTGCCGAATAGTCGACGCCGTCGATAGTGACGAGCACGGGATTCTGGGGATCGGAGCCGATCCGGAAGGACTCGCGGCGTTCCGACGCCTCACGCGACGGCTCATCCAGCTCGATATCGAACTCGTCAGCTTCTTTCTTTTTCCAGAACAAACTCGACTCTCCTGTTGCGCGCCCTGCCCTGCGGGGTGTCGCTATGGTCGATTGGAAACAGATCTGCGTATCCGGTGGCCGTCAAGCGGCGGGCATCGATGCCGCGATCGGTAAAAAAACGTAGCACGGTGGTTGCTCGGACCGCCGAAAGCTCCCAGTTGGACGAGAATTTTTCCGTGGAGATCGGTATGTTGTCGGTATGTCCGGAAATTTTTATCCGATAATCGGGATAGCGCTCAAACGTCTGCAGCATGTCAGCGAAGATTCTGTCCGCCTGGGTGGTCAACTCAGCGCGCCCGGATGCGAACAGCGCCGATCCGTCGAGGGTGATTTTTACCTTGTCGCCAGTCGCGGTCGCCGAGGCATTCTGATGCCAGTTGTTCGCGCTCGCGATCTCGCGGATTTCCTCGAGCACGCGGGCGCGCTGCTGCCGCAGTCCGGTGGCTTCCTCAAGGCGCACCTGGCGCCCGTTTTCACGTAACTGTGCGGCGTATTCCAGCACGCTTATTGTATTGCCCTCGTCGTCGACTTCGATCTCCAGACTGGACAGGTCGCGCTTGAAATCTTGCGTCTGGAAATAGAAAACCGTGTAGAGCAGGATAAAGAACACCAGCAACAGCGTCATCATGTCGCCATAGGTAACCATCCAGGGTGCGGCGTCATCCCGCTCGTCGATGAGATCCTCGATCAGTGAGCGCTCGGCCACTGTCAGCCCTTCAGGCCTTTCATCGGTTTGCGCATCGCTGCCGGTATGAACGACGAAAGCTTCTCGTAGACCGATAGCGAATTGTTGTCCTGAAGGATGCTGATCGCACCCTCGAAAATAATCTCCAGGTTGATAACTTCCACCAGCGTGCGAGAGCGCAATTTGCCTGAAATCGGCAGAAACACCATAGTCGAGAGCATCGACCCGTAAAACGTTGTCAGCAGGGCAACCGACATGCCCTGCCCGATAGTGGAGGGATCCTGCAGATCACTGAGCATCTGAATCAGTCCGATCAATGTCCCGAGCAGTCCGAAAGCCGGCGCGTACATCGCCATGCGCCGGAATACGTCCTGCACGATGAAGTGGCGCATTTTCATGGAATCGATCTCCGTGCGCAGCGTGGAACGAATCATCTCCTCATCAGAAGCATCCGCGATCAGATTGCAGGCACGCTTGAGAAACGGTGATTGCGTCTTCACATCGGACAGTCCGACCAGACCTTTGCGGCGGCTGATGCTGCACAGCTTCAACATCGTGCTTATCATGTCGTTGGGATCCTGCTTCTGGCGCGCGAACACGAAAAACGCACCCTTGAATGCGGCCAGCACATCGCGCAGCTGGAAAGTGAGCAGGGTCGCCGCCATGGTGCCGCCAAACACAATCATCATGCCGGGCACACTGTAGAAATTGTGCACCTCGCCACCGAGCACTATCGCCGATACGATCAGCAGAAGACCGGAAGCGATGCCGATCAGAGAGGTCAAGTCCATACCGGATCCCTCAGCCTAGCTGACCCACGGTTGTGCAATAAAGTGAATAGTACAAATCGTTGCCTACTATCACGCGCCGAAATCACCGTCACGGCTCTGGTCAGCCCGCGGCTTCCGACACCCGCCCGCGGAAACACCCGGGCCGGCGTTACTCAGGGTGTGAAAATTCACTGGCGTCGGCCTGATCCGCACAAGGCTCCAAACACCTGTCCGATGCTTTAGTTAATCGTCCATACGGCGTTTTTCTTTAGCCCGGATTGCTGCCCGGAGAGCCGTCCGGGTCAAGTATTTAGACTTTATATTCAGACAGTTAGGCGCTCCCGAGAGGGAGTTGGCGGTCTCGCGCAGGGCTCGTTCCAGCGTTGTTACTGTTCCGCCCACCAGGGCACTGCCACCGCGGCACGCTGCAACTCCTCATGGCGCCGGCGACAATCGGGCAATACCGCTTCCAGGCGTCGCCAGAAACGGGGCGAATGATCGGGGTGCAGCGTGTGCGTGAGCTCGTGCAGAAGGACGTAGTCCACCACCGCAGGCGACAGGAACAGCAGTTTATAGTTGAGGCAGACATGACCACTGGTGGAAGCACTACCCCAGCGCCCGCGCTGGCCGCGAATCGAGCAGCGCGAATAGCCCAGCCCGCTGGCGGCCGAAAGCCGTCGCAGCCTCGCCACCAGCTCGCGTTTGGCGAGCCGGGACAGCCAGCGGCACAGCGCTGCGCAAACGGCATGCTTATCGGCTACCGAACCGGCAACTCGAAGCCCGGCCACACTTTCGGTCACGCGCACGCGGGTACCCGGTTGTCCCTCGTAGCGCACGCTGATATTGCGTTGCAGCGCCGGCAGCTCAATGCTTGCCGGCAGCCTGCCTCGCTGATGTGCGGTGGGATGCCGCTCCGCCGCCAGCAGTTCGCGCTCTAGCCATTCGCGATGCTCGAGCAGGAATGGCTCGATGGCGTCTTCGCGAAGCCCCGACGGCAGCGTAACCGTGACGCCCAGCTGCGGTGTGACCCGTACGGACAGGTACCTGGCGCGCCGGGAGTGTTGCACGGTGTAGGTGGGCAGAGGCAGTCGCAGTTCCAGCTCTAATTGCATATACGTGAAGCCGCCGCGCCGCTCCCGCGTCCACGAGCCGGTCGTCGCGGTGAAGTCCGATGTCTGTCGAAACAGGAGGAATTGTAGCGAGGCGCATCGGGAAACGAATGCTTTTTTTCCCGCCGTCTCTCCAGCCCTGTCTGCCACCGATGCCTGTGATACCGCTTGGCGCAATCCATGCCTGCCCTGCTAAGCTTGAGTTTCGTTCACTTCGCGGAACACAGATGGCTGCGTTGCTGATGCAAGGCCAGGAGATTCACACCAACGGCGAGTTGCCTACCGTCGGCGGCGCGGCGCCGCTGTTCGTTCTCACCGACGAGGACTTGCGCGATGCGGCTTTGGCCGACTACCGGGGCGCGACGCTGATCATCAACGTTGTACCGAGCCTGGACACACCCACCTGCCTGGTCTCGACACGGCGCTTGAGCGCTCAGATCGAGGATATGCCGAACACGCGACTGCTGGTGATATCCGCGGATTTACCGTTCGCCCAGGGCCGGGTGCTGCTCGAAGCAGAGATCACCAACGTCGAACCCTTGTCCATGATGCGCGATCGCGAATTTGCCATCGATTATGGATTATTGATCGTCGACGGTCCGCTGCGGGGCATAGCGGCCCGTGCGTTGCTGGTTATTGACCCGAACGGCATTGTCGTGCATGCGCAACTGGTCGCCGACATCGCAGACGAACCGGACTACGCAGCGGCAATTGCCGCGGCGAACGCGGCAGGGTGAGCCACGACTTTGCGATCGTGACCACTACCGAGCACAATGCGCCAGCCTGTCGATTGGCATCGGTATTGCACCACGCCTGACGCCAATCCGACCGGTTGGCGAGAGTGCTTGCAAGACAACCCTACAGCCGGAGTGCAGTTATGGATATCCTCGGTTACACGCTTCTCGCAGTGCTCATCGTGGTGGTGATCTATGCGATCACGATATACAACCGCCTGGTCACACTGAAGCACAATGTAAAGCGTGCCTGGGGCAATATTGACGTGCTGTTGAAACAACGCCACGACGAACTGCCAAAGCTGATCGAAACCTGCAAGCGCTACATGGAATACGAGCAGGAAACCCTGACTCGGGTGATCGAGGCGCGCAGCCGCGTCGCACAGGCGCGCGAAGCCGGCGATATCCCGCAACTGGGACAAGCCGAAGGTATCTTGCGCATGGGGCTGGGGCAGCTGTTCGCGCTCGCCGAAAACTACCCGGACCTGAAAGCCGACCAGACGTTCGCGCATCTGCAAAGCCGGATTACCGGGCTGGAGAACTCCATTGCCGATCGTCGCGAGTTCTACAACGAGTCGGTAAACGTCTACAACATCGGCATCGAACAGTTTCCGGATGTCATCGTGGCGCGCATTTTCAATTACCGCGATGCCGGACTGCTGGAGTTTGACGCCAGCGAATTGACGGACGTCGACGTGGGAACGTTGTTTTCCTCCTGAGCGCCACGCCATCTCACTGCCGGCGAGTGCCCGGACACGCCGTCCGGCAATGCCCGCCCATCGTTAGCCGATGCCCATCGTACTTCTCGATTTCCGCCATAACCTGAGTAATGGCGTTGCCGCGGCGGGTTATGCTGCACTCGCAGTATTCGCATTCGAAGCGCGGCAGCCAGAGCTGAAAATCGGTGCACTGGGGTTAGTGGCTGTGGTCAGCCTGGTCGCGTGGCTGCTCGCGTTTAGGCGTTACCACGCGATCGTAGACACGCCCACGGCACGAATCAGCAGCGCACCCCAGGGCTATGTCGAGTTGATCGGCCGCTGTGGGTTACTGCCTGGTGCGGCGCCGCTGGGATTCGCCAACTGCCCGCCGTGCGTGTGGTACCGGTACCGCGTGTTCCGGGACGGCAAACAGATCGACAGCGGCCAGAGTCACGACACCTTTCTGCTGTTGGACGGCAGCGATGAATGCGTCATCGACCCCGACCTCGCCGAGGTCGTCGCAAGTTCACGCCGCACGACGCGCCGCGACAACTACACCACACACACCGACTATCTGCGGGTAG
This sequence comes from Gammaproteobacteria bacterium, assembly GCA_029861595.1. Lineage (GTDB taxonomy): Bacteria > Pseudomonadota > Gammaproteobacteria > JAHELT01 > JAHELT01 > JAHELT01. Next base: position 16,489 of record JAOTYY010000003.1, read on the forward strand.
ATGCCCCACTTTACGCCATCGGCGAGTTCCGCACCCTGACCGGAACCGAACTTACGCTGGATCGCCGCGGCGCGGTACGCGAACTGCTGGGTGAATGGAAGCAGGACTCGAACCGGCTGCTGGAACGATTCGATATCAACGGCGACGGTGAGATCAGTCTTACGGAGTGGCAGGCGGCTCGCCAGGCCGCGGCGCGGGAAGTCGCGGAGCGCCACGCGGAACTGCGCTTAAGTCCGGACACTCACCTGCTGCGAGCGCCAGGCGACGGCCGCCCGTTCATTTTATCCGGCAGCGACCCGGAAAAACTGGCCGTGCGTTATAGACTCTGGGCGTGGTTTCACGCAGCGGCGTTCATCGCGGGATTTGCCGCTGCCTCGACAATGTTGACACGTTTCTAGCCAAAGCTCCCCCGCCCCGGGCTTGCGTCAGGAAGACAAAGTCCGGGTGTCGATCGTGTCAGCCCACATTTTTCGCTGTCCGGTGTTCCCGTTCGCATCGCCTACAACGGTACCATCGCCGGTCGTACTCTCTTCCGTGCTGTCGTATACCGTGTACTCGATCTGGTACTTGGTGATCGTGATCACGTCGCCGTGCTTGAGTAACCGGTTCTTTTTTATCGGCCGGGAATTGACGAAGGTGCCGTTGGTGCTGTTGAGATCGTACACGTAAGAACTGTCCCGGTGGGTGAGTATTCGGGCGTGGTAACTGCTCACCACCGAGTCGTCTATGCAGATATCGTTATCGGGGTTGCGCCCGATCGTCATACTCTCCTTGTGCAGCAGGTACTCGCCCATAACTTCCTTGTCTTCACTCAGCACGAGCTTGGCGATCTGTCCCGGTGGCGGTGGCGCAGCGCGGTCGCTGCTGCTGCGCTTTTTCCTCGAGCGGGCGCGTTCGGCAAACGTTCCCCAGCGCAACTCCTTGATCGCCGCATCCAGCGCTTCGGCCGTGACGTCATCCAGTTCCTCAACGAATGCGCAAGTCAGCGCCGTATCGCACAAGGTGTTTATCAGACGCGGAATACCGTTCGTGTATTGGTAGATCTTGGCCATGAGTTTCGCAGGAAAGATCTTTCTATCGAGCGCCAGGCCGGCCATGTGCAGCCGGTGGTCGATGTAATCCTGCATCTCATTTTCGACCAGCGCCTCGAGGTGAAACCGCAACCGCACACGTTGCGCGAGCTGCTCCATGCCCTCCGTATCCAACGTCCTGGCCAGCTCCGGCTGCCCGCAGAGGATCACGTTCAGGCTGGCCTCGCGATCTGTTTCCAGTCCCGAGAGCAGACGGATCTCTTCGAGCACTCGCGGCGACAGGTTTTGCGCTTCGTCCACTACCAGCACGACACGCCGACCACCGCGATTCTGCTCCTCAAGGTAGCGGTTGAGCATTTTCAACAGCTGCACCTTGCGGGCGTTGTAGGCTTCCACGCCAAACTCCGCCAGCAGCGCCTGCAGAAACTGCACTTCGGCGAGTTGCGTTTGATGAATTTTCGCTACCACCACATCCTGATCCAGCTCTTCCAGAACTTTCTGAATCAGGGTGGTCTTACCGCTGCCGATCTCGCCGGTGATGATGACGAAGCTGTCGCGATTCCAGATCGTATATTCCATGTACGCTTTGGCTTGCGCATGCGCCTCGCTCAGATACAGGAAACGGGAGTCTGGTGTAAGCCGGAAAGGCTGATCCTGCAATCCGAAGTGTTCGAGATACATATGTCTGCTTCCGTGGTCGGCCCGCATCCCGCAGGAGCGAACTTCCGATTTTAAGTTAACAAACGTCGCCCCGCGCCAGGCGCGGTTGACTCTTTGGCAATCCTATCGCGTGCCATATACGACAATAGTCTTGCCTTTGACCGATACCAACCCTTGCTGTTCGAGGCTCTTGAGAATGCGCCCCGCCATTTCCCTGGAACAGCCCACGATGCGGCTGATCTCCTGCCGCGTGATGCGGATCTGCATGCCGTCGGGATGGGTCATGGCGTCCGGCTGCTCGCACAGATCCAGCAGCGTGCGGGCGATGCGGCCGGTTACGTCGTGAAACGCCAGGCGTCCGGCCTGTCGGCTGGTCTGCAGCAGGCGCTCACTCAACTGCATGCCGAGCGCAATTAGCACTGCCCGGTAGTCATCACGGTCGGGGCCTTTCAACAGTTGCTGGACCCGGCTGTAGCTGATTTCGGCGAGAATGCAGTCGCTGCGTGTCTTGATTGTCACACCACGTGTCGGCTGTTCGACAAATAAACCCATCTCGCCGAGGAATTCGCCGGTATTGAGGTAGGAAAGAATCAACTCGCGGCCATCTTCGTCCTCCAGATTCACCACCACGGAACCCTCGACAATGTAATACAGGGTATCCGCAGGATCTCCGGGGGAAATGATGCGGGTCTTTTTCGGGTACCGCCGGCGGTGGCAGTGACTCAAAAAACGTTCGAGGTCTAAGTTCTCGGTCAATACATTTGGCATGAGTCTCTCTTGTGTGGCGCCAACGCGACACCTGAGTCGTATCGCGCGTACATTTCTGCCTTTATGTCCAAGGCAATTCTAACTTTATTTCAATATGTTGCCACGCACTCCTTGAAAATGCTGGAGCCGGAGGCGGTTATAATCACCGCATGAGCTCGAACGACAAACGCGACCTCAGGCCCAGTAGCCGCAGCCAAGTTGACCACTTTCTGCGGCAAGTCGCAGCTACGCCAAGCACAAAACGGGCCGCCAGCGGCGGTCGTCTCATCTTCGCCATGGATGCCACCGCCAGCCGCGAGCCCACCTGGGACACCGCCTGCCAGATCCAGAGCGAGATGTTCAGCGAAACAGCCGGCCTGGGCGGGCTGTCCCTACAGCTCTGCTACTATCGCGGGTTTCGCGAGTTTCACGCCAGCGAATGGGTAGACAATTCGGCCAGTCTGGTGCCCTTGATGACGAGCGTCTTCTGCCTGGGTGGGCATACCCAGATCGAGCGGGTGCTTCGGCATGCGCTGACCGAGCAGAAACGCCGCAAACTGGATGCGCTGGTGTTCGTTGGCGACTGCATGGAGGAAGATGCCGACAAGCTGTGCGCGCTGGCAGGCGAGCTCGGGCTGCAGGGGGTGCCGATTTTCCTGTTCCACGAGGGCCTGAACGGCGGCGCGGGACGGATTTTTCAGCAACTCGCGCGCCTGAGCCGTGGAGCGTATTGCCGCTTCGACAGTGGCAGTGCGGAGCAGTTGAAGGCGCTGTTGAGCGCCGTCGCGGTGTTTGCGGCCGGCGGCCGGCGGGCCCTGGAGGATTTCGGTAAAAGCCGCGGCGGCGTGGTCAGGCAGCTCACACACCAGGTCGGCAAACAATCGTGAGCCGCGGATCTCGCGCCCGCAACGGGCTGAAACTGGCGTACTGAGGTGCGTTTCCTGCTGCTTGCCGGGCTACTGGCGCTGATCGTTTGGCTGCTACTGGTGCGCCCCACGCCCGCGGATTTGCGCCGCTACATGAAACGCGGTGTGCTGGTAGGCGTGGCCGCACTGTTGATTTTCGCGGTTGCCACGGGGCGTCTGCACCCGCTGTTTGCACTGCTTGGGTCGCTGCTGCCTTTCGCCAATCGCTTGCTGGGATTGCTGCGCTTCCTGCCTTTGCTGAGTTCGCTGCACACACAATACCGCCAGGCTCGAGGCGCCGCCGGCCCACGGCCCGGCAACCAGTCCAGCGTCAACACCGCCCATTTGCGCATGTCTCTGGATCACGACAGCGGTGATATGGATGGGGAAATACTGCAGGGGCGCTGGGCGGGTAAACGTCTGAGCAACCTCGAACTGGCCGATTTGCGCGAGTTATACGTCGAGTACTCCACAATCGACGAAGAATCGGCAGCTTTACTGGCGGCCTACCTGGACCGCGTGCACGGTGAACAATGGCACGAGGGCATGGGCTCGGGGCACGATCCTGGTAGCGGTGAAAAACAGCCCGGCAGTGCCATGAGCCGCCAGGAGGCGCTGGAGATCCTGGGCCTGGGGGAAGGCGCCGAGCCAGCCGAGGTAAAGGCCGCTCACCGGCGCCTGATGCAGAAAATGCATCCCGACCGCGGCGGTTCCAGCTACCTGGCGGCAAAAATCAACCGCGCCAAGGACGTGCTGCTCGACACTGGCTGAGGCAAACGGTGTTGGGCGCGACGGGTCCACTGCTGTACTCTGTTTACGCCGGCGCGTCCGGGAGCACGATCAGCACGCAGCGCCGGTCTATAATCAGCCGAACAACCAGGTGCAGATTCATTCCACGCAGGTGACTTCTTGTTGCAACGACTTCGAGAACAGTGGGAAAAGTTCAAGACGGCCTACGAACAACGCCACCCGCGGCCGTTCGGTGAGGAGCATTTGTCCGATGATGTGTACCTGGTGATTCGAGCGTCCTCGGATCTGGACATCGCGGAGTTCGAATTGTTCGTCAAAGCCTACGAAAAGTGGTTCGGCACCGAAGCAAGGGAAGAGCGTATCGAGAAATATTATCTCGGCTACATGTTTTGCGGCCAGGTACCGCATTGGGTACGAGAGTATTGCCGCCAGGTCGCAGCCAGCGCACAACGCCATCAGCTCGATCCCGTGGACTTCGGGATCAAGCCGATAATCACCCGGCGCGTGAAAATGGGACTCGCCGTCATCACCGTAGCATTCGGCCTGATCGCTGGACTGATTGCCGTTACCGAATACACCGTGGACCGCCGCTTTCAGCATTTGCGTGATCTGAACAGAGTAAACATCACTCACCGACCATGATACAAACGACAAATAGACCAAGGCGCTACAGCGCGCTGTCGTGCGTTGCAGTACCCGTGACCGCGCATGCCGCCAGGCCTGGCAGCTGGTATTTCCAAGCCGCGCATACACAGAACGACAACGTATGCTAAATTCCGCACGAAAACGAGGATGGTCATGCCCTGGAATCCCGACAAACTCGAAAAGCTGGAAAACGATCGGCGTGAATTTCTGATTCGCGCGCTGGGCGCCGGATTCTTCGCCAGCGGTTTGACCGGTGCCATGTCGCGGGCCGCCTATAGTGCCGGGAAGATTCCCCGCGAGTTGCCGCCGGGCAAATCGATTTACGAAATCAAAGGGCAAGCGACGGTAGATGGTTCGCGAGCCAATCTGGATACCCAGGTACGGCCGAATTCGCTGCTGGAGACAGGACGCAGCAGCCGCATGATATTCGCCGTCGGTAAAGACGCATTCATCCTGCGATCGAACTCTCGCTTGCAGCTGAGCGGTAACGAATTGGTCAACACGTTGCGACTGGCCGCGGGCGCCGTGCTGTCCGTGTTTGGCAAAACGGAACATCGCATCGTCACGACCACTGCCAGCGTCGGTATTCGCGGCACCGGCATATACGTCGAATCGGATCCGGAGCAAAGCTACGTATGCACCTGCTACGGGGTAGTGGATCTACAGTCCGCGACCGACACCACCAGCAGCGAACAGATCACCTCGCTGCATCATGACGCGCCGCGCTACGTCACCGCCAGCGGTCCTATCGGGCAGCGCATTCGGCCCGCCCCATTTATCAATCACACCGACACAGAGTTGATGCTGATCGAGGAACTGGTCGGGCGCGTGCCGCCTTTCGCTTTCTCCGGCAGCGGTTATACGTCTCCGCGCCGGGACTACTGATACAGATGCCGCAAGCGGATCGTCTGGCGCCTGTGAACGGCGCAGTCGCAAAATATCTCACCCCTGCGACTTTGCTATAGTACGTCGCCAGCCCGACCCGCCAAGCGGGAAGGCAATCCTGTCGGGGTGCCGCATCGTAGGGCGATGCCGCTGAGAGCGCCGAGGCGCAACCCGTTGTACCTGATCCGGTTAATACTGGCGTAGGGAACACATGCTTGAGTCTTGCTACTTTTCCAAATTACCCGGCCACGCGTGCCAGGGCGTGCTATGACCGCGACACCTCCGCCCGGCGTGCGCGTGCACATCACCCGACTGGCGTATCCCGGCCACACGGTTTTCGAAGAGCTGAAGCTGCAACTGGCCGCCGGGCAATGCACCTGTCTACTGGGCCGCAACGGCAGCGGCAAGTCGTCGCTGCTGCGGGCCCTTGCGAAACTGCTGGGTGAGCGCGTCTGCGAGTTGCACGTGGAATGCAGCGACGACCTACCGTTGGCCGGGCGAGTCGCCTACATGGCCCAGGAAGACCTGTTGCTGCCGTGGCTGGACGTGTTGGAGAACACCACCCTGGGCTATCGCCTGCGCGATCGCTCCCATACTCGACCGGCGGTCGTGCAACGCGCCACACAACTGCTGCAAGACGTTGGATTGGCGGCATTCGCGCACGCCTCTCCAGCTGAACTGTCAGGCGGCATGCGCCAACGTGCGGCGCTCGCCCGCACATTGATGGAGGATCAACCGGTAGTGTTGATGGACGAACCGTTTTCGGCGCTCGACGCGATCACGCGGCTCGAGCTGCAAAACCTCGCCGCACGGCTGCTCGACCGCCGTACCACATTGCTCATCACTCACGATCCACTGGAGGCATTGCGCCTGGGCGATGCGGTTTACACACTGGACGGTCAGCCCGCCAAGCTAAGCGCACCGCTGCGCCCCACCGGCCGCGCACCCCGCCCGCCCGGAGATGCACAGCTGCTGTCACTGCAGGGGCGTCTGCTCACCCAATTGGGTGCTGGCGCATGACCGGACTGGTACGCCGTTTTGTGACGTTAGCCAGCCTGCTGCTTGCCTGGCAGCTCATCGTTTGGGTGACCGGGGTACCTGGGTATATCCTGCCGGGTCCGCTGTCGGTGGCCGGCGCGTTCGCCACTCATGCGGGCACGCTGGCACAGCACGCGACCGTTACGATTATCGAAATTCTCGCCGGGTTGCTGCTGGGCGCGCTGCTGGGTTTTTCCAGCGCACTATCGCTCAGCAGCTTTCACACCGTGCGCCGCTGGTTGTTGCCGGTGCTGGTGGTCAGTCAGGCGCTACCCGTTTTTGCGTTGGCACCGATACTCATGCTGTGGCTGGGATACGGCATGGTATCGAAAATAGCCATGGCGGTGCTGATCATATATTTTCCGGTCACCGCCGCGTGCTTCGACGGTTTGCGCCACACGCCTAACGGCTGGCTGGAGCTGGCTGCGACCATGGGTGCGAGCCCGCGCAACCTGTTACGCTCCGTCCGGTTGCCCGCGGCATTGCCGGCGGCCGCGAGCGGGATGCGCGTCGCCACCGCAGTAGCGCCGATCGGCGCGGTAGTCGGTGAATGGGTAGGATCGAGCGCAGGTTTAGGCTATTTGATGTTGCATGCGAACGGGCGCATGCAGATCGACCTGATGTTCGCGGCGCTGGTTACCCTGGCGGCGTTTGCACTGGCGCTTTATTTCTCTGTAGACCACCTGTTGAAGCATGCGCTGCCGTGGCATCGCCAAACATTGCTGGATAATGAAAATGAACAGGAGATCCCTCATGACGTTTAAACCGTTGTTAGCGATGGCCATCGCGATAATGGTATTGCCGGGCAGTGCAGCGGGTGAGAAACTGACCGTCATGCTCGACTGGTTCGTGAATCCCGATCACGGACCGCTATTCGTAGCGCGCGAAAGAGGTTATTTCGAGCAGGCCGGTTTGCAGGTCGAACTGATAGCGCCCGCCGATCCGAACAATCCACCGAAGTTCGTCGCCGCGGGGAAAGCCGACATCGCGATTTCCTATCAACCGCAGCTGCACGTGCAGGTGGCTCAAGGTTTGCCGCTGGTCCGTATCGGGACCCTGGTCAGCATGCCTCTGAATTCTCTGGTCGTACTGGCGGGCGGCCCGGTACGCACACTCGCCGATCTGAAAGGGCGCAAGGTCGGATTTTCGGTCGGCGGTTTCGAAGACGCACTGCTCAAGGCTATGCTGGCCAAACACGGGCTGACGCTTGCCGACGTCACCCTGATAAATGTTAATTTCTCGTTGTCGCCGGCGCTCATCGCCGGGCAGGTGGATGCGGTAATCGGCGCGTTTCGCAACTTCGAACTCAATCAAATGGACATTGAAGGACATCCCGGGCGGGCTTTCTTCGTCGAGGAACACGGCGTACCCGCGTACGACGAGTTGATTTTTGTGGCGCACAAAGAGAGCCTGAGGAGGCCGTCCCTGGCACAGTTCGTGAGCGCTATCGAACGCGCCACGCATTACATGGTCAATCATCCACAAGAGAGCTGGGAGTTGTTCGTAGGGACTGACAAATCGCTCGACGATGAACTCAACCAGCGTGCCTGGCGAGATACACTGCCGCGTTTCGCATTGCGCCCGGCGGCACTTGATATCGGCCGCTATCGACGCATGGCGGATTTCCTTTACGCCCAGCGACTGATCGCAAAAAAGTTACCGCTGAGCGAATACGCCGTAGACCTCTTCAACCGGCCTTGACCATGTTCGCGAATTTCAAGCAGGACTGCGGGGGCACCTGGCCGGCCTATGTGGAGCATTCCTTCGTCAGGCAGATCGGCGACGGCACATTGCCCGAAGCGAGTTTCCGCCACTACTTGAAGCAGGACTATCTGTTTCTCCTGCACTTCGCGCGCGCCTATGGTCTGGCGGTGTTCAAAGCGCAGGCATTGGAAGACATGCTGCAGGCCAAGGCGGGCCTGGCAGCGATTCTGGATCTGGAGATCGGTGTGCACGTCAAATACTGCGCCGGCTGGGGATTGTCGCAGGAAGACCTGCAGCGCGAGCCGGAAGCCACCGCCAACCTCGCTTATACACGATTTCTGCTGGAGCGCGGACTGGCCGGCAATTTGACTGACTTTCATGCCGCATTGACACCCTGTGTCGTAGGCTACGCTGAAATCGGCCGGCATCTTGCCAAAGCGGCAGGCAGTGTAGAGGCAAACCCCTACGCCGACTGGATCGCTATGTATGCCGGCGAGGAGTATCAGCAGGTTGCCCGCGCACAGATCGCACAACTCGACAAGCTCTGCGCGCAAGAACAGGGAAGCGAACGACACAGGCAGCTGAGCGAGACTTTCACGCTCGCCACGCGCCTGGAAGCGGCTTTCTGGGATATGGCTTTGCAATGTCAGCTGTGACTCGCACGCCCGTCGTACTGGCGATCGCAGGCTCCGATTCGGGAGGCGGCGCCGGAATTCAGGCGGATCTGAAGGCGATCGCCGCTTGCGGGGCGTACGGCGCTGCGGCCGTAACCGCGTTGACAGCGCAGAATACGCTTGGGGTGCAGGGTGTATTCATCGTGCCTGCCCAATTCGTCGCGCAACAGATCGACTCGGTGATGCAGGATATCGGCGCGGATGTGTGGAAAATCGGTATGCTGGGCAGCGTGGACGTTATCGAGTGCGTAGCGGAACGCGCCTTACACTACAACGTAGAGCGGCTGGTGCTGGACCCGGTGATGGTGGCGAAAGGCGGCGACAGGCTGTTGCCGGACGATGCCGGCGAAGCGCTGCGCCGCAGCCTGTTACCTTTGGCGTTGCTGGTAACGCCCAATCACCACGAAGCGGGCGTGCTCGCCGAACGCCCCATCCACAATGTCGATGACATGCATGTGGCGGCGGCCGCGATCCAGGCGTGCGGCGCACGCAACGTGCTGGTGAAAGGCGGTGATCTTCCCGGCGCCGGGGAACAGTCGATCGACGTGCTGTTCGATGGCCATGGGTACCGGGTTTTCTCGGCGCCACGCATCGCGAGTAAGAACACCCACGGAACGGGTTGCACACTGGCCTCGGCGATCGCCGCCGAGCTGGCGGCAGGCCGCTCGGTGGAGGAAGCAATAGGCAATGCCAAGGCTTACGTCGGCAGGGCGATTGCCGGTGGAATGCACCTGGGCATAGGCAGTGGCCACGGGCCGCTACAGCATTTTCCCGACGCCTGAGAGATGAGCTTGTCACAATGCGCATGAAACTCCGTGAATTCCGTGCCTGGAAGAACAAGGCGCTTACCTTCATGGGCATGTCGGGTGTGGGTAAGACCACCCTGGCCAGCAAGCTGCCGAAATCCACCTGGTTTCTCTATTCGGGCGACTACCGCATCGGCACCAAGTACCTGAGCGAGCCGATTCTAGACAACATCAAGAAACAGGCGATGCAGATTCCGTTTCTGCGTGAATTGTTACGCAGCGACTCGATTTACATCGCCAACAACATCACCGTCGACAATCTCGCGCCGCTGTCGACATTCGTCGGCAAGCTGGGCGACCCGCGCCTGGGCGGACTAGGTTTGCAGGAGTTCAAACGGCGTCAGTCACTGCATCGCCGGGCGGAAATCTGTGCAATGCGCGAAATCGGCGAGTTCATCGTCAAGGCGAAGGAGATTTACGGCTATTCGAAATTTGTGAACGACGCTGGCGGCAGCGTTTGCGAGCTGAACGACGAAAAGACCATCGCCCACCTCGGTGAACATACCCTGGTAGTGTATATCCAGGCCGATCAAAGTCTCGAACAGTCGCTGATAGAACGCCAGATCGACTACCCGAAGCCAATGTACTATCAGCAGGAATTCCTGGACAGCCAGTTGGACGTCTACCTGCAGGAGCAGGCGCTGACCGGCAGCGAGGAGATCAATCCGGACGCGTTCGTACGCTGGATATTCCCCAGGCTGCTTGCCCACCGGCGGCCGTTGTACGAATCGATAGCGCAACGCTTCGGCTGCACCGTGGAAGCACGGGCTATCGAATCAGTCCGCGACGAAGCCGATGTTCTGGCTTTGGTGGAGGGCGCATTGTAAATTTCCCCGTTTGGAGTAGCAGCGTGTTCAGCCGATGCCCATAGTCGCAAATACCGGGTTGCCCAGTTTTGCGCGCTTGCGCGACAGCGGTCAGGAAGTGCTGACCCGTGAGCGGGCGAGCGCCCAGGATATCCGCGAACTGCACATCGGTTTGCTAAACCTCATGCCGGATGCGGCGCTGGAAGCAACCGAACGTCAGTTCTTACGCCTGGTCGGGTCCTGCAACCGTATCGCGCAGTTCTACGTGCACCCGTTCACCGTCGCTGGCGTGCCGCGCGGAGGACCGGCCAAGGCCCACGTGACAAAATTCTACAAACCCTTCGCACAGATTCGTGAAGAGGGACTGGACGCGCTCATCATAACCGGCGCCAACCCGATCGAAGCGGATTTGACCGCGGAGCCGTTCTGGCAGTCGCTGGTGGAAGTAATGACCTGGGCACGCGCAGAGGTGTGCTCAACGTTATACTCATGTCTCGCCACACATGCCGCCTTGCAGCAGTATCACGGGATTTACCGTGAAAAACTGCCGAGCAAACGCTGGGGCGTATACGAACACCGCGTCACCGGCACTGACCATCCACTTTTGCTGAACATCAATACACGCTTCCACGGGCCACATTCACACGTTTATGACATGCCGCGCAGCGGGTTCGAAGCAGCCGGAACCACGGTGCTGGCCGACAGCCCCGAGGCGGGGGTTTATCTCGCGGTCAGCGAAGACCAGTTTCGCAGTGTCTATTTTCAGGGCCATCCAGAGTACGACATCAACAGCTTGTTCAAAGAGTTCAAGCGCGAGGTCGGACGTTTCGTGAGCGGCGTGCACAAAGCTTTCCCGCCGTTTCCCCAACACTATTTTGCGGCCGACGCCGAAACGATTTTGCGCGCCTACATAAAACAACTGCATGCCGCGCTGGCGACGGGTCGGCAACCGCCTGAGTTACCCGAAGCGGAACTCGAACCGTTGCTGGACAATACCTGGACCGACACCGGCAAAGCGTTGATCAACAACTGGCTGGGGCTGGTGTACCAGCTCACACACCCGGAACGCCGCCGGCCATTCATGGACCACATAAACCCCGAGGATCCGCTGGGCCTGCGCTGATCACGGCGGGCGTGGCGCGACTTGCCAGCTTGCCCGGCAACCGTTAACTTACGCCTCCTTGCCGCCGCATCGGCGGTGGCTGAAGAACGCCGCACAGAGATCGCGCATGGACTTCGAACAAGCCCTTTACAACATGATCGAACAGCAGATCCGCCCTTGGGATGTGCTCGATCAGCGCGTGCTGGATACGCTCGCGGGTATTCCCCGCCACCGCTACGTGCCCGATGAATACCGTTCGCTGGCTTACGGCGACACCCGCATTCCCATCGGGCATGGTGAAGTGATGATGAATCCCAACGTGGAAGGGCGCATGCTGCAGGTGCTGCAGATAACGCCCGGCGATCGGGTACTGGAGATCGGCACTGGCAGCGGTTACATCACCGCTTGCCTCAGCGCACTTGGGCACAGCGTGGAGAGCGTCGAAATCCACGCTGATCTGTCACGTGAGGCAGCCCAGAGACTGCAACGTGACGCTGTGCGCGACGTCACCCTGCAGGTGGGGGACGCAGCCGCGGGCTGGGGCGACGCGCAGGCCTACGACGTAATCGCCATCACCGGGTCTTTGCCCCATCTGCCGGATTCCTACCGCGCAGCGTTGCGTACCGGCGGGCGGTTGTTCGCGGTATGCGGGTCGCAGGACGAACCGATTATGGAAGCGATGCTGGTGACGCGCGTGAGCAACGATAACTGGACCGAGGAGCGCATCTTCGAAACCGAGTTGGCGCCGCTGGCAAACAGCACCCCGGTACCTGAGTTCGTTTTCTGATGCGCGCCCCGGCTGTTAGTGCATTACTGATTACCGCAGCTCTCTGTGTGGGCACCGCCGAAGCGGAAAACATCGTCGAAATCTACGAGTTCGCCAAACTCAATGATGCCGACTACAGGGCTGCCGAAGCAGCCTTGCGCGCCAGCCTGGAAGCGGACCCGCAGGCCCGCGCCGCGCTGCGACCGCAAATAGGCCTGAGCGCCGATCTGTCCTATGTCAATACAGACGACGACGTTCCTGGCATAAAGAATGACTTCACGCAGGGCGGCCTCGCCCTCTCGCTGAGCCAGAGTCTCTACCGGCGTGACCTGAGGGTGCAACTCGAACAGGTGGGCGCGAGCGTCGCCCAGGCAAAAGCTGAATTCGAGGCCGCCGACGAAGCGTTGATTCTGCGTGTGTCGGAAGCCTATTTCGACGTGCTGGCCGCGCTGGATAATCTGGATTTCGCAGAGGCCGAGAAAGAAGCTATCGCCCAGCAGCTGGAACAGGCGCAACGCCGTTTCGAAGTCGGCTTGATCGCGATCACCGACGTCAAGGAAGCACAGGCCCAATTTGACCTGTCTGTCGCCGCGGAAATCCAAGCGGAGAACCTTCTGGCGACAACCCGCCAGGCATTGGTAGTAATCACCGGCACGCCATTCGAGGAATTGCAGCGCGTGGCCGATGATGCACCACTCAATCCACCGGACCCGGATGACATAGAACAATGGGTCAGTATCGCGCAGGAACAGAACCTCAGTCTGATTGCCGCCAGGTTCGCCGCCGAGGTTGCCCGTCAGGGTATAGAGATCAATCGCTCCGATAACTATCCGACGCTGGATCTGGTAGCCCAGTATGCTTATCTGGATAAAGATGGCGGGTTTAACGAAGGTGATTCCAACACTGCCTCGATCGGTGTGCAGCTCAACTACCCGTTGTACACAAGCGGCGCCAGGGGCTCGCGGATCGAGCAGGCGCGCGCCGAGTTTGAAACGACACAGGAATTTCTCGAGAAACAACGGCGCACTACCGTGCAGCAGGCGCGCGACGCTTATCTGACCGTTATCGCCGCGATCAGCAGTGTTCGTGCATTGAAGCAGGCACTCGAGTCCAGTCAAGCCGCTAATGAAGCGACCCAGGCCGGCTTCGAAGTAGGTACGCGTACCGCAGTGGACGTGTTGATCACGCTACGCTCGACTTACGAGGCACAACGCGACTACGCACGCGCCCGCTACGACTACATTCTCAATATGTTGAGTCTCTACCAGGCGGCGGGCATCCTCGCCGAGGAGCATCTGGAGGCGATCGCCCGCTGGTTGCGATGAGGTCCACGGCATGACGCAACCGGCAGTCGGGTTGGTGCAAGCTCAGGATTCCACGCTGGTCATTCTCGATATGCAAACGCAAGCGGCGGCCGCGTTGCAGAGTTCGGATTTCGCGCGTGTCTGCCGGACGGTCGTGACAACCGTGCGCGCCGCGGAAATTCTGTCCGTACCCATCATCTACTCAGAGCATTACGCGCCCGCTGCCGGCGTCACCGACCCACGCGTCAAACAGGTGCTTCCGGAGAGCGCGTTTCGTGTGCAGAAAAGCACGCATTGCGCTTGGTCAGATGATGGATTCGCCAATGCTGTGGAAATCGCCGCGCGCCGGCAAGTCGTGATATGCGGTCTGCAGGCCCACATCGGGGTAATGCAAACCGCTATCGGGATGGCGGGAGAGGACTATCAGGTATTCGTCGTTGCAGACGGAACAAGCAGCCATGACCCCACGCTGGCGGCCATCGCCATCGAGCGCATGCGCGCCAGTGCAGTAACCATCACCAGTTGTGAATCGCTGTTGTACGAATGGCTGGAGGGAGGCGACCCAGCGTCGCGCGAGCACATACTTTCCGTGCTGCAAGAATCCTGAAAGCGGGCGTGGATCAAGCACCGTTCCAACCAGGCGCGTACCTTGCGCCCCGTTATTGGCCGAGTTGGCTGGCATTGGGCATGTTACGTGCGGCGATCCTGATGCCGTACACCTGGCAATGCCGTCTTGGCAGGATGCTGGGCATGGCTCTCTACCACCTGCATCGCAAACGTCGGCGTATCGCCGCCACCAACATCAACCTGTGTTTCCCCGACCTCCCGCAAGCCCAGCGGGAAGAGTTGGTCAAAGAGACGTTTCGCCACACCGGGATTACCGTTTTCGAGACGCCGCTCGCCTGGTGGGGAAACCCGGAGAGGTTGCGCAAACGCTGCGAGATCGAGGGGCTGCACCATCTGTTCGAGGCGCTCGAGCACGGCAAAGGCGTAATTCTTCTCACCGGCCACAGCACTTCACTGGAGATGGGGGGCCGACTGCTCTCGTTGCACACACCCGTGCAGGCTTTGTACCGCACGGTGCGTAACAAACTCGTTAACGAGGTTACGCTGAAAGCGCGCAATGGTTTTCTCGAACGAATAATACTGCGCACCAAGCTGCGCGCCGCGTTGCGCGGCCTGAAAGAAAATCTGGCCACCTGGTATGCACCGGATCAGGATTTCGGCACCCATGGCACGGTGTTCGCCGAGTTTCTGGGCACACCCGCCGCAACGCTGGTTGCACCGGCGAAACTGGCGCGCCTGTCCGGAGCCAAAGTGGTACCGTTCTTCCCCTACCGGTTGCCCGGCGACGCCGGCTTCAAACTGGTTATAGAGGCGGCGCTGGAGGATTTTCCATCCGGTGATGACAGTCGCGATGCACGCCGGGTGAACGAGATTTTGGGGCGACAGGTCTGCAAAGCCCCGGCCCAATACATGTGGGTGCACCGGCGCTTCAAAACACGTCCGCCTGGCGAGCCCGACGTCTACTAGGCCCGCATGTTGTACGAAGTCGGTATGAATCCTGAAATATCGGTAGCAAGATTGGAAGCTTACACGGGAGTTTCCAGACAACCGCGAGACCGATTTGATACCTGTTCACTTTCAGGAAAAATCTGCCGTCACATGTGAACGATAGCCCTTGAACCATAGTCGGGCTATGCTTCTGCGGGCGATCGTCCAATCTGTTTAGCCAGATTTTCCCTGAAGCGAACCCTTCGAACAACGTGCGGGCTACCCCTATGTACAGACTGGCAATGCTGTTGCTTACGCCGTACGCGCTGTACTACACGCTGCGCAGAAGTCTCCGAGACGGCGGCTGGCGTTATCTCCGGCAACGGCTGGGCCTCGGTCTGCCAGACATAACGCAACGGCCACTGTGGACACATTGCGCATCCGTGGGCGAAGTGCATGCCGCAGCGCCGCTGTTACACGCGTTACGCACCCGATACCCGGCGTTGCCGATGCTGGTCACCACGAATACACCCACCGGCGCGGCGGCGGCGAGGAACCGTCTGCCGGACACCGCCAGGCATTGCTACTTACCTATCGACTGGGTTTTTGCCGCACGCGCTTTCGCGCGCCGCGTACACCCACGTGCAGCCATCGTACTGGAAACCGAGCTTTGGCCCCGGGCGTTTGCGCGCATTGCCGCCACTGGAGCACCCATCGTCATCGTAAACGGTCGCCTGTCACAGCGCAGCCTCGGTGTGCCTCGCTGGCTGCAAGGTGCGCAACGCACCGCCCTGCAGCACGTGTCCGCAGTTCTGGCGCGCAATGACGAAGACGCACGCGCCTTCGAAGCGTTGGGTGCGCGACCTGGAACCGTGCAGACAGTCGGCAATCTCAAGTTCGCCGCCATTGCACACGGCGCCGCCAACCCGCAGCCGGTTGTCGAGCCGCCGTACTGGCTGGCCGCCTCCACGCACGCACCTGAGGAACGATTGTGCGCGCGGGTGCAGCTCGACAACCCACAGCTGCCGCTGCTCGTCATAGCACCGCGCTACCCCGAACGAGGCAGCGCACTGGCTGCGGAATTGACGAAACTCGGGGCGCAGGTCGCGTTGCGTTCCAGAAACGACGATGTATCTGCCTCTGCACGGATCTACATTGCCGACACCCTCGGTGAGCTGGACGCACTGTTTGCGCACGCGCAACTGGCTTTCATCGGCGGTTCTTTCGCGCCGCGGGGTGGCCAGAACCTGCTGGAGGCTGCTCGCCACGGTTGTCCAGTGATCGTCGGACCGCATATGCAGAACTTTGCGGATGAAACTCGGCGCTTGCTGGACGCTGGCGCCGCGCTGCAACTCGACAACAGCGATGCGCTGCAGGAAACCATCATCGCTCTGTCCGCCGACCCGCAACGTCGCGACGAGCTACGCAGCGCGCTGTTACAAACGATGCGAACGGAAGCGCATGTATTGGAGCGCTACCTGGAGCGTTTGCAGCAGTTGTGGGGCGATCAATTCGCGTTGGAGGCTTTTGAGTAGGCGCTGAACAGGCAATGCCACTCGTGCGGGGTAAAGTGCATTCGCGGATTCTCGCGGTGCACCTTGTCCAGCGAACGTTTCAAGCGCTCGAGGTTTGCCCGTTGCCAGGGGCGAGCCAGCACGCGGTGTTTGGCTTTATCGAAATCGAGCAACCAGACCCGCGCACCGTTATCTGTCAAGACCACGTTACCTGCATTCAAATCAGCATGCCAAACGCCGTACGCATGGAAATCCCAGATCACACGGCCGATTTTTTGCCATACCGATTCAGCCAGCGGCGCGCGCAACAAGAGCTCGGCGAGCGACCCGTCCGCCGGCAAACGCGCCGTCGCCAGGTCGGCCCGATAACTGACCCCGCGCCGGGTCAGTCTTGCCGCCAGCGGTCGCGGCACCGGCAATCCGTGCGTGTAGAGTTCCGCAAGCAACCGCCACTCCCGCCACGGGCGGCTGACAGCTAGACCATTCCACAGGTAACGGTCCCGGATCACGCGCGCGAGTTTTCCGCCACGGTGATAATGGCGGATAACATAGTCCTGATCGGCGTGGCGGGTCACGCGCATCTCGCCACGACCACCCGTGGGAGGCTGCGAATGGGCCGGGGGTAAGTTAACGAACAAAGCGAACACATCGCGACTGTCGATATGGTCCGCGTCGTAGATGTACGCGTTTCTGCCTTCGCGATGCTCGGCTTCACGCACGCTTCGGCCTAACTGGTGTGCGAGGGACTATGCGGCGTGATGGCGAAAAGCGGGTCAGGGTTACTTTTCGACCAGCCGATAAATAGCACCGCAATAAGGGCATCGATATTCGCCGGTCTCCTGCAATGGTATATAGACACGAGGGTGCGAATTCCACAGACTCGTCTCCGGCGTCGGGCAGTGTAACGGCAGTACGTTTGCGGTTACCTCATAGACGTTTTTTGCATTCGGCGTCTGATAGTCGTCCCGCCCGGCGGTTTTATCGGCATGCGGCATCGTGGTCCTTTTATTCGACGTAAGTCAGCCAGCCTTCGGGTGCCTCGCGGCGCCCCTGCACCAGCTTGAAGTACTCGCTCTGCAGGATCTCCGTGACCGGTCCCCGGCTGCCGGATCCTATCTGGCGGTTGTCCACCTCGCGAATCGGCGTGACTTCGGCCGCGGTTCCGGTGAAAAACGCCTCGTCCGCGATATACACCTCGTCGCGGGTTATCCGCTTCTCCACCAGTGAATAACCCGCTTCCCGGGCAAGTACCAGCACGGTGTTGCGGGTGATCCCGTTCAGCGCCGAAGTCAGGTCCGGAGTATAAATCACCCCATCGCGCACGATAAAAATATTCTCCCCGCTGCCCTCGGCAACATAGCCCTCGTTGTCCAGCAACAGTGCCTCATCGTATCCGTCGGTCAACGCCTCCTGCAGCGCCAGCGTGGAGTTGATGTATTGGCCATTCACTTTCGCTTTGCACATTGAAATATTCACGTGATGGCGCGTGTAGGACGATGTCTTGATGCGTATGCCCTGCTCCAGGTTGTCTGCGCCCAGGTACGCACCCCACTCCCACGCGGCAACGATACAGTGTACGGTCAGATTGTCGGCGCGCAGACCCATGCCCTGTGCCCCGTAGAAACACATCGGGCGCACGTAAGCGCTGCGCAAAGCGTTTTCCTTCACCACCTGAACCTGCACTTCGTTCAAGGTCTTTGCGTCGTACGGTATCCGCATGCCGACGATTTTTGCCGAATCAAAAAGGCGGCGAGTGTGCGCGGCGAGACGAAATATGGCGGTGCCGCGCTCGGTTTTGTACGCGCGCACGCCCTCGAATACACCCATGCCGTAGTGCAGCGTATGCGTGAGCACGTGGACTTGCGCTTCGCGCCACGGCACGAGTTTTCCGTCGAACCAGATCCAACCGTCGCGGTCGGCCATTGACATCACAAATTCACCTCCAGCGTTCGTTGCCAGACGTCCATCACCGAATCCTGCATTCGCGATATTCGCTGCATGGTTTGCGCATCTGGCTGCTCGCCCAGTGCTGCGCGATGGGCCTGAGCTCGCAACTGCGGATAGGCTTCGGCCAGCACCCGCGCATCCTCCTCGGCGAGCAGACCCAGTACACGCAGCTCCTCGAGTAAACGCTGGTTATCAGTGTATGCCAACAAACGGGGATAGTCGGATGCCGCGGCCAACACCTTGTATTGGACCATAAATTCTATATCCGTGATACCGCCGGCTGCACGTTTCAGGAATGCTTCCGGGGATTCCTCGCTTTGCTCGACACGCATTCTTCTGCGCATCTGCACGATGTCGCCGCGTAACTGCTCCACATCCCGATCCTGCAGCAACACGCCTTCACGAACTGCTGCGAACCGCTGCCCGAGTTGCTGGCTTGCCACTACCGGGCGGGCTCGCACCAGCGCCTGGTGCTCCCAGGTCCAGGCGTCTTCACGCTGGTATTTTTCGAACGCGTCCAGGGAGCTCACCAGCAAACCGGAGTTGCCATTTGGTCGCAGGCGGGTATCGATCTCGTAGAGCACACCGGCGGCCGTGCGGGTGGCGAGAAAATGAATGAGCCTTTGTCCCACGCGGGCAAAGAAGGTGCCATTGTCAACCGGTTGCCCACCGTCGGTCGACTGCTTTTCGCCCTGACTGTCGTGCAGGAACACCAGATCCAGGTCGGAGCCATAGCCCAGTTCCACACCGCCGAGTTTGCCGTAGGCGATGATCGCCAGCTGCGGGTAATGCAGCCCGCCATCCATCCGGCAAGTGGGTCGTCCATGACGCTGTTCCAGTTGCTCCCTGACGGTCGCGTAAACGTTCTCCAGAATCACCTCGGCGAGACAGGTAAGTCGCTTGCTCACTGCGCCGACGTCGATTTCACCGGTAATGTCCACTGCGGCAACCCGCAGTACGTTGGTGTTCTTGAACTGCCGTATGCGATCCAGGTAAGCCTCCTGATCGTCCGGATCGAGCTGCCCGGTAAGGTCTGCCAGATCGCGACTCAGTGCGGCGCGGTCCGGCAGTTGGTAAAGACTGCGCGGATCCAGCAGTTCGTCCAGAAGGATCGGATGCTGGCTCACGAACTGTGCCACCCAGGGGCTTGCTGAAAACAGCTTGACCAACTGATTCAGCGCTTGTGGATGCTCGTGCAGCAACACCAGGTAAGTACTGCGTCCGGCGATCTGTTGCTGCAGTGCGACCGTGCGATACAAAGTTTCGTCCGGATTGCCCGTGGCGGCGCATGCCCGCAACACGCTGGGCATCAATTTGTCAAAACGTTCGCGCGCGGTCTGACTCAGTGACTTGTAGCTGAAGCTGTTGCGCAGCGCAGACAAGCGTTCGCAAACCGCGGGTGCATCGTTATAGCCCAGTTCCTGCAGTCGTTGAGCGGTGCCCGGATCGTCGAGATCGCTCTGCCACAGACCCAACCACGGCGATCTGTCTCCGCTGCCGGCCGTACTGTCTTGCGGGTTCGCAAATATCGCCATAAATTGTTTTGCCACACGCCCCGTGTGGGCCGTGTATTCGTGCGACAGTTCGGGCCAGTTGCGCATGCTCATGGCATAAGCGATACGCTGCCGGGCCAGCTCATCGTCGGGCAGCGCATGCGTCTGCTCTTCGTTGAGCATTTGCAGGCGGTTTTCCAGGCGGCGCAAAAATTCGTAGGCGGCCCGCAACTCGCCGACTGCCGGCTCTGGCAGATGTCCACCGATCGCCAGGCGCTGCAGGGCGAGGTCGATTTCTCGAACCCGCAACTGCGGTTCCCGGCCGCCACGAATCAATTGAAAGGCCTGACCGATGAATTCGATCTCGCGAATCCCGCCGTCGCTCAACTTCACGTCGCGCACCATACCGCGCTTGTGCTGCTCGCGGCGGATGCTGTCTTTCATGGAGCGTAAAGCGGAGAAGGCCCCGTAGTCCAGGTAGCGGCGATAGACGAAAGGCTGGAGTTCGCTCAGCAGTTCTTCACCGCCACGGCGATCCCCTGCGACCACGCGGGCTTTGATCATCGCGTAGCGTTCCCAGTCCCGCCCCTGAGTCAGGTAGTAGTGCTCCAGTGCTTCACCGCTCGCCACCAGCGGGCCGCTGTCGCCGAATGGCCGCAGACGCATATCGACCCGGTAGGCGAAACCATCCACCGTGGGTTCGGACAGCACCCGAATGAGACGCTGTCCCAGGCGGGTGAAAAACTCGATGTTGGCGCGCGGCGCCGCTGCGTCGGTTTCACCGTGGCCCTTAAAAGCAAAAATCAGATCGACGTCGGAGGAGAAATTCAGTTCACGGCCACCCAGTTTGCCCAGGCCCAGCACGATGAGCCGCTGCTGTTCGCCAGCAACGTCCCGGGGCGTGCCCCACCGGTCGCAGTGCCATTCGTACAGCCTATCCAGCGACGCATCGATGCACGCGTCGGCGAGCGCGCTCAAATCGTGCAGCGTTTCCGGCAATTCGGCCAGTCCACACAAATCCCGCCACGCGATGCGCAGCGACTCGACGTGCCGGAAACGGCGCAGGATCGCCATCATTGCCTCTTCGGTCGGCGCCGCATCGGCCAGCAAACCGTCGAGCCCTTGCGCCAGTGCGGCATCACCCAAGGTCTGGTGTAAACGCCCGCTGTCGCTCAATTCGTGCCACAGTTGCGGCCATCGCTGACAAGTTCGAGCTGCATAGTCGCTGCACGAGAAAACCAAACGGGCCTGCCGGGCGAGTTCGTCCGTTAGCGGCGGCAAACCTGCTCCGTGCAACGCTTCGCTGAAGCGCGTGAGGTGTTGATCGCCGAGTGACGCGAGTTGAGGGACCATCTCCAGTGTCCTGTCCCAGGAAATAAGGTGACAGTTTACTTTTTTCGGGCTTGTCTGGTTTCTTGGTCCAAGAAAACCCAGCGAAAAAAGTAAACTGTCACCTTATTTCCCGCATGGTCAATAATTGTCGCGGCAGGCACAATGCCGTTACTCTTTCGCGGACGGATCTACGGGGCCAACCTGCTCTTGCGCATACAACTGACTGTTGAACAACTGGTAGTGGACTTCGATGTGCTGCGCGCGGTCGACCAGGTGACCCTGCAATTGGAGCGTGGTCAAATCGGTTGCCTGCTGGGTCCCAGCGGTTGCGGCAAGACCACGGTGCTCAGAACCATTGCGGGCTTTGAACTGCCATTGCAGGGCCGCATCCTGATCCGCGAGCGCGAAGTGAGTCGCGCCGGTTGGGGATTGCCGCCGGAGCAACGGCGGGTTGGCATGGTGTTTCAGGACTACGCCCTGTTTCCACACTTGAACGTGAGTGACAACATCGCCTTCGGCCTGAGTACCAAATCTGTGCGAAAAAGTCGCGAACGCGTAGCGCAACTACTCGAACTGGTGGACATGCAAGCATACCAAAAAGCCTATCCGCACCAGCTTTCCGGAGGGCAGCAACAACGTGTGGCACTGGCGCGTGCCATGGCGCCGCGGCCGGATCTGCTGCTGCTGGACGAGCCGTTCGGCAGCCAGGATGCGGAATTGCGCGAGCAACTGGCGAAAGAAGTACGCAGTCTGCTGCGTGAGGACTCGATCACCGCGCTGCTGGTTACACATGATCAGTTCGAGGCGTTCGCGATGGCGGATTGCATCGGAGTGATGAACCGGGGGCAACTGCACCAATGGGGCTCGGCGTACGAACTGTATCACCGGCCGGCTGATCTGTTCGTCGGCGATTTTATCGGCCAGGGTACCCTGTTGCCGGCGACCCGGGCCGGCAGCAATTCGATTCGTACCGAACTCGGTGAGTTTTCGGGACAGATCGTCAACGACCTGAATGGTGACCGGTTCAACCTGCTGATCCGGCCCGACGATGTTATTCACGACGACACCGCCAATACCACGGCAAAGATAGTCGATCGGGCGTTTCGTGGCGCCGAATTCCTCTACACCCTGGCGCTGCCTAGCGGCAACCGCATCCTGTGCATGGCGCCCAGTCATCACGACCACAAGGTCGGTCAGGAGATCGGTATTCGTCTGGACGTCGAGCATCTGGTGTTATTTGCCGAGCCTGCAGCGACACCGATTGACAAACCAGACGAGAGCGGCTTAGACTAATTCTAAGTATTGAGATTTAATCTATATCAATACGCAGAGCGAGCACCCCGTATACGCTGCGAGCACCCTGTGGGAGCTTTTGACGTTTCACAACCACTATGCAGAGGACAGACACAATGTCTTTAAAAGGCAGTAAAACCGAACAGAACCTCAAGGACGCATTTGCCGGCGAGTCGCAGGCGAACCGCCGCTATCTTTACTTCGCGGCGAAAGCCGACGTTGAGGGCTACAACGATGTATCCGCGGTATTCCGCTCCACCGCCGAAGGTGAGACCGGTCACGCGCACGGCCATCTGGAATATCTGGAGCAAACCGGCGATCCGGCCACCGGCCTGCCGATTGGCTCGACGTCCAACAATCTGCAAGCCGCGATCGCCGGCGAAACGCATGAATACACGGATATGTACCCGGGCATGGCCAAGACCGCCCGCGAGGAAGGTTTTGACGAAATCGCCGATTGGTTTGAGACGCTGGGCAAGGCCGAACGCTCGCACGCCAACCGCTTTCAAAAAGCTCTGGACACGCTGGACGGCTGAGCATTCCCATCCCGCGGAGGCCGCACGGCCTCCGCTTTCTCGACACACAGGTAGAAATTTTTTATGGCTGGCGAAACCCGCGAGGGTAGTCTCGACGCCCCTACTCGACACGCGTTGCAGTGGCAGGCTCCGAGTTTCTTCGATACCGATGCCCTTAACGAGGAACTCGAACGGGTCTATGACATCTGTCACGGTTGCCGGCGCTGCGTGAGTCTGTGCAATGCGTTCCCGACACTTTTCGACCTAGTCGACGAATCCGAAACCATGGAAGTCGACGGCGTGGCGAAAGCGGACTACATGAAAGTCGTGGACCACTGCTATCTGTGCGATTTGTGCTACATGACCAAATGTCCGTACGTGCCACCACACGAGTGGAACGTCGATTTCCCGCACCTGATGTTGCGCGCCAAGATGGTGAAGCATCGCCAGCAAAAACCGCCGCTGCGGGACCGGATCCTGTCCGCGACCGACGCGGTTGGCAAACTGGCGGGCATTCCGATTGTCGTACAGGCCGTAAATGCCACCAATCGCTCGAAACTCGGCCGCGGTCTGTTGAGCAAGACGTTGAGTGTGCACAAAAACGCGCACGTGCCCGAGTATCACAGTAGAACGTTTCGCAAACGCTGGCGCCGTAATGCCGATAGCGAAGCACGTCCGCTCGGCACCACGCGGGGCCGAGTAGCGATTTTCAGTACCTGCTATGGCAACTACAATGAGCCGCAGCTGAACGACGATCTGCAAGCCGTATTCGAGCACAACGGCATTCCGGTGCAGTTGTTGAGCCGGGAGCGTTGCTGCGGCATGCCCAAACTGGAACTGGGCGACATCGAAGCCCTGCAGGCGGCCAAAGACACCAACATTCCCGCGCTGCTCGAGGCGATCGACGCCGGCTGCGACATCGTTGCGGTAATTCCTTCCTGCGTGCTGATGTTTAAACAGGAACTGCCGCTGCTGTTTCCGGACGATGCGGATGTGGCGAAAGTCAGGGCGCACATGTTCGACCCGTTCGAATACCTGATGCTGCGACACAAGGAGGATGGCTTGAAACTCGATTTCACCACCGCGCTCGGCAAGATCGCCTACCACGCCGCCTGCCATCTGCGCGTGCAGAACATCGGTTTGAAAACCCGTGACCTGCTCTCGCTGGTGCCCGATACCGAGATAGAGGTTATCGAGCGTTGCTCAGGCCACGACGGTACTTACGCGGTAAAACAGGAATACCATGACGTGTCACGCAAGATCTGCCGACCGGTGGCACGCCGCGTCACCCAGGCGCAGGTCGACAGTTATTCGAGCGACTGCCCAATGGCCGGTCGCCAGATCGCCACTACCCTTGGCGACGGCAGCGAACCGGAACACCCGGTGTCGCTGCTGCGCAAGGCATACGGAATTTAGGCGCACAAACGCTCATGCAAAAACTTTCACGCGAGGATTTATACACCCTGGAGGCCTACGCGGACCTGCGAACTGAGATGCGCGCCCAGGTCATGGCCCACAAAAAACACCGGCGTGTCGATCTCGGTGAGCACATCAGTCTGCTGTTCGAAGACCGGCTCACCATGCACTACCAGATCCAGGAGATGCTCCGCGTCGAGCGTATATTTGCAGCCGCCGGGATCCAGGAAGAACTGGACGCCTACAACCCGCTGATTCCGGACGGCAGCAACTGGAAAGCGACGATGATGATCGAGTACGCCGACGTCGAACAGCGACGGCGTGCGCTGGCCGAACTTATCGATGTAGAAAACACCGTCCGGGTGAAAATCGGCGAGCATGAGAAAGTCAGCCCGGTCTGCGACGAAGACCTCGATCGCACCAGCGAGGAGAAAACATCCTCGGTGCATTTTCTGCGCTTCGAACTGGACGCGGCAATGATCGCGGATGCAAAGGCAGGCGCCGCGATCGCGATCGGCGTTGATCACCCGCACTATCGGTACGTGATCGATTCCTTGCCTGCGCAAACGGCACAAGCGCTGGTAGCAGATCTGGACTGATGCCGACCGCGCGCGCATTGTCGGGGCCGGCAGAGGCGCTCAGCGCGCGTTGCGGACGCGAATAACGACCTCCAGAGAATCGACCTCGGTGCCCTCCGGCAATGCGGGCAGCCGCTGCACCTGCACGTTTACGGCCTGCACGTCGCTTAACTCGCCGGTGTCGAGGTTGTAAATATGATGATGCGGTTGCATGTTGGAATCGTAGAACACGCGCTCCGGTTCGATCAGCACTTCGCGCAACAAGCCGGTGCTCACAAACAATCCCAGTGTGTTGTACACGGTTGCCTTGGATACGCGTTCGCGTCTGTCGTTAACACCGGCGAGAATCTCCTCGGCGGACAGGTGCTGGGGCCGTTGGAACAAAAAATACGCAATGTCTATGCGCTGTTGCGTAGGCATGATGCCATGGCGCTGCAGAAGCTCCACAACACCCGCCTTGTCGAAAGGATAATGCCCTATGGTGTTCATCCTGGCATTATAGCGGCAAATTAGAACAAATCTATAATCGCTCGTATCTAATTGATGTTAATAGAAATATTGTGTTAGCGCTGACACCAGTGTGGGATCTCCTGGGCCTGCAGGAAGTCCTCCGCGTCGCTGCCCTGCAACATCGAAAAGGTCGCCAGCATACCTGCCTGCGTGCAGTTCGGCGCCGCCACCGTGACCGAGCGCGGTGCCCCGGCCACCGGCCAGCCACTGCGTGGATCAAGAATATGTCCATAACGTACACCGTCCTTCAACACGTAACGGTACGTGTCCCCGCTGGTCGCCAGCGCTCCCTGCTTGATCGGAATGGCACCCCGCGCGCCGCGGCCCGCGGGATCCTCCACCCCGGCGCGCCAGGCGTCGGCGCTGCAGCGGTTGCGGGTGACCGCCAGATCGCCGCCCAGGTTGATCAGCGCGGGCAAGTCGCTGTGGGCGGCCAGCAACTGTTGCGCACTGTCCACCGCGTACTCCTTGCCGATCCCACCGAAATCGATTTCCATCCCCGACGGTAGAGTCAGGCTGGGGTTTTCCCAGATGACTTTCCGCCAACCTACTTTGGGCAGCAGGCGCTCGATAACTTCGGTGTCCGGTACCGCCCGACCACCGTCGAACCGCCACGCCTGCCGCAACACGCCGGAAGTAATATCGAACAGACCCTCACTGAGTGTGTAGCATTGATCGGCGAAATCGAGCAGGCGCGCTGTCTCCTCATCCACCTCGACAGTCTCGCCGGCTGCGTTGTTGATTCGGTGGACGATATTGTCGTCGCGATAACGGCTGAACGCGCTTTCGATGCGCCAGGCTTCGCGCGCGCCGATCTGTACGAGCTCGTGTGCCAGTTTGCGTTCTGGACTGTCCACCAGTACTTCACAAGGACTGGCCATGGACTGGAACCGACCGCACCAGAGTTCGCCACGCCGTGACAGTTTCAGGTCGCTTTGCAGCACACCGCCTTCCTCTACCAGAAGAACGTATTGGTCAGCTGCACCAGAATCGCCCGCGTTTCCGGAAACAGATCGAGCCCGCGTTGCACACCTACCGCATCGTCGGGAGATCCGTCACCGAACTGCTGGTAGTACGCGAAGCTCATGCTGAACGCCTCGCCGTCGCTGTCGTTTCGACCATACCTCAATCCCAGTGTCACGGCGTCGAAGTCGGCGAGACGGCGATCGGCACTGAGATCGCCGTCCAACGTCTCGGTATCTGTGATGCTGTGGCGGAAAAAATCCGCGGCGCTTTGCGAGTACCAACGCAGATGCGGTTCCCAGAAAACGTTGTCCGCGCGCGTTTTGCGCAAACGTATATCCAGAGTACCGGACTCAACGCCCCAGTCGTCTTCGGTGTAACGAGCGCCTATGTCCAGCACGCCGTAGTCGAAACGATGTTTGAACCGCGAGAAAAACCCATGCACGGTGCGCATGTCGGGCCGCTGCTCGTAGACGTAGTCCAGGGTCGAACCGGTGTCCGCGGCGACGACACTGACCAGTTTGTAGGGATCGGTGTGATAGCCGTCGCCAATGGTTTGCGAATAATTGAACTGGGCAATAGTGCGCGTACCGAACACCTGAGACACACCGAGAAGC
>JAOTYY010000341.1 GCA_029861595.1 Gammaproteobacteria bacterium
CATCAAGAGCTTTCTGTCGACCACCGAGGCAATACCGGCGGACAGGGCATTCAGCACCAGCCCGGGTGAGAACTCTTCAACGATCCGTACGCTGAAGTACTGGTCATCGGTCGCTCTGACAAGTTCATCCACATTTTCGGCGTTCCAGCCGAACTGCGTGATGATGAAAGCCGGTGTCTTGTTTAGTTTGACGACCCGCTGCAGCGACCACGCGGCATCCTCGGCGGTCACCGGGTTACCGGAATGAAACTTGAGGCCGGGGCGCATTCTGAATTTGATGGTCTTGCCGTCCTGGCTGGTTTCATAGCTTTCGACGACGCCGCCCACCAGCTTGGTGAGATTTTCCGGCTCGAACATCATGATGCGGTCGTAGACGTTGGCGATGATTTCACCAGTGGTCAGCTCGAACACCTCGGCCGGGTCCATGGTGATGATGTCGGCCAAATCCTTGGCCATGACGAACGTATTTTTCGGGGTCGCGGCCTGCGCGGAAATCGCGGCCGCGCCGCAGAACACCGCCACCACCAAGCCGCACAGTCCTCGTTTCAGGGTCTGCATCGTATTTCCTCCTGACAGTTTTTTGATTACGAAATGAAGCCGTCGCACCTCCGGTTCGGGCCGGTGCGCGAATTGCGTGGAACCAGTCGAATCTTCGATGGAGCGACACGGAGCCGGATCCGTCGACGGAGGAACTGGGTGGTCCCCACGGCAACGTTGTGACGGCACCGGCTTCGACATTTCTGGTTTGCGCCCCGGATGGTGACGGATATCAACAGGCCGGTCAATCGCGGACGCTGGTAAGGACGCCCGGAGGGTGCGCAGGCAGGGTCACGACAACTGGGTGGTTCCGGCTCGCAGGCCCGGGCGGAGATTGTGGAAGTAGAGTTGCGCAGGATCGGCGATCACCGGGCCGGGAGCGGTTACCACCAGGACAGCCGAGGCCATCTCCTGAAAGTCCGCGCGGAAGTGCACCGAGCTTTTCAGCGCGATAATGCGCTCGCGCGCAGGATCGATGCCGAGGTGGCGGAACATCGACTGGTCTGCGACCTGGGCCGCCCTGGAAGACACAGCCACGCGCACGCCGCTTACTTCCAGCAATGCCATCAATCCCAACTGCATGTGCGCGCCGCGATACATAGCGCCGGTCGCCGTGAAGCGGCCGTCGCCGAGTGCAACTACACGAAAGTTCGCCGTAAGGGGCCAATGGCCGGTCAGACCGGAGCGCTCCCCCAGCGCCGCGTCGAAGGTCGCGCCGATGCCGGCGGCGTGGGCCTGCGAAGCCACCTCCCTGTCACAAACCAGCCCGAACAGCGCACCGGCAGCCTTGCCTTCTATCAGCGAGCGCAGCATACCCACGGTGTCGCCGGGTCCACCGCCGCCGGGGTTGTCCTGGGTGTCGGCGAGGATTACCGGGCCGCGCGCACCGCTACTGGCGCGGAGCGCTTCGGTGACCGCCTCCGCCGGATCGTAGAGCCGACCGACGAAGTCGGTTTCCGCGTCGATAACAGCGCCGATCAACGCATCGGCGGCCTGGTCAGCCATTGTCTGATCGCTGGCGTATGCGACAACCGCGGGACCGCACTCGGCGATGTCCGCCAACGGAAACCCGCAACCGAAACCAACCGCTTGCACGCCGTCACGGATCAATTCGGGGATGCGTCCATAGAGGGATTTGGCCGGATCGACGAGGGTGCACTGCCAGTTTAGGGGGATAAGGAAATCCGTTCGCCGTAAGGCTTTCGCCCAGTGCTCGCCTCCCGCGAGCAGGCGGTCAAGGTGTCCGGCCGTGCGGCTGCCGGTTTCGCCCATGTCAACGTGAGGGTAGGTGCGGTAGAGATCAACGATGCTCGCGTGTTCGACCATTGCCGCCGTCAGGTTCGCGTGCAGGTCCAGGCTCACGGCGACAGGCAGGTCCGGCCCCACCAGGTCACGCACCCGGCGCAGGAACTCGCCTTCGCCGTCCTCGTAGTGCTCACACACCATGGCACCGTGCAGATCGAGATAGATCCCATCCAGCGGCCCGGCCGCCGTGATGTCTTCGAGCAGCATTGCGGAGATGCGCTCGAACGCATCTTCGGTCACGTGCGCGCAGGGCGTGGCCGAGCACCACAGCAGCGGCACCAGTTCGTGGCCGCATGACCGAAGCGCTTCGATCGCCCCGGTAATCGGTAAGTGAACGCCATCGACCCCGTCGAACATGGCCGCACCCCGGCACAGTCCCGGCCAGTCATTGGGTTCCTCGAACGCCGCGAAATCCGCTCGGATAGGCGCGAAAGTATTGGTCTCGTGCTGCCAGCCGCCAACCGCGATGCGTGCCACTCGTTAGTCCTCCAGGTAAACCGGCGCGAAGTGCCAGCCCCCAAATCTTGCCATCAACACACGACAAGGGCTCAGGTATGTTAATGCCAATCGCGGTCATTCCCCAATCGGGCTGCGTCGTGGAGCCAGTCCTGGCGTAGCCATGGCGCGAACGAGGAATTTTTTTCGGCAGTCCGGACCAGATCACACTCATGCAGCGTAACCACTGGATCGCTGGCAATCTCAAACTCATCGGAAAATCCCTGTGTCAGGCGTTGCTGACGAATACCGCCAGGGGAATCGGCGAAACCGCAATGGACACAGTCAGCAGGTACATACGCAGCGGAAACAGCCGACTGTATCCAGCGACGAGGCAGATCCCCCCACCACCGCCTATCAGGGCGTTGCCAGGAAGGTTGAGCGCGACCGCAAGCGCCAGGAAGCGATGCCGGAGTAGAAAGGGTACGATCCGAGCGGACGCATTCTGCAGCAGATACTCGAGACGCTCTTGCGAATCGAGTGGCTCCAGCCGACGCACCAGACGGCTGGCGCGCTTCAGATGGAGTGTCTCGAAGATCTCGACGATCGTTTGCTGTGGTACCAACCGTCCGAGCAGAAACGCGAGTGATAGCGCCAGGACGGTGCCAGCGTACACCAGGGGCGCAATCTTGGGTCCGAACATCACCATCAATCCGAGCCCGATTTCGGCGCCTGGCACAAAGGGCAGCGCCATCATCAGAACGTAGATGACCATCGTGATCATGATCATGCGATGAAACGCCGGTTCGGTGCTGGGCGTCAGATGCGGGTTGAACTGCCCCATAATCCAGTTGCCCGCGTAAGTCGCACCAATGAGCAGCGCGCCCAGCAGGACGAGTTTCAGGGCGACGCGGAGATACGGGCGCAGGTCAGCGGACAACACTTTCGAAAGCACTAGATCAATCACCAGTCGTCACGGCGCTGCGCTCGGTTTTTTCGAGGCGCCCCTTATCTTGTGCTCCGTATCGATGATCAATACCAC
>JAOTYY010000342.1 GCA_029861595.1 Gammaproteobacteria bacterium
GCATGCTGTTTGCGCAGACCTGCAGGATCGTTCCGGAGAGTATCGTGCTGCACGCCGGTTCCATCGTATTCAATGGCGCGATGATCGATCTGATGCCGTGGATGTTCGTCGGCGGCACCTACATCCTGCACGAAAATTTCGATGCCGCCCGGGTGATCGAGACGATCGACCGCGAGCAGGTGACCCACATCATCATGGTGCCGGCGCAGATCATCGCGATCCTCAACCATCCTGCGTTCGAGCCGCATAAACTGCAATCTCTGGAGATGCTGCAGAACCTCGGTGCGCCCCTGCACGTGGAGTACAAGCACCGTGTCAATGAGTTGCTGCCCGGTCGATTCTATGAGCTTTACGGGCTGACCGAGGGATTGATGACGGTGCTCGACAAGCACGATGCCGTGCGCAAGGAAGGCTCGGTCGGCTGCCCGCCACCCTTAATGGATATCAGGATCGTGCGCGAGGACGGCAGCGAGGCACCGCCGGGCGAAGTCGGTGAGATCGTGGGGCGCAGCCCCTGCCTCATGGCCGGTTACTACAAGCGTCCGGATCTCACTGAGCAGACCGTGCGCGGCGGCTGGCTTTATTCAGGCGATGCGGGCTATCTCGACGGCGACGGCTATCTGTTTCTGGTGGACCGCATCAAGGACATGATGGTCTCGGGTGGGGTAAACGTCTATCCGAAGGATATCGAGGAGGTGATCATCCAGCATCCGGCGGTCCTGGACGTGGCGGTTTTCGGTGTTTCGGACGAGCAATGGGGCGAGATACCCGTGGCCGCCGTGGTGCTGGCCGAAGCCGGTTCGCTGTCTGCGCAGGAACTCGTCGCCTGGACCAACGAGCGCGTAAGCGCCAAATACCAGCGCCTTCACGATGCCGTGGTCTGCGACGCGTTTCCTCGCAACGTGGCCGGCAAAATCCTCAAACGCGAACTGCGCGAAACTTACGGGTCTGGCAAGCGTCGCCGGCGCGCTCAGTGAGCGGCGGCGGGTCGGCCTTTTCCAGGGCGATCACCATCCACAGAGGTTGAACCGTGCGCCGCCAGGTCAACCCGTTTCAGAAAGCGATATGCGAAACAGCGGCAGCAACCTCCCAGGTATGCTGCCTGACTCGCGGGTGCCGGTTTGCACGCCACCTGCCGCGATGTAAAACGGCACCGCGTTTGGGTCACTTTGAATGATCAACTCGCGAAAGCCCAACGTGGTGGCGGTTGTTTTTGCGTGTTCGATCAATTCTCTGCCGCAACCGGTGCCGATGAATTGCGGTTCGACAAACAGGGCTTGCAACTCCGCCTGCTCGGTCGACCGGCGCCGCAGTGCATAAAATCCGACTACGCGCGTCTCACGCTGGAGCACGAAAAACGGGTTGTCGGTGATGTCCTCGCGGTCGTAATTGAGTTCGGCGTCGCAGACCTGCATGAACGTTTGCGAATATCCCCAGTGCGCTTTGGCGCGTTTGGCGAGTGCACTCAATGCCGGCGCCTCGTCGGGCGAAGCCGCGCGCAGTTTCCGTGTGGCCTGTGCCTCAGCGGCCATCAGCAAGTTTCGCCGCTGCTGCCTGCAGCGACGTACCGTGCCGTCCCATGCACCGGTCGTACAACAATCCAAGGTCGGGATGTTGGATGCGCAACGTGTCGAATTCGATCTTCATTTTTACCAGCAGCAATACCGCGTAGTGGAACCACACCTCGAAGTCGCCGGGGTCGACTTCGACCAGCCGTGTCGCGATCCGTCTGCAGTGCGCATACTTTACGTTGCTGATGTAGCGCGACACTGAATCACCGGGTGAGTCGTACGCGATGATATCGTTGAGCGCATCGAACGCCTCGCTGAAACTGTCGGCCGATTGCTGTGACGGGAATTCGCTTTCCGCCCGCTCGAGCAGCGCAACCGCGGTGTCGATTTCCGCATTGTCGATCGGACGTGTCATCGGATTATGTTTACTGCCCATACAAACTCATTCTGTTTCATTTCCCCCTCATCCCAACCCTTCTCCCCTCAGGGGAGAAGGGTTTTGAGCTGTTTCGCTTCTCCCTCTGGGAGAGGCGCTTTTGTTCTTCATCCCTCTGGGAGAGGAGGGGTTTGTTCTTTTCCCCTCTCCCTCTGGGAGAGGGGTTAGGGGTGAGGGCCATCGTCTACTCGATACGTACACTCGGGATCCAGTTGCGTTGCCGTCGCGCCAGGCGCTCCTGCGTCGTTTCCGCGGAAAAATCACTGGCAGAGCGGCGCATTTCCTCGCGCGGCAGGTTTTCGAACGTGTTCACGTTCACAACCGCATAGAGATTGTCATCGATCTCGCTGGTAACGAAAGGGACGGCACCGCAGCGAGTGCACACGTGGAAATCTGCGGTCTCGGTCCCGAACTTGTACCTGTTCACCGCAGCCGGATCGCCGATGTGGGCGATCAATACGGCTTGTGGATGGGAGGTATAGACGCCGCCGTGTTTGACACAGAAATCGCAGCCACAGGCGCGTACCGCAATGTCACCGTCCGCCTCCGGCCAACGCAATTCGAAAGCGATATTGCCGCAGTGGTATTTTCCTGTGATCGTGCGTGTCGTTTCGCTCATTGCTGTTCACCCGTTCAGGGCCGCCGGGCAATCATATCGATTTCGACGAGAGCGCCGACGGCCAGGCCGGTGACCCCGACGCAGGTGCGCGCCGGCAGCCGGTCGGCCGGAAAATAAGACCGATAAACTTCGTTCATGGTCGCGTAGTCGCGCTCGAAGTGGGTCAGAAACGCGCGCGCGGAGACTACGTGCTGCAACCCGAGTCCGATGCCTTCGAGCACCAGAATCAAGTTGTCCATAACGCGCCGTGTCTGCGCCTCAACATCGGCGGGTATCGGAGCATCCTGGTCTTCGGGATCGGTTGGCATTTGTCCCGTGAGGAACACCCAGCCAGCGACTTCAGTGGCGTGGGAGAAGGGCGCCACCGGATGCGGCGCCCCCGCGACCATGTGAAACAAACAATCACTCATGCTGTTGTGTCCTGGATCTGCGTTCACGAATCTGGATAAACAATAAACTCCAGCAGGTTCGAATCGGGATCACGAACGTAGATACTCGTGCCGCTCGCGGCACCGTCTTCGCGGCCCCCGATACGCTCTACCGGGCCTTCGATCACCTGCGCATCGGCGTCCGCCAGCAGGCGTGTTAACGCAGCCTCGCTGCTGTTCCACACAAAACAGATATCGCCGCAGCCCGGCACCGCCGTGGGTCCCCGCAGCGTAAATGCGGCATCGCGCCATGCTTCGGGTCCATGCATGTTTATTTTGTTGGCGCCGAAGTGCACGGAGTACC